>JANRFB010000001.1 GCA_030725785.1 Solirubrobacteraceae bacterium
TACGACCCGTTCGCCGACACCAACACAATCGAGGTTTTCGTGTCCAACATCCGTCGCAAGCTTGAGGCCGACGGTCAGTCGCGCCTTCTGCACACTGTGCGCGGAGTCGGATACGTGCTTCGTGTTTGACCGGATCAGCATCCGCTGGCGCCTGGCGCTGGTGTCGGCGGGGCTGACCTTTCTGATCCTCTGCGCCTTCGCCGCCGCCTTCGGCTCGCTGACGACGTCGCGCTTGCGCGCCGACTTCGTGCGCGACACTGCCGATGCCGCCAGACGTCTTGAGGAGCGCTTGACGATCACTCCAACCTCCTCAACGGATTTTGAGATCAACCCTCCGTTGGAGCTATACGCCTCGCCCAATAACGCCGCGATCCGGCTTTTCTGGGGCAACCGCGAACCGATTCCTGGCGGCGAGACCCCCGGCGCGCCGGAGCTTGGCCTTCCAACCGAGCCAGGAACGACTGAAAACGCGAGTCACCTGATCGAGACCCGTTTGGCCTCGTTGACCAGTGGCGGCGGCCAAGGCTTGAGTTTCCAAGTCTGGATCGAATATGCGAGACCGCTTGCCGAGCTGCGACGGACGATCAATCAGCTGCGGCTCGTCTTGATTGCCGGCATCGTCGGCGGCTCGCTGCTGGCGCTGCTCGGCGGCCTGGCGCTGGCGCGCCGCTCGCTGCGGCCGATCACCGACCTGACGGCGACGGCACAAGAGATCGCCCGCACCCGCGACCCCGACCGCCATGTCCCCGAACCACCGACCGACGACGAAGTTGCCGAGCTGGCACGCACCTTTGACGAGATGCTCACTGCGCTTGAAGCGTCACGCGGCGAAACCGAGGGCGCGCTGGCACGCCAGCGCGAATTTGTCGCCGACGCTTCGCACGAACTTCGAACGCCGCTGACCAGCATCCTCGCCAACCTTGAACTGCTCTCCGACAGCCTCGACGGGGACCGCCAGGAGGCCGCATCCTCAGCGCTGCGCAGCTCTCAGCGGATGCGGCGCATCGTCGCAGACATGCTGCTGCTGGCTCGCAGCGACGACCAGCAGCCGGTTTCACGCGAGCCGATCGACCTAACGGCAATTGCTGTCGAAGCGAGCGCTGAGGCGAGCGCATTGACCGAGGACCACCGCCTCGTTGTCGATGCCGCCGCTCCAACGATCGTCGACGGCAACCGCGACGAACTCCACCGGCTGGCATTGAACTTGATTGAGAACGCGGTTCGCCATACGCCGGCGGCGACAACAGTGAAGGTCGCAGTCGAAGGCGACGGCAACGAGGCGCTGCTGATCGTCAGCGACGACGGCCCCGGTATCGCTCCCGAGCAGCGGGCGCGGATCTTCGAACGCTTCGTACGTCGCTCTGGCGACCATGGTGGTTCGACCGGGCTTGGGCTGGCGATCGTTCGGACTGTCGCCGAATCCCATGGTGGTTCGGTTAGCGTTGAAGACGCGCAACCAGGCGCCCGATTTGTCGTGCGCCTGCCGCTGGCAGCGGCCGAGTCGGACTAGACCTCAACAACGACCGGCAGCACCATCGGCCGGCGACGCAGATGGTCGTAAACCAGCGCTGCGAGATCATCATGGAGCATCTCTTGGATCACGTCGATCTCGCTCACCGACTCTTTCGCAGCTCGCGCGACTGTCGCTTCGACACCGGCGCGAACGTCGTCGAGGAGCTCGTTGGCTTCGTCCGGGAATGGAACGCCGCGGAAGATCACCTCCGGCTCGGCCATCGAGGAACCGTCCTCCGCCGAAATCGTCGCCACGACGACGAAGATCCCGTCGGCGCTAAGCATCCGGCGGTCGCGAAGCGGCGCCTCGTTGACCTCACCAAGCTCGACGCCATCAACGAAGACCATCCCTGAAGCAACTGGCTCGCCGAAGCGAGCGCCGTTGGCTGTGATCTCGAGCGGCAAGCCGTTCTCACCCTTGAAGATTCGTTCCGGCTCAACACCAACCGCTTCAGCCAACCGGCCGTGGAGCTCAAGCCGCTGGAAGTCGCCATGGAACGGCATCACGTACTTCGGTTTCGTGAGGTTGAGCATCAGCTTGATCTCTTCGGCGTAGCCGTGGCCGGATGCGTGAATCGGCGCGTCGCGAGGCGTCATCACGGTGCAACCGATGTGATAGAGCCGGTCGATCGTCTCGGAGACCGCACGCTCGTTGCCCGGAACAGGCGTTGCGCTAAAGATCACAGTGTCGCCGCGGCGAAGCTGGACCTCGCGATGCTCGCTGAAAGCCATCCGTCTCAGCGCGCTCAATGGCTCGCCCTGGGAGCCGGTACAGATGATCACGATCTCGTCGTCTGGCAGATTCTCAAGCGCACGAGGCTTAACGAGCATCCCCTCCGGGAAGTCGATGTGACC
>JANRFB010000002.1 GCA_030725785.1 Solirubrobacteraceae bacterium
TATTCGCTGAGAATCTTCTCTTTCGACCACTTGCGCGTGAGATGGTAGGCGAGCGCTGATTCGCGGAGCTTCTGTGGAACTGTGCGCTCATCTTGCGCTTCAAGCGCGTTCTTGACGAATTGCTGCGTGATTGTGGAGCCACCCTGGCGCGACCCGCCCGCGAGAGTGTCCTGGACGAACGCACGCAAGATTCCCCGCGGATCGACCCCGTTGTTCTCATAAAAACGCTGGTCTTCGACTGAGATAACAGCATTCCGCATGAACGGTGAGATGTCGGAGTAGGGGATGAGAACACGGTTGCGGGTGCTCTTAAGAATCCCGAGCGGCCGCCCTAGCGTATCGAGCAGAACCGAGTTGCGGGCCGTCTTGAAGCCGTTCTCGCTCTGCAGGTTTGGGAGCTCGGATGCGACCGCCATCATCATTCCAAAGACGGTCGAGACGATCGCGAGAGCGATCAATGGGACTGTGATCAGGATCATCCGCAGGCGCTTGACGCGCGGCTTGCGCACGCGCGGAACCGGCGCGACAGGAACGTCGTCGGCACCGACGGTTGGGGTCTCTTCGTTCTCTTCGGTCATCTGTGTCTGCTGAGGCTAAGACGCGCGCAGCGGCGGCAAAAACGCCATCAAGCTCCGCAAGCCGCAACCGATAGTGGAGGCGTCCTGCTCTGTACTCAGACTAGCATTGCCCCTGATGGAATCCGCCGCTTCAAAATCCGCGCAGCTGACCGCCAACGCCGCTGAGGCTCTTCCAGCCGGCGCGCTTGAGGCCAAACTGGAGTTGGCGGAGAAGGAGGGGAGGCAACTGCGCGTAAAGCTAGGGCTAGATCCAACCGCCCCCGACATCCACCTCGGTCATTCGGTCGTGCTGACAAAGCTCCGCGAGTTCCAAGATCAGGGTCATCGCGTAGTGCTAATAGTCGGCGACTATACGGCGCGGGTTGGCGATCCGAGCGGCCGCTCGGAAACGCGCCCTGTGCTGACCACCGAGGAGATCGTCGCGAACGCGGCGAGCTACGAAGCCCAGGCGGGCCGCATTCTTGATCAAGATCCTGAGCGCTACGAGCTGCGCTACAACAGCGAATGGCTCGACATGTCGATGGCCGACTTGCTCACTCTTGTGCGGACGACGACCGTCGCGCAGCTACTCGAACGTGAAGATTTCGCAAACCGCTATCGGTCCGGCGCGCCGATCTCGATCCTCGAGCTCCTCTATCCGTTGATGCAGGGCTACGACTCGGTCGCAATCGCTTCGGATGTTGAGATTGGCGGAACCGACCAAACGTTCAACCTCCTGCTCGGTCGCGACATTCAGCGCCACTACGGAATGGCCGAGCAGGCAGTGATGACGATGCCGATTCTCACTGGTATCGACGGCGTCGAAAAAATGTCGAAGACGAAGGGCAACGAAATCGCGATCGAGGCGAGCGCCGATGAAATGTTTGGCCGCACGATGCGGCTGCCCGACGAGGCGATGGCGGGTTGGTTCGATCTTCTCGCAATCCCCAGTCCGCCTGACGTGACCGGCCCACGCGACACCAAAGTGGCTCTTTCAAAGGCAATAGTGACTCGCTTCCACGACGCCGCGGCCGCCGACCGCGCCGAAGCTCAATTCGTTAGCCAGTTCGTAGAACACGAGATACCCGAGGAGGTCGACACGTTTCGTTTCGAAGCGTCCGGCGGCTCGATTCATCTACCGATGGTGCTCGCCGAAGCGTTTGGAATCTCGCGCTCTGAGGCACGACGCCTAGTTGAGCAAGGCGGTGTAAAGGTCGATGGCGACGCGGTCGATTCGTGCGATCTGGACGTCAGCGCCGAGCTCCTCTCCGGAGCAGTTGTCCAGATCGGGCGCCGGCGCTTCAAAAGGTTCGAGCCGAACCGATAAAAGTGCGCTGAATCCTGCTACGATGCAGAGCGGTCGTAAGCGGGGCGAAGTAGCCCTGAACTGCGATCCGGTTCTCGGCGTATCTCGCCGGGCGCCCCTCGAGAAGGAATCCCCTTCCCGCAGAGGTGTGTCGGTCTTTGAAAACTCAACAGCATGCGTACCTCCGGGTCTGAACACCTGACCCGGATGTGCGTCCAGGTTCGAACCGCCGGTGGCCGGCTTTGCTGGCCACGTGGCGGTCTGAGTAGTAACCAGTCAAGACCGCGGCACCCCGTGTACGGAGTGCCGCAGAAGTAGGTCATGGCGAACTCTCAAACATTCGAGTAAAGGCCTTCGGGCCTGAAGTCGATGTACTTTATGGAGAGTTTGATCCTGGCTCAGGACGAACGCTGGCGGCGTGCTTAACACA
>JANRFB010000003.1 GCA_030725785.1 Solirubrobacteraceae bacterium
GAGCGCTTGTTCTTCTCGACCTTGGCAGCCGTGCCTTCAGCCACTATCTGGCCGCCGTGTTCGCCGGCGCCAGGCCCCATGTCAACTAGCCAGTCGGCGGCGCGCATCGTCTGCTCGTCATGCTCAACTACGAGAACTGTGTTACCAAGGTCGCGTAGGTTCTCGAGCGTCTTGATCAGCTTGCCGTTGTCGCGCTGATGGAGGCCAATTGACGGCTCGTCAAGGACATAAAGAACTCCGACCAAGGCGGAGCCGATCTGGGTCGCGAGGCGGATCCTCTGCGCTTCGCCGCCTGAAAGCGTCGCGGCCGCCCGATTCAGCGACAGGTAGCCAATTCCAACGTTCTCAAGGAAGCTCAGCCGCTCCGAGATCTCACGCATGATCAGCCGCGCGATGTGAGCCTCAGTTTCGCTCAGCTCGACCTCATCGATCCAGCTCAGGGCGCGGCGCACCGAGAGCGCCGTGAATTCATTGATCGAGATTCCGTCGACTAGTACAGCGCGCGACTCGGGACGTAGCCGCGAGCCGTCGCAGGCCGGGCAGTCGGCGACCGCCATGAACTCCTCAATCCGTTCGCGCATCGCTTCCGAATCGGTTTCGCGATAGCGGCGTTCCAAGTTGGGGATGATTCCCTCAAAGCGGGTCGAGTAGGAGCGCTCGCGGCCGTAGCGGTTGCGATACGTCACCTCAACGGCGTTCTTGCCGGTGCCGTGGAGGAAATAGTCGCGCTCGCTCTTGCTGAGCGATTCCCAAGGGACGCTCATGTCGACGTCGTACTCGGCCGCCAGCGCCTGCGTTATCTGCTCGTAGTAGTTCGAACTGCTGGCCGCCCACGGAGCCAGTGCGCCAGCCGCGATTGAGAGCGAACCGTCTGGAACGATCAGCTCCTCGTCGATCTCCATCTGCGAACCGAGGCCGCTGCAGCGCTCACAGGCGCCATGCGGCGAGTTGAACGAGAAGATCCTCGGCTCGAGCTCCGGCATCGAAACGCCGCACTTCAAACAGGCGAAGCTCTCCGAGAAGGTCATCACTTCGCCCTCCCCTTTCTCCGGAGCCGTTTCGACCTCTACGATTCCGCCGCCAAGGGCGACCGCCGTCTCAATTGAATCGGCGAGACGCTTACGAACTCCTTCACGGATCACGAGCCGGTCGACGACCACCGAAATCGAATGCTTGAACTTGCGGTCAAGCTCGATCTCCTCGTCGAGCATCAGCAGCTCGCCGTCAACCTTGACGCGCGCGTAGCCGTCGGCACGGAGCCCTTCGAATAGCTTCCCGTACTCGCCCTTGCGGTCACGGATCAGCGGAGCCATCACGAGCAGCCGCGTGCTTTCCGGCAGCTCGGTCACTTGATCGATTATCTGCTCAGCCGATTGGCCAGCAATTGCGGCGCCGCACTTGTAGCAGTGCGGGTGGCCGACGCGAGCCCAAAGCAGGCGCAGATAGTCGTAAACCTCGGTCACGGTGCCAACGGTTGAGCGCGGGTTGCGCGACGTCGTTTTCTGATCGATCGAGATCGCTGGCGAAAGCCCTTCGATCGAGTCGACGTCCGGCTTGTCCATCTGGCCGAGGAACTGGCGCGCGTAGGCGCTAAGCGATTCGACGTAGCGGCGCTGGCCTTCAGCGTAGATCGTGTCGAACGCTAGCGATGACTTGCCGGAGCCGGATAGGCCGGTGATGACTACCAGCGCGTCACGCGGAAGCTCGAGCGAAATGTCCTTGAGGTTGTGCTCGCGGGCGCCGGACACGACGATTGAGTTGGCGGAGGACATTAGAGCCAGTCTATTGGCCGCCAGCGGCCTCGCAGTCGCGCCGGGGCGGGGAGCCGACTAGCGCGTAAGCGCGCGCGCAACTTTGCGATACGCGCCGAGCGCCGGCTTGTCGGCGAAGCTGCCGTCGGCCGCGACGCGGCGTAGCCCGGCGTACTCAAACGCGTCTTGGCTACCGCTGTCGCTGCTAACCCAGTTGTACCAGTAGGCGCGCGCGAGCTTCAACCGGGCGGCGCTCCTGCCGTAAGCGCGGTAGACCTGGTCAACCTTTACTGCTTCACCGGCCTCAGTCGTCACCCAACCTTGATTGGCGTCGGCCTTTCCGCGCCCGGAGGGCCACGATATTTCGGTTACCCAAAGCGGTGTCTTGCGGGCGCCATTGGCGTCAAGCACGGCGCGAACATAGCCGAGGATTTTGACGCTGCCACTGGCCGTTCCAGTGAACGGATGGACGGCGACGGCGTCAAAGTAACCGCGCGCCTTCATCCCAGACTTGAAGAGCGTGGCGTAATCGCGCCAAGAGAAATTGGGCAGCCCGGCTGTGATCACCTTCGCGCCAGGGTCGGCAGCCTTCACCGCCGTATAGGACGCACGAAGCAACTTCGCATAGGCCGGAGCCCACGGCTTAACGGTGAAGTATCGGCTCAGACTTGGCTCGTTCCAAATCTGAAAGTTGCGCAGCGGCCGCTTCGGCAGCGAGGGATTAGCTGGCCAGAAGCTGCCTTTCGGGCCGTAGCGACCGATCAGCGTTTTCAGAAAACGGCCGTAGGCTGCCGGCTGGCGTGGCGGCGAGAAAACTTCGCTGGGCTTCAGCGCGGCCCACGCTGGCGAACGTAGCACTAGGGCGGTCACGTCAATTTTGTTCCGGGCCGCCGCTGCGATCTGAGCATCGGTGGTCGAAAAATCGGTTGGAATACCGCCGACGTTGGTGAAGTATTGGTGGGCGCTCTCTGGAATCTGGTCGAAGCTCGCGTACGGCTGTAGCTGTGGCCACTGAACCGGCAGACGGATCGTCCCGACCCCGCTAGCGCGCATCACCGCGCCCTCCTTGGCCAGATCGACGCCTGGAGCGTCGAGAGGGCCGTTAGCCATGACGCCAAAGAAGGTTGGCGAAAGCTTTGCTGCCTGCGCGGGGGCCGCGAAGGCCGCGACGGTGGCCGCGGTTGCAGCAATTGTCGCTAAAGCACGCACTTCCGTTACAACAGCCCTAGACGCTCGGAGTTGCGCCGACTTCGCGCAGAACGCGATCGGCGTCGATGCCAGGGAAAGCTTCACGCAGCCGGTCTTTTGCCTCGTCGAGCGTGATCCCACGACCGACCAGCTCGAGCGCCACGAGCCGCGCGCCCTCGGTGCTGCCCTCCGGCGCATCGCCGCCTACGGGCGGTTCGGTAAGCGGCGTTGGTGTCAGCTTCGAAACGGCGTGCGAGTGCATCTCGATCACGCTGAGGCGCACCTGCCCAAGCTCTTCTTGCAGCTCGGCTGTCTGCGAACGGACCGTCGCCGCGAGCTGCTCCAGCGCACGCTCTACGGTGTCGATCCGCGCCAGCGCTTCACTTCGGCTCTCACTTGGGTCAACTGAAGGCGAATTGCTCATCGACAAAGCGTAGCCTTGCTACCGCTCAGTCGTAGCCGATTGAGCACCAAACCAAGAGCTATCGCGCAGCTGCACGCAGGCTGCGGGCGACGCGGCGATAGGCAGCGAGCGCTGGTTTATCGACGAAGCTGCCATCGCCGCCCACCGTGCGCAGCCCGGCGAAATCCCAAGCGTCACCGCCGCGTACGTCGCTGCTAACCCAGCTGTACCAGTAAACGCGCGTCAGCCGCAAGTCTTTCGCGTTCTTCGCGTAGGCGCGGTAGGCCGCCGCCAGCTTTGTTGCCTCACCGGCGGGGGTCGTAATCCAGCCTCGATGCTGCGGCAGCACCTTCGCCTTGCCCTGTGCCGATGGCCACCCCGTCTCAGTTACCCAGATCGGAGCTTTGCGCGCGCCGTTGGCATCCAGAACTCGCCGGACGCGGCCGAGGATCTCGACGCAGTCTGCAGCGGTGTCGGTGTAAGGGTGAACGGCGATGGCGTCGAAGTAGCCTCGATCCCGGACGCCGGCCCGAAATAGTTTCGCGTAATCACGCCAAGCGAAGTTGGGCATTCCAGCACTCACGACGGTTGCGTTTGGGTCAGCGGCCTTGATCGCCTTGTACGAGCTGCGCAGGAGCCGTGCGTAGGCGGGCGCCCATGACGCGACCGGGAAGTAGTGCTTCAGGTTTGGTTCGTTCCAAATCTGGAAATGACGCAGTGGACGGCGCGGGATTTCAGGGTTCTCGCTCCAAAAGCTGCCGCTTGGGCCGTAGCGGCCGATTAGCGCCGAAAGAAAGGCGCCGTACTGCTCTGGGTCTCGCGGAGTGGTCATGTAATTGCTTGGGTCGCGGCCAGCCCAAAGCGGCGAGCGCATCACGAGCGCCAACACTTCGATGTTGCTGAGTGCCGACGCCTTGATTCGGCCATCTGTGGCGGCGAAGGCCGTCGGTGTTCCACCAACGTCGACGAAGCGGGCCCGCTCCTTGGCTGGAACGTCAGCGAAGGAGCGATAGGGCTGAAGATCGGGCCACTCGATCGGTAACCGGACCGTCTCCACTCCATTACTACTCATCACCGCGGCCTCTTTGACAAGGTCAACACCGGCGCGATCTAGCGGCCCGTTACCCATCACGCCGAAGAAGCGCGGCGGTGGCTGCGCCGCGGCAGCCTCGACCTGTGCGCAGAGGAGGGCGACGGCGAACACCGCCATTATTGTCCCGCGCATCGCGCCACCTTACTCTCGCGCAGCTCAGTCGGTAGCCGGTTCGGGCCGCAGACCGGCCGCTTCTAGCCCGTCCATCTGGCGCTTTAGATCGCGCAGTTCATCGCGCAGGCGGGCGGCGTGTTCGAAGCGGAGCTCTTCAGCGGCTGCGAGCATCTCCTCTTCGAGCATCACGATCGCCTTTTCGAGTTCATCGGGGGCGTGCTCGCTGGCATTGAGTTTCGCGCCGCGACGGGCCTTCTTCGGCGTCTTGCTTTCAGCTTGGAGGAATTCGGCGATGTCGCTGACACCCTTCGAGATTGAAGCGGCCGTGATGCCGTAGCGCTCGTTGTGAGCGAGCTGGATCTCGCGCCGGCGATCAGTTTCCGAAATCGCGGTCTTCATCGAGTCGGTGATTCGATCGGCGTACATCAGGACCGTGCCATCAACGTGGCGCGCGGCGCGGCCAATCGTCTGGATCAAGGACGTCTCGCCGCGCAGGAAGCCTTCCTTGTCGGCGTCGAGAATTGCAACCAGCGACACCTCCGGGATGTCGAGCCCCTCTCTCAGCAGGTTGACGCCGACGAGCACGTCGAATTCACCCAGTCGCAGGTCGCGAATGATCTGGATCCGTTCAAGCGTGTCGACGTCGCTGTGCAGGTAGCGAACGCGGACGCCCATCTCGACGAGGTAGTCGGTCAGGTCCTCGCTCATCTTCTTCGTCAGCGTCGTAACCAGAGTCCGCTCACCCAGGTCGACGCGCTTCTTGATCTCGCCGAGCAGGTTGTCGATCTGATTGAGCGTCTCGCGCACCTCGACAACTGGATCAACGATCCCCGTCGGACGCACGATCTGCTCAGCGATCACGCCCGAGTGATCGCGCTCGTAGCCACCCGGCGTGGCGCTCACGAAGACAATCTGCGGCGTGATTGAGAGGAACTCCTCAAATGTCTGCGGACGGTTGTCCATCGCGCTGGGAAGACGGAAGCCATAGTCGACGAGCGTCTGCTTGCGGCTGCGGTCGCCCTTGTACATCGCGCCGATCTGCGGCACCGTCTGGTGCGACTCGTCGATGAAGCAGACGAAATCGTCTGGGAAGTAGTCGATCAGGCAGTAAGGGCGCTCGCCCGGTTTACGGCCGTCGAGAATCCGTGAGTAGTTCTCGATCCCGCTGCAAAAACCCGCCTCGCGCATCATCTCGATGTCGTACTGGGTGCGCTGGCGCAGCCGCAGCGGCTCGAGCTGCTTACCTTCGGCCTCCAGCTCTGCGCAGCGCTGCTCGAGCTCGCGGCTGATCTCATCGGCGGCCGCGTCGAGGCTCCCCTCCTCGACGTTGTAGTGGGTTGCAGGCCAAACGGCAATGTGTTCGAGCCCATCCTCGAGCAGCTCGCCGGTCAGTGGGTCGAACTGCTGTAGCCGCTCGACCTCGTCGCCAAAAAGCGTCACACGGTAAGCGCTCTCGGCGTAGGCCGGGAAGACCTCGAGCGCTTCGCCACGAACGCGGAACGTCCCGCGGGTCAACGCGACGTCGTTGCGCGTGTACTGAATCGCTACGAGCTTGCGCAGAAGCCCGTCACGGTCGACGTTCTCTCCTTGGCGCAGAATCTGCACGTTGTTGTCGTACGTTTCGGGCGACCCCATCCCGTAGATCGCCGAGACGCTGGCGACGATAAGGACGTCGCGGCGCGCAAAGAGCGCCGCCGTGGCTGCGTGGCGGAGCCGGTCGACCTCCTGATTGATCGCAGAATCCTTCTCGATGAACAGATCCTTCGACGGAACGTACGCCTCAGGTTGGTAGTAGTCGTAGTAGCTGACGAAATACTCGACGGCGTTGTCTGGGAAGAAGGTCCGAAACTCGTTACAGAGCTGCGCCGCGAGCGTCTTGTTGTGGGCCATCACGAGCGTTGGCCGCTGGACCCGCTCAATCACGCCAGCCATCGTCATCGTCTTGCCGGTACCGGTCGCTCCCAGCAGCGTTGTGTTGCGCTCGCCGGCCTCGATCGCAGCCGAGATCGCGTCGATCGCAGCCGGCTGGTCTGCGGCAGGCGTGAATGGGCTGTCGAGACGAAACGGGGGCATCGCCCCAAGGGTATCTTCAGGCTACGGCGCCGGCCCGAGCTCCTTGTTGTAGCGCTCGCGGTACTGGATCTGAGCCTCAAGCACCTTCTCAACGTACGCGCGCGTCTCAGGGAACGGAATCTGGTCGGCCTTCAGCTGCGACCCACCCCATTTGTCTGCGTTACCGGGCCCGGCGTTATAGGCCGCCAGAGCTGCGTCAACGTCGCCGTCGTAACGGTCAAGCAGCTCGCGCAGAAGGTATGAGCCGTAGGAGATATTGATCTGCGGTGTGGCGAGGTCTTCAATCGTGAACGCCGTGCCGCCAGAGCGGCGGGCAATGTCGCGCGCCGTCTCCGGAGTGATCTGCATCAGCCCCTCCGCCCCGGCCGACGACGTTCTACCCGCGATGAAACCCGATTCGGCGTAGATCACCGCAGCGATCAGAGCTGGGTCGATGTTCTTTGCGCGCGCCTGCTGACGAATGATGTCGTCGTATCGGAGCGGGTAGGAGATCTCCGTAACTGCCTTGTCGACTCGTTTCAGCGCGTCAAGACCGCTAAGCATTGCCACGAGCAACGCAGCAGCGACAAGAACCGCGACCGCTGGCCACCACCGGCGGCGGCGGCGGCGTGCACCGGTAGTGCTCACCCGGCAAGCCGCTCAAGAATTGACGCCAGCTCGGCCTCGAGCTCGGCGGTCGTGCCGTCGTTGATGACCACGTATGTAGCCCTATCCGCTTTCTCCTGCTGACTTAGCTGGCGGGCGTGTCGTTCATCGGCCGCTTCATGACCCCGCGCTGCTGCACGCTGGCGGCGCAGCTCCTCGTGAGCGATCACCGCGATCGTCGCGTCGTAGATCCCATCCATCCCGGCTTCGAAAAGCAGTGGCGTCTCGACGACTGCCGCCCGCGGCCGAGGTTCGTGGACGAGTGAGCCTTCGCGGAACTGTGCGACCCGCGCCCCGACCAGCGGCCAGATCAGACCTTCAAGCCATGCACGCTCCTGCGGATCTGCGAACGCGAACCGTGCCAGCGCGGCGCGGTCGACGGCGCCGGCCGGGGCAACCTCGGCGCCCCAGCGATCGACCACCTGGTCAACCACGTGCTGCTGCTCGTAGAGCGAGTGAACTACCGCGTCGGTTGAGAGCGTCAGCGCGCCTAGCCGCTCCAGCGCGCCGAGCGCTGTGCTCTTGCCCGACCCCATACCCCCGGTCAGGCCTACGAACGGGACGGGGGCTAAATCGGTCAGCGCAGCGCCGCCAGCGTCAGTCCTGCGAGTCCGCAGGCGGTGCGTCGGCGCCGGCGTCGGCGGCAGCTTCAGCTACCTCCTCAACCTCGGCGACCAGTTCAGTCTCTGCCTCGGCTACCTCTGCCTCAACTTCAACTTCGGCAGCAGCGTCAGCTTCCACCTCGGTCTCTGCGGCGGCCTCAGCCTCAATCTCATTGGCCTCAGCTACAACTTCAGCCTCTGCAGCGGCCTCCGCTGGCGTCGCTGCGGCAAGTAGCTCTTCGTCGACGACAGGCACGACGAGGTCGGCCGGCGCCTCAATAGCGGCGTCCTCCTCTGGGAACTCAAGGTTGCCGGTATGAGCCGAGAGGATCTGACCCTCGACGCGCTTGACCGAGAGCGAGAGGCGACGGCGCTCGTCATCAACTTCGAGCACCTTGACCTTGATCTCGTCGCCAGGTTGGACGACCTCACGTGGATTCTCGACGTGGTGCGCGGCAAGCTCCGAAATGTGGACGAGACCTTCAACGCCATCGAGAATCTCGACGAAGGCGCCGAAGGTGACGACCTTCGTAACGGTTCCTTCGAGGTCGTCACCGATGTTGTAGGTGTCGACAACGCGCTGCCATGGATCATCTTGGGTCTGCTTGAGACCAAGAGAAATTCGTTGGCGGTCGCGATCGATCTCGAGCACCTTGACCTGAACCGTCTGGCCAATCTCGAGCACCTCGTTGGGGTGGTTAACGTGCGACCACGAAATCTCGGAGATGTGAATCAGTCCGTCGATGCCGTTGAGATCAACGAAGGCGCCGAAGTCGACGATGTTCGAGATCTGGCCTTCGACGACGAGCCCCGGCTGGAGCTGGTCGAGGATCTCTTGGCGCTGACCCTTGCGTGCCTCTTCGAGCACAGCGCGGCGCGACAGAACGACGTTGTTGCGCTGGCGGTTGATCTCGATGACCTTGCAAATGATCTTTGTGTGCAGGAACTCGTCTAGTTCGGCAACGCGGCGAATGTCAACCAGCGAGGCAGGCAGGAAGCCACGAATACCGAGGTCGATGATCAGGCCACCCTTGACGACCTCAATGACGGTGCCCTCGACGGCTTCGCCCGTTTCGGCGGCAGCCTCAATGCGGCGCCAAGCCTTCTCGAAGCGGGCGCGCTTCTTAGAAACGATCAGGCGACCTTCCTGATCCTCCTTCGTGAGAACGAGCACGTCGATCTCTTCACCGAGCTCAACCTCTTCGCCGGGATCGATGTTCTTGCGAATCGAAAGTTCGGCTGAGGGGATTACTCCCTCGCTCTTGAAGCCGACGTCGACGAGAACCTCGTCTTTGTCGATCTGGACTACGCGGCCGGAGACGACCTCACCCTCGTTGAAGGTCGTAAAGGTTGCTGCGTAGTTAGGGACGATCTGACCGTCGATCTCAAGCAGCATCCCGTCGCTTCCGGGGACAATCTGCGATTCAACGTCGATTTCAGTGGACTGGTCGGTAGATGTGGTTGTCATTGAACGCCAAGGTTAGCGGTATTACTTCGCCTCCAGCCACGTCCGTCCCGCACCGATATCGACAGCCAACGGTGGTTGGCGCTCACCCCAAGGGGCAATCATCCCCGTCTGAACCAGCCCGGTCAGCTCTTTCTGCTCTGATTTAGGGCCTTCGAAGAGCAGTTCGTCGTGGATTGTGAGGATCATCTCGGTCTTTAGGTCGGTCGCGGCGAGCAGAGCAGCAACCTCGATCATCGCCAGCTTCATCACGTCCGCTGCGGTGCCCTGAACGATCGTGTTCAGCGCCAATCGCTCCCCCATCGCGCGCGTCTGTCCGTTCGTCGAGCGCAGCTCTGGAATGTTGCGGCGGCGGCCGAATAGCGTCGTCACAAACCCCTCGTCGGTCGCCTTCTCAACGGTTTGATCCATGAAATGGCGGATCTTTCCGAACCGATTTAGGTAAGCGTCAATGAACTCGCGGGCCTCGCCTCGCGAAATATTGAGCCGGTCGGCAAGGCCGTAATCGCCAAGGCCGTAGACGATGCCGTAGTTGATCATCTTCGCCTTCGAGCGCATGCCCGAATCGATTTCGTCATCGGACACGCCGAAGACCTCTCGAGCGGTGGCGGTGTGGACGTCCTCGCCGGCGCTGAAGATGTCCATCAACACCTGCTCCTCGGCGACGTGTGCGAGCAGGCGCAGCTCAACTTGCGAGTAGTCGGCCGCAAGCAACGCTAGCTTCGGGGCCGCTTCGAAGCAGCCGCGAATCTCGCGGCCCAGCTCGGTTCGCACCGGGATGTTCTGCATGTTTGGATTGATTGACGCCAGCCGACCGGTGGCGGCGGCGGCCTGAACGAAGGTCGTGTGGATCCTGCTCTTCTCGTCAACAAGAGAAGGGAGCGCCTCGAGGTAGGTCTTGGAGAGCTGATTGAGCTCGCGCCAGCGTTCTACGACGGGGATGATCTCGTGCTCGTCGCGGATCGACTGGAGGACTCGCGCGTCGGTCGAATAGCCAGTCTTGCCCTTGCGCTTCTTCGTCAAACCGAGCTTGTCGAAGAGAATCGCGCTGAGCTGCTGAGGCGACGCAACTACGAACTCTTCGCCGGCTAGATCCCAGATCTGCTGCTCGAGACTCGCGATCTCGGTCCTCACGCGATCAGCGATCTCGGCCAGCGTCGTGGTGTTGAGCCGCACGCCCGCCAGCTCCATTGAGCGCAGCACCGGAATCAGCGGCAGTTCGATCTCGTCTAGCAGCTCTAGCTCGCCGCGCTCTTCGAGCATCAAGCGTTGGCGCGCGGCGAGAAGCGACGTTAAGGCCGCCTCGCGAGCAATTGGGTCATCGAGCGAGATTGCGATCCCAGCCTCTTCGCAGAGTTCGTCGAGCACAAAGCTGCGCCGCGACGGCTCAAGCAAGTAGGCGGCCAAGAGCGTGTCGTGGGCGATCACCTTGGGCACGGTGCCGAGCGCCTTGGCGTCATGGACTACAACGGGCCGCTGGCCCAAAGCGGCGGCCAGCTGCGCCGTGTCGTCCAGCTCACCGGTGGCGGCTTGACCGTTGCAGTAGGCAGCAAAGCGCCACGCCTGCTCGCGCGCGAAAAGCTCGCCGTCCTCCATCTGGGGCGCTGCGACTGCAATCGCCAGCGGATTCGCTTTCCCACCCAGATCGACCGCCTTGGCGAGCGAGGTAGCCGCGACGGTCACGTCGACGGCAGGCTCAGGCTCCAACATTGGCGCAGGCTCCTCGTCGTCGGCTCCGCCTCCGGGTCCGAGCTCGGCTTCAATCCGCCGCAACGGATCGCGCAGCTCAAACTCAATGAAAACCTCGCGGAGCTTGGCTCGGCTTGGCTCGCTCTCTTCGGCCGCGATCGCGAGGGGATCAACGTCGAGCGGGACATCCCGCTGGATAGTCGCCAGTTCCTTGCTTAGCCTTGCGTCGGCGGCAAAGTTCGTCAAGTTTTCCTTGCGCTTGGCGCCGCTAATTTCGTCGACGCTGGTGAGGATCGTTTCCAGCGACCCGAACTGCTGCAGCAGCGCAGCGGCGGTCTTATCGCCGATCCCCGGAACGCCAGGGATGTTGTCGGAGGAATCACCTTTCAGGCCGTAGAAATCGGGGATCAACTCCGGCGCAATGCCATAACGCTCGATCACGCCCTCGTAGTCGTAGAACTTCGTCTCGGTAATCCCTCGTGCTGTCGCCATCACCGTCACGTGGCCTTCGGGGTCAATTAGCTGAAACGAATCGCGGTCGCCTGTGACGATCACGACCGGGACCGGATCGGCGGCTGTCCTTGCAATCTCGGCCAGTGAGGCGATCACATCGTCGGCCTCGAAGCCATCGACGTGAACGTTGTGCCAACCGAACGCTTCAACTATCGGCGCGAAGTGCGGCCACTGCTCACGCAAGAGATCGGGCTTAGAGGGCCGGTTCGCTTTGTAGCGCGGGTCAAGCTCCTTGCGCCCCGAGGTGCCTCGGTCCCAGCA
>JANRFB010000004.1 GCA_030725785.1 Solirubrobacteraceae bacterium
CCGTAGAGACGGATCTCAAACGGCCCCGGCTCGCCGACCGAGCCGATCGCTGGCAGCCACCCGGCCATCGCTTCGATGTAGGCGACGCCGAAGGCCTCATCAACGCTTGGCATCACGAAGATCGAGCATTCGCGCGCTCGCCGAAGCGCCTCTTCGTTGCTGAGCTGCCCGGCAAACTCAACGCGCTCGCTTAAGTCCAGCGAATCGGTCAACTGCTCAAGATTGGCTCGCTCCGGCCCGTCGCCGATGACCAGGTAGTGGAGATCGGGGAAGCGGTCGCGCAGCACCCAGATCGCGCGCAGCACGTCGGCGTGTCGCTTGCGCGTCGCAAGGTGGGCGACTGTGACTAGCGTTGGATGCTCGGGCCGCGGCGCGCGGCTCGCAGGCAGGTCGGTGCCGAGGTGGACTACCTCGCAGCGCTCGGCGCCAAGCTCGGCGCAGTCGTCTGCGATCCCTGCGCTGTTGGCGATCACCAGCCGCGCCTGCTCAAAAGCACGCTCAATCGCAGCGCGCCCCTCGGGGAAGCGCGGGGCGGTGTAGTAGAGGTCGGCGCCGTGAACGGAGACGACAAGCGGGTCTGTAATTCCCGCGGTCAGCACGGCGTCGGCGGCTGGGACGGCGTTGTGGGCGTGGATCAGGTCGAACGGGAATTCCTTGCGCAGCTTTGTTAGCGCGCGGCCAAGCGGCTTCGCCGCCCAACTACCCCAAGATCCATACGAGCGGCCCATCGGCGGCGAGGCGTATCGGACGTAATCAACCTGAACGCCGTCGATCTGCGAGCGCGAAGGGTGCCGCGCGAGCTTCAGTGCCGCTGCCGGGCGGCTGAGGATCGGTGTTGCCGCCGGCGGAACGACGCGGTTTAGGACTACGACGCGAACCTCGGCCCCAGCGGCAATCGCTGCCTGCGCCTGGCGGTGCGCCCAGATGCCGAGCACAGGGTCATGGGCGCGCGGGTAGAACTCAGATACGACGGCAACTTTCATCGCTGAATTCCCACGGTGCGGATTTCGTCGCGGCTTAGGTAGGGCCTGCCGCGGAGGAACTCTTGAGCCTCTGCGATTGCGTCCTCGCGCGGATAGTCGGCGGCAACCGGCCGCAGCGTGTGGCCAACCGGCGTTGCGTCAACGATCCCGATCGGCCAGCCGCGCTGCGCGGCGACCGCGGCCCAGTGCGCGTCGAGTCCCCAGCCGGTGCGCAGGTTCGGGAATGGAATCAGCAGTTCGGCGGCGGCCGGCGCGAAGGCCGTCACCGGGCCTATCTCAACGAAGGTCGTGCGGCGCGAGCGCACTCCGCGCTGGCGGCGCGTGATCGGCCAGGCGGCGTGGGAGTGGAGGCGGTGCGCAGGCTGGGCGATCTGCAGCCCGGCGGCTTCGGCGGCGAATAGGAACGGATCAAGGAAGTCGCTTGGCAGGTCAACGTCATCGTCGAGCACAACGATCCAGTCGTATTCGGGTTTGTCGGCTGCTTCGATCAGCGAGTTGAGGTTTTCGAACTTGCCCGCGCCTGCGGCGGCCGCTACGCGCAGCTCCACGCTGTGGTGGGAGCGGCCAAGCTCGGCTCGCTGCTCGGCAAGCAGCGAGGGTCCCTGGTCGCTGGCGATCGTCAGCACAAGCACGCTGCGCTGAGGTGAAGACGCGGCGGCGCGCTGGAGCTCCCGGCGCGAGCGCGTTTCGCGCAGGTCGGCCGCGCGGTCGGCGAGCGCCAGTAGCTTTGCGCGGCGGCCAGAGACTTGCCCGCCACTGCCTGACATGAAGTCATTGACACCGCTGATGACCGGCGCGCCGCTGAGCGGCTTGCGCGAAATAGCTGACTCGATCCGCCCCCAGCTGTGCGCGGCGGTGACAGGACCCATCGAGCAGAGTCGGCGCGGCCCGTGCCAGAGGCAGCCCGCGAAGACTCGAAGCTCGCCCCAGATTGACGGTGCAGTTCCGCGCGATTCATCAAACCTCCGCGCCACTCGGCCACGCCCGCGGGCGGCATCGCAGAGCGATCTGAGCCGTGAATCCTCGCCGCAGCGAACGTGGTCGACGGCCGCGGCGGCGAGGTAGCGGATTCGCCCGCCGCTCGCTCTCCAGCGCTCCTCCCACTCCTGTTCATCGCCGCCGACAGGTAGTAGGGGATCGAAGAGGCCAACGGCCTCAAAGGCGCTGCGGCGAATCATCATGTTCGAGCCCCAGGCATAGACGCAGTCGGTATCGCTCGGCCCCAGCTCGGTCGTCGTGATCGGCCAGCCTTCGCGGCCGCAGGCGCGGAAG
>JANRFB010000005.1 GCA_030725785.1 Solirubrobacteraceae bacterium
TCACGCCGCGAGCTTGCGGCAGATCACTGCCAGCGAACGCTTCTCTTCCTCGTTCAGGACAGCAAAGGCGCGCTGCACGCGCTCGCTGTGTTCGGGGAAGCAGCGGTCCACCGTTGCGCGGCCAGAGGGCGTCAGCGCAACCAGCACGGTACGGCGATCAACAGGCATCCGGCTGCGCGTGACGAGGCCGCGGACGACGAGCGTGTCGATCAGCTCAGTTGCGTTGGCCTTCGAGGTTTGGAGGCGGTGGCGAAGCGCCCGCAGCTCCAGCTCGCCGCCGGCGCTGACGAGCACGACGAGCACAAAGAAGCCGCTTGCAGACAGCCCCTCGCGCTCAAGATCGCCCGCCAATCGCCGCCGCACGTTCGCTTCGGCGTGAAGTAACGACTCAAGCGCGCGGTGCGCCAGAGGGTCGTCGGGAATGAGAGTCATGCAGAGCTGATCTTTCTGCCTCAGGCGGACGGAGCGGGTCTCTCTGCGCCGATCGGCCAGCTGTGGCAGATTTAGCGCTGCGATGACGATCCGTTCAGAGTTGGACCTGACGCAGAAGCTCTCACGGAAGGATTACGACCAGCAGCTTGCCGACCGCAGCCAGCGGATAGATCAGCTGCGGCTGGCACTCGGCGGAAAGCTTGGCGACGGGAAGATTGGGCCGGGGCTCCTGGTTTGCATTGAAGGCTGGGATGCCGCCGGCAAGGGAGGTGCAATCCGCCGCCTGATCGCACCGCTCGACGCACGCCACGTGCGCGTCGTTCAGTTCGCCGCGCCAACGCCGGACGAGAAACGCCACTTCTACCTTCAGCGCTTCAGCGAGTGGCTCCCCGGCCTTGGCGGAATGGCCGTCTTCGATCGCACTTGGTACGGCCGCGTGCTGGTCGAGCGGGTTGAGGGATTCGCGACGACCGAGCAGTGGCAGCGCGCTTACTCGGAGATCGTTGACTTCGAACGCTCTCTAAGCCTCGAAGGGCTGATCATCGTCAAGCTGTGGCTCGAAATCTCACCCAAGATGCAGCTTAAGCGCTTTAAGCAGCGCGAAGCCGACCCACTGAAGGCATGGAAACTGACCGACGAGGATTGGCGCAATCGCGACCGCTGGGACGACTACTCGGCGGCCGTTGACGAGATGATCGAGCGAACCAGCACCGACTGGGCGCCCTGGCACGTGATCGCCGCCGAGCAGAAGCGCTTCGCGCGGATCGCAGTGATCGACGCGGTCATCGAGGAGATCGAGCGCGGCTGTGCGACGCACAACTTCGCGCTGCCGCCGGCCTCTGAAATCGGCCTTTAGCCGTCGCTGATGCGACTGCGGCTCTACCACCACGGTGATGGCGCCCGCGTTGCCTACCGCGAGCAGGGGACAGGCCCGGCTCTGATCCTCTGGCACTCGGAGCTGCTCAGCTACCGCGAATTCGAGCCGCTGGTCGAGGAGCTCGAGCACCGCTTCCGCGTCGTCCTCCCCGACCTTCCGCTACACGGCGATTCCGAAGATCGCCCGCACCACCCCTATTCGCTCGATTGGCTTGCCGAAGTTGTCGCCGGTTTCTGCAACGACGTCGGCGGCTCAAGGCCGATCGTTGGCGGCCACGGACTCGGCGTTGAGCTGACGATGCGTGCAGTCGCGGCAGGCGAGCTAAGGCCTTCGAAGCTGATCGTGCTCGCAAACCGACTCCACCGCGGCGCCGGTGGCGACCGCGAGTGGGCGGCTTGGCTGGCACTGGCACGGCTCGGTTCGCTGCCGGGTGTTGACCGGGTCTTAATGCGCGGCGCTCCGTACGCGCTGCGACCCGGCCGCGCGCAGCGCCTCAGCGCGCGCGCCAACGCCGAGGCAGCCGAGCTGGCGCGCCACTCATTCGCCGACGCCGGCGGCAACAGCAACCTCGCGCGCTCGTGGGCAGTCTTCGCTCGCAGCCGCCCTAACTGCGTTCAGCGCGAGCTGATCGAGGCCTACGCAGCGATGGATTTTCCCGTCCTACTGCTGTGGCCGGAGGAAGACCCTCGCCACCCTCCGGTGGCGGCCGAAGAGGCGCTCGACCTGCTGCCAGACGCGCAGCTGCGAATGCTGCCACGGACCGGCTACCTAGCCGCTTACGACGACCCGGTCGCCGTCGCGCGCGAGATCAGCGCCTTCAGCGGCTGAGCCGGGCAGCGCCGATCCAGCGATCGGTCGTAGCATTGAGCGACCAACCCTTCGAAGGAGTTCTGATGGCAACTAAG
>JANRFB010000006.1 GCA_030725785.1 Solirubrobacteraceae bacterium
TCGAGCGCTGGTGCTCAGGGAATAGCCCAGTTCATGCCGGGAACGGCCCGCAGCTACGGACTTGGCGACCCGTTCGACGCGGCGGCCGCGATCAACGCTCAGGCTCACTTTATGCACGACCTGCTGCGCCGGTTTGCCTCGGTGCCGCTGGCGCTTGCGGCCTACAACGCCGGCCCCGGCCGCGTCGCCGCCTGTTGGTGCGTGCCGCCGATCGCCGAGACGCAGGCCTATGTCGCACGGATCGTCGCTGTAGCGCGCGGCGCCGGCGTGACGGCCGGCGGCGGCGAGCCGCCGGTGCGGCTGATCCGCTGAGCTTTGCGGCAGACTAAGAGCACAATGGCTCCCTTCCGTTACACGCTGCGCGTCCGCTTCAACGAGTGCGACCCTCAGAACGTTGCCTTCAACGCCAACTACCTCACTTACATCGACATCGCGATTACGGAGCTCTATCGCCAGCGCTTCGACGCTTCCTATGCCGAAGTGATGGCGAGCAGCGGCGTTGACGTTGTCGTCGCTGAAGCGAAGCTCAAGTTCCTCGCTCCAGCCCGCTTTGATGATCAGATCGAGATAGCGATCACGGTTGAGCGGCTCGGCAATACGGCGATGGAGGTATCAGCGCTGATCTCCCGAGATCGTGAAGAGCTTGTCTTCGGTGAGCTTCGTTATGTCTTCGTTGACCTCGAGAGCTGGAAGAAGACGCCGATCCCGGACCAGATTCGCGCGACCATGGCCCAGCTCGGCCCGGGCTAGCCTGCCTCGGCGCGACTTGGTTTCAAGAGCGAGATAGCGCGAAGCGGCGCCTTCGCGTGGTAGCTTGCCGCCGGAGGGTTCAAACGGCGCCTGCGCAGCGGGCGCAAAGGGGGAGTCTTGAAGAAGCTAGTCGCGATATTCGCTGTTGCCGGCTGCAGTTTCGTCGCGCTCAGCAGTGTTGCCAGCGCGAAGGCGAGCTGCGAACCGTTCGACGCGCGGGACTGCCTGCTGCCGTTCCCAAGTAACCACTTCACAGCTCCTCAGCGCGGCTCGGAAACCGGCTTGAGGCTCAACTTCAACGCTGCTGTCTTCCCGAAGAATCTGGGCGGAGCTTCCTCGTTCACGCCCGACCTAAACAACAACGATGGCTTTAGCCCCGGCGCGGCGATCATGACCTACGTCGACGGGGTTAGCCTTGAGCGCAGCGGGGCAGTACCAATCACCGATATCGGCAGCTACAGCGCAGCTAATGCGCCGATCGTGCTCGTTGACGCGAAGACCGGCAAGCGGCAGCCAATCTGGGTCGAGCTTGACGCAAACCCCGAGAACGAGGCCGACGGAAGCTACCTCGTGATGATTCGGCCGGCGCGCAACCTGCCGGAAGGGCGTCGCTACATCGTTGCGCTGCGCAACTTGAAGAACGCATCGGGCGCCACAATCCCGGCCAGCGCAGCGTTCGCGTCGGTGCGAGATGGCAAAGCAAGCGGAGCGCTGGCGGTCCGTGCGCGCCGAATGAAGCCTGATTTTGGCCTTCTTGGACGGATCGGCATCAAGCGTTCGACGCTCCATCTGGCGTGGGACTTCACGGTCGCCAGCGAGACAAATCTGACCGAGCGCGCGCTCTCGATGCGCAATGCCAGCTTTGCTGCGTTAGGTGACAAAAACCTCGCCGATCGCAAAGTCGCTGGCAAGTCACCTAAGTTCCGGATCGATCGGACAATCAATTTCACTGAGCAGCAGAACGCGGTGCAGCTGCGCCAAATAGAAGGAACGATGATCGTTCCCTGCTACCTGAGCACGCCAGACTGTGCGCCAGGAGGAACCTTCCGATACCAGCCACGGAAGGCGGGCAAGTTCAACTGGATTCCAAAACAGCAAGGGACGATGGAGGCGAAGTTCGTCTGCGGCATCCCTCGCAGCGCCGTAGATAAGCCGGCTCGCCCTGTGATCTACGGCCATGGCCTGCTCGGTTCGGCGCGAGAGGCGCTGGGCGATAAGAACCAGTTCTTCGGTAATAAGCACAGGATTCTCTTCTGCGCCACTGATGAGATCGGAATGGCTGGCGGTGACGCCGGCAACGCGATCAGGCTGCTCGGCGACATGTCGCTCTTCGCCTCTTTCCCCGACCGGCTTCAGCAAGGG
>JANRFB010000007.1 GCA_030725785.1 Solirubrobacteraceae bacterium
TGATGGCGACGATGCCGTCGGTCAGCTTCGAGGTGACGATGACCAGCGGCGAAACGGTTGAGGTCCACAACCCGTCGGCGATGCCGGACCCAAGCCGGATCGACGAGATCCGCGAGCCGATGATCCGTGCCTCAATCCTGACTCCGAATGAGTACGTCGGTCAGGTTATGGAGCTCTGCCAAGAGAAGCGCGGCGAGAGCGCAGGCCTTCACTACCTCTCGGCCGAGCGCGTGCAGATGAGCTACGACCTGCCGCTCGCCGAGATCGTGCTCGACTTCTTCGATCAACTTAAATCGCGCACTCGCGGCTATGCATCGCTCGACTACGAGCTCAGTGGGATGAAGGCCTCGGAGATGGTCAAGCTCGACGTGCTGTTGGCCAGCGAGCCCGTCGATGCACTGTCAATGCTGGTGCACCGTGACAAAGCGCAGGCTGTCGGTCGCACATTGACTGAGAAGCTGCGAGAGAAGATCCCGCGCCAGCAGTACGACGTGCCGATTCAAGCTGCGATCGGCGCCAAGATCGTCGCCCGCGAGACCGTCAAGGCCTACCGCAAGGATGTGATCGCCAAGTGTTATGGCGGCGACATTTCGCGCAAGCGCAAGCTTCTTGAGAAGCAGAAGGAAGGCAAGAAGCGGATGAAGCAGGTTGGCAGCGTGGAGATTCCCCAGGAAGCCTTCCTAGCCGTGCTCGAGCTTGGCGACTCAAACTAAAGGTGCTGATTGGCTGCCCGGCAGCTTGCGCCGGTACCATCGTTGCTAGTGCTTACTGAGCGCCAAGAGTTAATTCTGCGCCGGGTCGTTGAGACCCACCAGGCGACCGCGCAGCCGGTCGGCTCAAAGACGCTCTCGGCCGATCCGGCGATCAATTTCGGCCCGTCAACGATCCGTAATGAGCTTGCGGTGCTCGAAGAGCAAGGTCTGCTGGCTCACCCGCACACCTCAGCCGGACGCATTCCCACCGACGCCGGTCGCCGCTTCTACGTCGATCGGCTTCTACCTCAGGGTCAGCGCGCCGAGCTGGAGCTGCCGATCGTCCAGAGCGAGGTAGATCAGGCGATGCGCGTTACCAGCGCGACGCTTGCGCAAGCAACGAATCTGCTGGCGATAGTTTCGGCGCCGCCGCTTGAGGCTGCGACCGTACGCCACGTCGAAGTGCTGACGCTGCAGCCCCACGTAGCGATGGTCGTTGTAATCACCTCCACCGGGAGCGTTGCGAAGCGCCTGATCAGCTTCGAGCAGCCGATCGACAGCGGCCTGATCGCCTGGGCGGCCGAGTACCTCAACGAACGTCTCAGCGGCCACGAGCTAGGCGCTAGAACGGTCGCGGCGCGGCTAAGCGATACATCGCTTGGCGCAAGTGAGCAGGGCTTTCTCGAGGCGCTGCTGCCGGTTTTCGACGACCTCCGCTCGGACTCTGAAGTGATGCTTTATGTCGAGGGCGCTGGACGGCTTCTCGGGGGAGACCGGCTCGACAACCTCTCTGAGATCAACGAGCTGCTGAGTGCGCTTGAGCGTCGTGTCGCGCTGCTCGGTGTGCTCCGCTTGGCGCTCGGCGAGCGCGACGTCGTCGTGCGGATCGGCAGCGAGAACGAACTTCCAGCGCTGCAATCGCTGGCGCTAGTAGGCGCCGGCTACGGGCCTCGCGCGCAGAAGCTCGGCACGGTATCTGTAATTGGCCCGCTGCAGATGGACTACGGCGCTGTGATCGCAACCGTCCGCGAGGCCGCCTGGCAACTCTCGCGCTACATCGAAGACGTAGACGCGGCTTAGGCGATGGCAAGCACCGTTCCCGGAGATCCCTACGAGCTGCTCGGCGTTCCGCGCGGCGCCGACGGCCAAACGATCAAGAAGTCGTTTCGGGCCTTGGCCCGCGAGCTGCATCCTGATGTAAATAACCACGACCCGGAGGCTGAGACGAAGTTCAAGGCGGCCGCCGAGGCTTACGAGATTCTCTCCGATCCGCGTCGCCGCGAGATCTACGACCAATACGGTCACGAGGGGCTTCGCAGCGGCGGCATGCGTCCCAACTTCGAGGGGTTCGGCTCGCTCAACGATCTCTTCGGAGCCTTTTTCGGCGGCGGTTTCGGTGGCGGCCAGAGCGGGCCGGCTCAAGGCGACGACGCGATCATCGCTGTCAACGTCACTCTGGCCGAGGCGGCGGCGGGCAAGACGACGATGATCTCGTTCGAAGCGATCGATAGCTGCGATCGGTGTGACGGCAATGGCGCCGAACCAGAAAGCAAGCTGGCCACTTGCGATTCCTGCGACGGTTCGGGTGTCGTTGAGGCGGTCGCGAATTCACCGTTTGGGCAGGTGCTGCAGCGCCGTGCCTGCGGCGCTTGCGACGGTCAGGGTCAGATCGCTGAGTCGCCGTGCCAGAGCTGCGACGGCCGTGGCCGCGTCGTGCGCCGGCGCGAACTTGAGATTGAAATCCCACCGGGAATTGATGATGGGCAGCGAATCCGCCTCGCCGGCCGAGGCCACGCAGGGGAGCGCGGAGGGCCAAGCGGCGACCTTTACGTGCAAGTTCAGGTTGCGGCGAGCGATCAACTGCTGCGCGATGGCGACGATTTGATCTGTGTGCTCGATGTGCCGGCGCCGAGCGCCGCGCTTGGCGTGACGCTGGAGGTCGAGGGTCTCGAAGGATCTGTCGCGGTGAAGGTACCAGCGGCGACTCAGCCAGGCGAGATCATCGAACTCGACGGCCTTGGCATGCCGCAGCTGCGACGGCCGGAGCGGCGCGGCGCCCTTCGCGTTGTAATTAACGTTGTGATTCCACGTCGGCTGACGGCCGAGCAGCGCAGCCTAAACCAGCAGCTTGCCGACTCACTGACCGATGAGAACCTCGCAGCGCCCGAGGGGCTTGGGGCGAAGCTGCGCCGCCTATTGAGCTCTAGCCGTTGATCCGGCTCGCGATTCGGCTTGAGGCGGTCGACGCCGAGATCGTCTTAGCCGAGCTCGTTGAGCTCGCTCCATCTGGAGTCGAGGAGAGCGAACTGCCCGATGGCCGGATCGAATATGCCGTCTATGGCGCCGCCGGGGAACTGCCCGCGCTTCCCGATCTCGAGGCCGCCGCTGGTAGTGCACTGGTTGAGATCGTTACGAGTGAAGTAGGCGACGATTGGGATCAACGGTGGAAGGCGTTCCACAAGCCCGTCTCGATCGAGAACCACGGGCGCGTTCTGCGAGTGCGGCCGCCATGGGAGGAAGCGAGCGTTGCAGCGGACGAGATCGACCTTGTTGTTGATCCGGGTCAGGCCTTCGGCACCGGAGCGCACGCTACGACGCGGCTCTGCCTTGAGATGCTCCTGGGCCTCGAGCCCAGCGGTGGCTGCGTCGATCTGGGTTGCGGCTCCGGCGTACTGGCAATCGCCGCTGCAAAGCTCGGCTGGGCACCGGTGCTGGGCCTTGACCACGAGCCCGAGAGCGTCGCAGCAACGATCGAGAACGCGCAAACCAACCGCGTCAAGGTTGCTGCCGAGCGCTTTGACTTGAGACGCGATGGCGCCGTCCCAACCGCGCCGCTGGTGGTTGCAAATTTGCTCCTGCCACTGCTGCTTGATCTTTCTAAGGCCGGTTTCGACGGCGTAGAGCCGTCTCAGATGATTGCCAGCGGGCTGCTGATTGAGCAGGCCGATGAGGTTTCAGCGGCGTTCTCGGACGCCCACGGCCTGTTCGAGCAGGACCGTCGCGTTAGCGGTGAGTGGGCGGCGCTGCTGCTGGCGCGCCATCCGTTGTGATTCTTCACGACGATGGCGCCGATCTCGCGTAGACTGGACTGATGAAAAGCTTTCACGCTCCAACTGCTGTCGCCTTGGTTGCTGTCGCGCTCGGTCTCGCCGCTTGCGGTTCGGGCTCGTCCGAGGATTCATCAACAACGGCGGCCGCTCCTGCCACTACCGGCACTTCAACAACCACGGTCGCTTCGGCGGAGGGCGAAAAAGTGTTCGCTTCCAACTGCGCTCAGTGCCACACGCTCGCAGCCGCCGGTTCAAATGGACAGGTCGGTCCGAACCTCGACGGCATCGCGCCGGACGACGCAAGGGTCAAAGCCATAGTGACCAACGGCCGCGGTGGAATGCCCGCCTTTGCGGATGTGCTGACAGATGCTCAGATCGACGCAGTAGCGAGTTACGTAGCTGACAGCACCGGGAACTAGTGTGAGCGCTTGCAGATGAACTCGGTTCCGATCAGCGAGACTCTCAAAAGCGAAATCACGACGGCGATGAAGGCCGGAGACAAGGAGCGCGTTTCAGCTCTGCGCCTAGTCCTCTCAGAGCTCCAAAAAGACGCTAAGGAGGGCGGCGGCGACGAGCTAGCCGTTCTGCGCCGCGAGCGCAAACGCCGCTTCGAAGCGGCCGAGGCCTATCGCGAAGCCGGGCGCCCCGAACTCGCTGAAGCTGAGGAGACCGAGGCGGCGATCATCGAGCAGTATCTGCCGGCCGAACTGACCGACGATCAGCTTCGTGAGATTGTGGCTGGCGCAATTGCCGAAACGGGCGCAGAGAGCGCGAAGGACACTGGGCAGGTCATGAAGGCTGCAATGGCCAAGGTTGCCGGCCAAGCTGATGGAAAACGAGTCTCCGCGATCGCCCAGGAGGCTTTAAGCGGCTGATGCGGCAGACGATTGAGCTCTCGAATGAGGCGGCGAGCGCACTCTGCGGCACCGGGGACGTAGTACTGAGGCGGCTGGAAACCGAGCTCGATTGTCAGATCGTCGTGCGTGGCAACGTGGTCACGCTCGATGGCGAAGCCGCTGCCGTCGCCGCGGCGGCGACGATCGTCGACGAGATGGCCGGCCTTGCCGACGGGGGGCACCAGCTTGAGGAGGGCACAATCCATTCAGTTACGGGTGCGCTGAAAGCTGAGGTCAAGCCCGCCGCTGTTCTGGGCGACGTAGTTTGGAGCCACCGTGGCCGCAAGGTGGCGCCAAAAACGCCGAACCAGAAGCGCTACGTCGACTCCGTTCGGGGCAACACGGTCACCTTCGGCATCGGCCCGGCCGGAACCGGCAAGACCTTCCTCGCCGTTGCGATGGCCGCCGCCGCACTCTCTCGCGGCGAAGTCAATCGCGTCATCCTTACGCGCCCGGCGGTCGAGGCAGGCGAGCGGCTCGGTTTCTTGCCTGGCGACCTGATGGCCAAGATCGACCCCTATCTTCGCCCGCTATTCGACGCGCTAAACGACATGCTCGACCCGGAGAAAGTCAGCGAGTACCTACAGAATGGGATCATTGAGGTTGCGCCGCTGGCCTTCATGCGCGGGCGCACACTGAACGACTCATTCATCATTCTCGACGAGGCTCAAAACACGACCGCCGAACAGATGAAGATGTTCTTGACGAGGCTCGGCTTCGGCTCGCGGATGGTCGTGACAGGCGACATCACGCAGATTGACCTGCCGAAAGAGCAGCAGTCAGGGCTGGTTGTAGTTGCTGACGTACTCAGTGAAATCGATGGCATTGACTTCGTCCGCTTTGGTGCGGATGACGTCGTTCGCCATCGGCTTGTCCAGCGGATAGTCGAGGCCTACGGAGCCTTCGCCGAGCGCTCAGCTCCGGACCTGAAGGCCGAACGTGAACGACGCAAGGCTTAAGGCAGGTCACCGGTGATCGAGCTCGACTACATCGGCGCAGACCTGGCTGCTGGCCATCTCCCTGAGCCGGAGGTTGATCGGCTGCTCGCGCTGGCCTTCGCGTCGGCTGGGATCGAGGATGGCCATGTGGCGGTGGAGCTTGTTGGCGAGCAGAGGATCGCCGAGCTGAACGTGGCTCACCGTGGCAAAGAAGGGCCGACTGACGTGCTGTCCTTCCCCGTTGATGGCGATGGCGGTGGCAGCGGTCCACGTGAACTCGGCGACATCATCATCTGCCCGGAGATGACCGAAGATCTGCGCGAAGCGATCGTCCACGGTGCACTCCACCTCGTCGGAATGGATCACGAAACGGACGACGGCGAGATGCTCGCTTTGCAGGGCGAGATCTGCTCGTGGTGACGAAGGCCGGCTTTGTCGGGCTCGCCGGTCGGCCTAATGTCGGGAAATCGACTCTCGTAAATCAGATCATCGGTGAGAAGGTTGTGATCGTCTCCGACCGGCCGCAGACAACGCGCAGGGCTATCCGCGGCATCGCAATGCGTAACGAGACGCAGCTCGTAATGGTCGACCTCCCCGGTTTTCAGCGCCCTCGCGATCTATTGACCGAGAGGATGCAACGGCGAGTTGAACGCGAGCTCAGTGAAAGCGATGCGGTGCTCTTCGTCCTCAACGGCGAAGAGGGCGTCGGCGCAGGAGATCGCTTCATTGCCCAGCTGCTCAAAGAGAGTTCGAAGCCCGTGCTGATAGCCGTCAATAAGGGTGACCGACTCAACCGCTCGCGCACGATGAAGTCGCTGCTGGCCGCTGAGGAACTTGGCGTGGACGCCGAGATCTTCCCAATCTCTGCGAAGACGGGCGAGGGCGTTGAGCCTCTCGTCGCAAGGCTCGCCGAACTTATGCCAGAAGGTCCGCTGCTGTTCGGGGTTGATGACCTTTCCGATCAGCCACTAGCGATTGAGCTTGCCGAGCTGATCCGCGAGCAGATTCTGCGCCGAACCTTTCAGGAGCTGCCTCATGCGGTCGAGGTCGTTGTTGAAGAGATCGAGCAGCAGCGCGAGGGGCTGCTGCGCGTGCGCGCGCTTGCCTGGGTTGAGAGTGAGTCGCAGAAGGGAATTCTCGTAGGCCGCGGCGGCAAGATGGTCCGCGCAATCGGGACTGCTGCGCGCGGCGAGATCGAGAACCGTGTCGGCTCGCAAGTCCACCTAGACCTTTCGGTTCGAGTGCGTCGGAGCTGGCGCACCGATGAGGGATTACTCGATCGACTCGGAATCGACTGAGCTTCTAAAGCGGCTGAGCTAGCCCGTCGGCCAGCAGCGCCGCCAGCTGCTCGAGCTCATCAGGACCAACGGCATGGCTCGCGATCTCCGGCAGCACTATCAGCGGGCAGTCGTTGCCGCTGCGCAGCCGATTCAGCTGATCACGCTGAAGCAGAGAGCGCGAGTGCCTCGAGTTGATCGCCGCGACGGTGCTGGCATCGACCGCGCCGCTGGCAGCCAGCTTGCCGAGATCCTCGCTACTGAGGTTGTCTTCGATCAGTGCGTTGGCGACTATGAGATCGGCCCCGCGCCCCAGCTCTGCGATCAGCGCTGCTTGTAGCTCGAGCGTTTCGTTGACGGGTGTCTCTTCAAGTGTTGAGACGAGAACAATTCGGCAACGTTGGTTGTCGGCCAGCAGCTTTTCTACGTCGCGGGCCTGGTTGGCAATCGGGCCGACGCGGGCAATCTGCGCAAAGGTCGTCGGTGTTTTAAGCATCGCCAGCCCGTGTCCTGAGGCAGGAGCATCGAGAATCACGAGCTCATATCCAACGGCGTCATCGTCCCAGCGCTCGTCGCGGCTCAGCTCGGCGGCCTTTGTGATCGTCAGTAGCTCACGGCCGCCCGGGGCGGCGTTGATGAAGCCGGCAAAACTGTTTGACCGCACAGCAAGGTCCAGCAGCGCGCGCGGGCGAATCAACTTGCCGGCCCATTCGACGAGCGCCAACTCAGGATCAATCGTGGTTGCCCAAAGCTCAGATGCGACCTGCTCCTCGCTTCCGGGAGGTCCTGCGGTTGGGTGACCGATCAGCGCAGGTATGCGTCGCTGGCCTGAGACCTCGCAGACGATCGTCTGCTTCTTCAAGGAGGATGCGATCAAAGCGAGCGCCGCTGCGATCGTCGTCTTGCCAACGCCGCCCTTGCCGCTGACGACAATTAGCTCGCAATTAAAGATGTCGGGTTGCTGCTTTTTCACTCGGCCGTCTACGGTAGGGGCGTGGGGTTCAGTCCAAACAAGGTTGTCAACGATTCTTATCGCAGGTGTCGGCGCATGCAGCTGCGCCATGACCCAACCTATTTTGCCGCAACCGCCTGCTTGCCGGTCGAGCGCCGGCCGGCTCTCTACGCGCTGTATGGCTATGTCCGCGGCGCCGATGAAATCGCTGACAACACTGGCCTAAACGGTCAGCGTCGCGCCGCGCTCGATGCTTGGCAGCGGGAGCTCGAAGATGGGCTGATGCGCGGCTACTCAATGCACCCTGTGATTGGCGCGCTCGTAGACGCTGGTCCGCGCTACGGCATGCCGCTCGAGTTGCTCCCCGAGTACATGGAATCGATGCGCGCCGACTGCGACGAGCGTGTGCGGATGCGAAGCCAAGAACAGCTCGATCACTACATGCAGGGAACTGCAACTGTTGGCCCCGTCGCCGCGCCGTTGCTCGATGCGCCCGACAGCGCGATCGTTCTGTTGCGCTTGCTTGGGGTTGCTTTCCAGCTGACGAACTTCATTCGCGACGTGCCGATCGACTGGCAGATGGGGCGGATTTATCTGCCCGGCTTGGAGGAGCGCGATCTAACTGAGAGGACCGCCAGCGCTGCGCTGCGCGGCCACATCGCGCAGCAGGTCCAACGGGCGCGAGCTCTCTTCGACGAGAGCGAAGCGCTCGGCCAGCTCCTGCCCGCTCCCGTGCGCCCAGGAATCAAGGTCGCTCGCGCCGTATATCTAAAAGTGCTCGATCGAGTCGAAGAGAACGGCTACGACGTAGTCACCCGTTCCAGTCGCTTGCGTCCGTGGGAGGCCGTTGGCGCGTCCTCCTGGGCGCTGGTTTCGTGACTGTCCGCGCGACCTCACGTGGCGCGCAGCGAACCTCACTCGAGGGAACGCGCGCCGAGGTCCTGATCTGTGGAGCAAGCTTTGCCGGACTCGCGGTGGCACGAGAGCTGGCTGGAAGCGAAGCAAGCGTGCTTGTCCTCGACCGTTACGAAATCGGCGAGCGCCAAACGTCGGCCTGTGCCTGTCCAACGCCGTGGCTCGAGGCGCTCGGCCTAACCGATTCGATCAAGCAGGAGCTGCCATATATGAGCTTCACGACGCCGGGCGGCAGCGCCCGCTATCGCTTGCCATGGAGCTGGTCATCGTTCGACTACCGTCGGCTCTGTGAGCTGCTTTGGGATCAGTGCGGGCAGGCACGCTTTGAGACCGCGAAGGTCGAATCGGTTGGCGAGCAGCAGGCAGATGGCACGATCAACGTGATTACCGACCGAGGCACGATCTCGGCGCCCCTCGTCGTCGACGCTCTTGGCTGGAGGCGCGTGCTCAGCAGCCCTCACTATCAGCCGCCGCAGGCTCCGCTTTCGCGCGGGCTTGAGGTTCATCCTGAACACGATGGCTCCGGCGACGCGCTCGACATCTGGATTGAACGATCGATGGTTCGTCGCGGCTACGGCTGGCGCGTTCCAGCCGGGGATGAGGCCCGCATCGGCGTCGGTTCTTACGATCCGACTCAGCACGTAAAGGAACCAACGGTTGCGCTCGCCGAGCGTCTCGACCGCGACGCCGTTGCCTACCAAGGAAACTGGTTTCCCCATCGGCTGCGCGACGGCACTGAAGATGGAATCTTCTTCGCTGGCGACAGCGCCGGCCACTGCTTTCCGCTCTCGGGCGAAGGGATCCGCACAGCCTTTTACTTCGGAATTGCGTGTGGTCGTGAGCTGCGGGCTGTCGTTGACGGGGGCAGCGATCGCGCCGCCGCGCTCGTCTCCTACGAGCGCTTCAACGCTGCCCACAAGCGCCCCTTCGCGATTGCGCTAGCGCTGCAGCGGCTGATTCCTGCGTTGCCGCCGCGGCTGCTGACGGCGGTTCTCTCGCTCATCGGTAACCAGCGAATTGTCGATCGCGCCTTCGGTTGGTACTTGGACCAGGCGGCCCCACAGTTTGTTGGTGCGGTCCCAGCCGCTTCCGCGGACGAGTCGCGAGGGCTCACGGGTGCTCACCGATGAGCTCCGCTGAAAACCCGCTGGCGCTCGAGCCTTCCCTTGAGCACGCTCAGCAGCTGGCAGCCGACTACACGCTGATTCCGCTGCGCCACGAATTCATCGACGATTGCGAAACGCCCGTCTCGGCGTTTCTAAAGCTGCGCGCCGTCGCGCCTTCGGAGCCGGCATTCCTGCTCGAATCTGCCGAGCAGGGACAACGGATGGGCCGCTACAGCTTCATTGGGATCCGGCCGCGGCAAACCTTGCGCTGGAACCTTGCTGACGGGGGGGATCCATACGAGATCGCCGCTGGCATGCTCGACGGTCTAAGCCAGGCACCGCTCGACCATCTGCCGCCATTTGCCGGAGGGCTGGTCGGCTACTTCGGCTACGACCTAGTTCGCACTGTTGAGCCGCTTGGCGAGCCAAACCGCGACCAGCTCGGGCTGCCCGACATGGCACTGATGCGCAGCGACGTGCTCGTTGTCTTCGATCACCTCCGCCACACGTTGACGATCCTCGTCAACGCAGTTGCGCAGGACGGTCTCCTGAGCGAAGCCAGCTACGCCGAAGCAGCCGCGACGATCGCTGAAGTCCGCGTAATGCTCGCCGGGCCGCTGCCACCGGCAAAGCCGTCCGGACCCGTGCGTGAGGCGCCCAAATTCGAGTCGAACTTCACGCGTCAGGAGTTTGAGTCGGTAGTCGCCAAGATCGTCGACTACATCCATGCCGGCGATGCCTTCCAAGTTGTTCCATCTCAGCGCTGGACGGCGGAGCTTGAGGTCGATCCATTTTCGATCTACCGTGGGCTGCGCGTCGTAAACCCGAGCCCTTACATGTACTTCCTTGAGTTTGGCGACTTCCAAGTTGTTGGCGCCAGCCCCGAGCCACTTTTGACTGTTAACGGTCGCTCTGCCTCGACGCGCCCGAT
>JANRFB010000008.1 GCA_030725785.1 Solirubrobacteraceae bacterium
GAGCGCGCCGTCATCGGCGAAGAGAGCGTGATCGGCCGCGGCAGCGGCGTCGATCCTGACGTTGTGATCGGCGACCGAGTTTCGATTCAGAGTTCGGTTTACGTGACGGCAGGAACGGTGATCGAAGACGAGGTTTTCATCGGCCCGGGAGCGATTACAACCAACGACCGTCTCTCAGGCCCGCTCGACGGGCAGCTCGACGGCCCCACGCTCTGCCGCGGATGCCGCGTTGGCGCCGGCGCTGTTCTGCTCCCCGGTGTGCGGATTGGCGAGAAAGCTTTGGTCGCCGCTGGCGCCGTCGTCAGCGCCGACGTTGCCGCTGGCGCGCTGGTGGTCGGCGTTCCTGCACGCGAGCGCTAAACAGCAGGTGGGCCGTGATCGCCGCGCCAGATTATCTGGTCGTGGCCGGGGCCAACGCCGACGATGATTACCGGCACGCCGACGAACTCTTCGATGAAGTTGAGGTAGTTGGTTACTGCATCGGGCAGCTCGGCTTCGCTGCGAACCTTGCTGATGTCCTCACTCCAGCCAGGCATCTCGGTGTACTTGGCGCCAACGTGATGGAGCACCGACTGGTGGTAGGGGAAGCTTGTGAACTCGGCCCCGTCGCTCTCGTCGTCGCCAACGTAGGCCGTGCACAGCGGCAGCGTTTCAAAGCCGCTGAGGACATCGAGCTTGGTGATCGCGAGTGCTGTGAGACCGTTGATCCTCGCGGCGTAGCGCAGTGCCACCAGATCGATCCAGCCGGTCCGCCGCGGCCTGCCGGTCGTCGTTCCAAATTCGCCGCCGGCGGTGCGGATCCGTTCGCCGACCTCATCTTCGAGCTCGGTCGGAAAAGGCCCTGAGCCGACGCGCGTCGCGTAGGCCTTGGCGATCCCCCAGACTTCGTCGATGTCCTTTGGCCCAACGCCGGCGCCGGTGCAGGCCGCGCCGGCAATTGGGTTTGACGAGGTGACGAAAGGGTAGGTGCCGTGGTCGATGTCGAGCAAAGCGCCTTGCGCGCCCTCGAAGATCACGAGCTTCTCAGCTTCGAGCGCTTCGTGGATCAGGGTTGTTGTGTCGGCGATGTACTGCTCGAGTCGCTTGCCGTAGAGCAGGTACTGCTCGGTGATCGTCTGCAGGTCGAGCGCCGGGTCGCGTTCAAATTCGCGCAGCTGCAAGCGCTTCGGTTCCAGCGCGGCCATGATCTTCTGCTTGAGGATCTTCTCGTCGAGCATGTCCTGAACGCGGATCCCGAGCCGCAGAGCCTTGTCGGCGTAGCAAGGGCCGATACCGCGGCGCGTCGTGCCGATCTCGAGCTTGCCCAGGCGCGCTTCGCCGGCCTGGTCGAGCATCAGGTGGTACGGCATGATCAGGTGCGCGTTGGCACTGAGGCGGAAGTTGCTCACGTCAACGCCTCGCTCGCGCAGCCCGTCGAGCTCGCCGGTAAGTACGCCCGGATCAACGACGACACCGTTGCCGATCACGCAGAGCGTCCCCGGGTAGAGGATTCCTGACGGGATCAGATGGAACTTCCAGACGTCGTCACCGTGGACGATTGTGTGGCCGGCATTGTTGCCGCCCTGAAAGCGGGCGACGATCTTTGCACGCTCCGCCAGAAGATCGACGATCTTTCCTTTTCCTTCATCGCCCCACTGGGCGCCGACTACAACGATCCCTGGCATCAGCGAAGGAGTCTACGAGGCGCTAGGCCAGACGTAGGTCTGGCGCAGGCGGTTGGTCCTTATCGCGCATGTCCACGGCCTCAAATCGGCGCTTGTCTTCACCGAACAGCGGGCATAGCTCGCACATCTCTTCGAGCCTTGAAACTGTCCTCTCACCGATCTGAACCGCGAGCTCGTCGCGCTCAAGGTTTGTGGTGACGATGATCGAGCGCTGCGCCTCGTAGCGAGCGTTGACGATCGAGTAGAGCTGCTCTAGCACCCAGGCGCTGGTCTTCTCGGCGCCAAGGTCATCGATCTGCAGGAGGTCGATCTCGGCAAGGCGATCGAGTAGGTCGACGTAGCCGCCTTCGGCATCGTCCTCGAAGGTGCTGCGGATTTCAGCGAGGAGCCGCGGCAGCGAGTAGATCGCGACGCCGCGGCGAGCATCGATCGCGGCCTGCGATACAAGCATTGCCAGCGTCGTCTTGCCGGTGCCGACTCCACCAAAGAACCAAAGTCCGCGCCCTTCGGCGAGGCGCTCGTCGAGTTGGCGCACGTAGCTCTTGACGAGGTCGACCTGCGCCGACGGCATCGAGCTGATCGGTGGGCGGTCGAATGAGGCGCCGCGGTAGCGGCGTGGGATTACGGCCGAGAGCGAACGCGAACGCCTTGAGGCCAGCAGTTGCTCGCGGCAGTGGCAGGCGACGACGGCATTCCCATCGGGCGTGTCGAGCCAGCCAGAATCCTCACAGTCCCTGCAGGCGTAGCCGCTCACGCCGCGTCCATCGCGATGTTGCGGAAGCGTGGGTATTCATGCTGGAAGGTCAGACGGACGTTTCCGAGCGCGCCGTTGCGGTGCTTGCCGATAATGATCTCGCTTACGCCTGGATCCTCGGAGGCCTCGTGGTTGTAGTACTCGTCGCGGTAGATGAACATCACGAGGTCGGCGTCCTGCTCGATCTGGCCCGATTCGCGCAGGTCCGAGAGCATCGGTCGCTTGTCGGGCCGCGACTCGACTCCACGCGAGAGCTGTGAGAGGGCGATGACAGGAACTTTCAGTTCGCGCGCGAGGATCTTCAGCCCACGGCTCATCTCGCCGACCTGCTGAACGCGATTGTCGTAGCGGCCGTCGGCGCGCATCAGCTGCAGGTAGTCGATGATGATCAACCCGAGGCCACCGTCATCGCGCAGGCTCTGGTGGAGCCGCCGCGCCTTGGCACGGATGTCGAGCAGGCCGATGTCGGATGAATCGTCGACGTAGAGATTCGACCGCTCGTACTCGCCGGCGACCTTCAGCACGCGCTGCCACTTCTCATCGCGGACGCGGCCCTTGCGAAGATCGTCGCCCTTGATCGTCGCCTGCGAGGCGATGAAGCGCTGGGCCAGCTCGCCTTCCGACATCTCGAGCGAGAAGAGAGCCACAGGACGCGGGTTCTTCTTGTCGAGAGCGACGTTCTCGGCGATGTTCGTGACCAGCGCCGACTTACCCATCGATGGGCGCGCGGCGATGATGATCAGGTTGCCGGGCTGGAAGCCGCCGGTGATCTGATCAAGGTCGGCGAAGCCGGATGGGATTCCTGTAATCGACTCTCCGCGCTTTGCGAGGTCATCCCAGCGCTGCAGCTCCTGGTGGAGCACATCGCCGACGGCGCGGAAATCCTGACCGCCGTCTCCCATGCGGATTTCAAGGATCGAGCGCTCTGCCTCGTCAACGATCTGCTGCGGGTCGCCGTCGCGCGTGTAGACGCTCGACTGGATTCGGTAGGAGGTGTCGAGCAGCCGCCTCAGGTGGGCTGTTTCGCGAACGATCTCGGCGTAGCGACGCAGGTTGCCAACGGCCGGCACGGCAGTAACGAGCTCTTGAACCGCTTCCTCGCCGCCGGCCTCCTCAAGCTTGCCGACAGACTTGAGCTCTTCGGTGACGCTGAGGACGTCGATTTCAACGCCGCGGTCGAAGAGTCCCAGCAGCGCCTCGAAGATCACTTTGTGGCGCGCGCGGTAGAAGTCGGCGGCTGTTATCTCCTCTTCAACGACGTAGGCGTAGTGAGCCTTCTCCGAGAGGATGATCGCGCCAAGGATCGCCTGCTCGGATTCGATCGAGTGGGGCGGTAGCGTGGCCTGCGGATCGGTTGGCGATCCGGGCGTTTGAGCGGTGGTTGCCATTACCGCTCGAAGCTACCAACGCGATCGGGTGTTGTGCACACGCTCTTGCCGCAAATGGCGGCAAGTTGTTTCAAGGCTGCCTCTGCTGGCGTGCTCAGCGGTTACTGCTCAGCGACGATCGTCGTGACGGTCGCGCGGATGCCGACCGCCAGGTCGATCTCGACGCTGTGCGAGCCGGTCTCTTTGATCGGCGCCTCGAGTCGGATCTTGCGCTTGTCGATCTCGACAGCGCGGACTTCAAGGATTGCGTCGGCGATGTCCTGCGGTGTGACTGAGCCGAAGAGACGGCCGTCTTCTCCAGCCGGCGCCGTGATTGTCAGCGTCGTGCTGCTGAGAAGGTCGGCGAGCTCTTGGGAGTCGTTGGCGGCCTGAGCGCGCTCGGCTGCGGCAGCTTCGTAAGCGATCTCGGCGGCGGCGATCGATGAGGCGGTTGCAGCCTGCGCAAGCTTGCGCGGCAGCAGGTAGTTGCGTAGGTAGCCCTTGGAGACGACAACCAACGCGCCCTTGTGACCGAGGTTGTCAACGTCTTTGAGCAGGATTGCTTCGGGCATTAGTCGCGGTCCCGGTCACGGTCACGGCCGCGGCGTGGGCGAGTGCCTTCATTGGCCGGTTCACCGGCATAAGGAATCAGCGCCAGTTCGCGTGAGCGCTTGACGGCTTCAGCGAGCTGGGTCTGGTGACGACGGCAAAGGCCGGTCATCCCACGCGAGCGAATCTTGCCGCGCTCGGAAGTGAAGCGCTTCAGCAGCGGCACGTCCTTATAGTCGATGTGGACGATCTTGTCCTTGCAGCAGGCGCACGACTTGCGACGACCCGTGCCTGGGCCGGCCTTCTTGTCCTTGCGGCGTGCTGAGTTGGTTTCTTTCTTCTTAGCCACTGAGCTGTCTCTGACTCTCGTTCTTCGTGGAAACGCGCGCCGATTGGCGCGCGCTGGAACACAGTTTCCCGCAGCGCAAGTGAAAAACCGCCGCTGCGAGGCAAAGAGTAGCGCTTTAGCGCTATTTACTCAGTCTGCCAGCTGGTTAGAACGGGATGTCGTCTTCGCCAGCGGTTGCCGGAGCTCCTGCAGGAGCGCTCGCGAAGTCGCTGGTGTCAGTTGGCACGTCCGAGGCCGGCGTGAAGCCGCCTTGTCCGCCTGCCGCGTCATCGCGCGGTCCGCTGAGGAACTGAACGCTGTCGGCGATGATGTCGACGGCCTGGCGCTTGTTGCCCTCGGGCGTCTCCCACTCGCGCCACTCGAGGCGACCATCTACCGCGACGCCGCGGCCCTTGGAGAGGTACTTGGCAGCGTTCTCACCCTGCGCGCCCCAAACGGTCACGTCGAAGTAGTTCGGCTTGTCGACCCATTCGCCGGAGGCGCTGTCCTTGCGGCGCGTGTTGCAGGCGACTCGAAGTTTGCAGACCGAATTGCCGCTGGGCAGCGCTCGCAGTTCAGGATCCGAAGTCAGGTTTCCGGTGATGATCACGCGGTTGATATTTGAAGCGGCCATAGGGGTGTTCCTTTCACTGGGCGCTTAGAGCGCATGGATCTGTTTCATTCGTTCAGTGCCGCGAGTCTAAAGCGCGGCTCGGCGCCGGTTAGCGATCAAGCCGCAATTTGCGCACTTGTTTTACGGTCGCGTTGCGATTCGTAAATCTGACAGCGCTGTTTAGGCGGCTGGAGCGTTGTCGCCGTCGGCGACTGCATCTTCGACTGCCACTTCAGCGATCGCTTCGTCAACGATCTCCTCGGCGACGGCCTCTTCAACGACTGCTTCGATCACGGCCTCTTCAACGGCCTCTTCGATCACGGCCTCTTCAACCGCCTCAGCGGCAACCTCGACCTCGGCCACTACTTCGGCCACAGCCGGAGCCTCTTGGCGCAGGTCGGGTGGGTCGCCAACGCCTGCACGAAGCTTGATGATGCGAAAGCGAGTTACGCCATCGGTGATGCGCAGTGTGCGCTGCAGCTGCTCGAGAACGCTGTTCGGCCCATGAAACTGAACCAGGTCATATTCGGCATTGGCCTCATGGTTGATCTCAAACGACATTCTGCGATTGCCGTAATCATGGTCGCCGATGATTGTGCCGCCCTGCTCAATCATCGCCTTGACGTCGCCGCGAATCTTCGTACGCGTTGCCTGCTCGGCCTTGGGGTCGAGCATCAGCATTAGATCGTAGGTTGGAGCAGGGGCCACCATTCGGCTCGCGACGATAGCAGGGGGTGAACCATTCGGGCCTGTAGCTAAGGGGTTTATCGCCCGTCGCCGGATACCACGATCGCTGCGGATGCCGCTTCAGCTGGCCGCAGTTGCGGCGCTGATTGCGCTGGTCTTTGTGTTGCCGCGACTGCGCCAGCAGCCACCACCAATTCCCGACCCGGCGCCGCGCCCACTGGTCGGGGTGGCAGATGCAGCCGCCACGCCGCCAACGACCAACACGCGGCCGCTTCAGCAGCAAGAGCAGCGGTGGTCGCAATCGCGCAGGCGGAGCGCCAAGCCTCAGCGCGAGTCGCGGGCGGCGGCCAAGCGCAAGCGATCTGGGGAAAGGCGGAGGCGCAAGCCGCCCGCGGACCGGACGGCTACAGCTCCGCAGCCGGGGCCTGCTCCTGAACCTTCGGCGGCCGCAACGCCGGCGCGCGAATTCGGCTGGCCGTAGCGAGCCGGCGCCGCACTGCGCGGCAATCAGCTGGCCGCGGCCTCGTTCGCTTTGGCCTTCGAGCGGATATCGGCAAGCTGGTCGTCGACCCAGTCGCCAGGGTTGCGCTCGGTCACGATCGCCTTGAGGCCATCGATCCGCTCCTTGCGCCGCTCGGGGTCCATCGTCAGCGCGCTGTAGATCGCATCGGCAAGCTCCTGGATGTTGAACGGGTTGACGCTGAGCGCGAACTCGCCGAGTTCCTCGTGGGCGCCGGTGTTCTCGGAGAGGATCGAAACGCCATCACGCTGGTTGACGAGCGGCCCTTCTTTGGCGACGAGGTTCATTCCGTCGAACATCGCGTTCACGAGCAGCACGTCGTACTGGCGGTAAGAGGCCATCGCCTCCTCAAGGTCATCGCGCAGCTTCAGCTGGATCGGCATCCAGTCCGGCGTGCCATGACGCAGGTTTACAACGGCGACCAGCGCTTCAATCTTCTCGAGGTACTCGGCGTACTCGGGAACGTCGGTCCGCGACGGCATCAGTTGCGCGATGAAGGAAACGTGCTCGCGGAACTCAGGGTGCTGGTCGAGGAAGAGATCAAAGGCCGTGAAGCCGCGCAGCACGTTCTTCGAGAGGTCAGCTCGATCTACGCGCAGGATCAAGTGTTCACGCCGACGTCGCTCCAGCTCGGCCTCCAGCTCGAGCGTCCGCGGCGAGCTGCCGACCTTCTCGGTTGCCTCGGCATCGATCGGAAGTGGGTAGGCGCGAATCCAAATCTCGCGGCCGTTGTAGTGAACGAGGCCGCGCTCGAAATCAACCTCAAGGTCAAGTAGATCACGGCAGCACTGGATGAAGTTGCGTCGGTAGGCCTGAGTGTGGAAGCCGATGATGTCGTTGGCCAGAAGACCGGCGTAGAGCTCGTCGCGGATCTCGGCCGGCAGCACGCGCCAAGCATCCGACTGCGGCCAAGGAATGTGAATGAAGTGGTGGAGGAATACGTCGGGCCGCGCCGCGCGGACAATCCCCGGCAGCGTGTAGAGGTGGTAATCGTGGACCATCACGACCGGGTCCTCCTGGCCGTCAATCTCTTCAATCACGGCCTGGGCAAGGTCGTCGTTTACAACCTTGTAGCCGAGCTCAAAGGCGTCGATCTCCCACTGGCGAACGTCCGGCGCGTTTGAGATGTCCCAGAGGTAATGCTGGATGAACCACAGCATCGGGTTGGCGAAGATGTTGTAGAAGCGGTCGAAGGCCTCCGCATCGCTGTCGACCAACCGCACCTCGTATTCACCGCCGAGCGGCGACTTGACGCTGAACGGGTGGCCGTCAGCTTCGCGCGCCCGCTTGATGTCACCGTCGGACATCGCGCTGGCAATCCAAACCGCTTTGCGGTGTGAGACGAGCCCGGTCAGCGCCGTCACGAGGCCGCCGCCGCCACGCGTGATCTCGCCGTCGTCGCTGAAGGTGACCGGGCCGCGGTTTGAGACGAGTACGAATGGTGTCTGAGTCACAACGTTCAGCCTACCCGCCCGAGGCCGCCCGGTGGCTAGTCTGCTCGGAACTTAACTTGGAAGTTCAAGCGCAAAGGTCGTTCGCCCAGGCGCGCTTTCAACGCTGAGTGTTCCGCCCATTCGCTCAACGAGCTCGCGGGCGATTGCGAGCCCAAGGCCGGCTCCACGAGTTCCGTCGGATGTATAGAACGGTTCGAAGGCACGTTCGAGGTCGGCCCGCGGGATTCCCTCGCCAAAGTCGGTCACTGCGATTCGCGCGAGGTTCTCGCGTTGACTTGTAGCGACGATCACGTCGGTTCCCTTTGGCGTGTGAGCGACAGCGTTGTCGACGAGGATCCGAACGACCTGCGAGAGCCGCTCGCGATCACAGCTGGCGTAGAGCGCCTTGGCGCCGACGCGAACCTCGAGCTGCGAGTCATGTTCAGTCAGCGCCGGCACAAACTCATTGGCAACGTCGGTTGCGAGCTTGCCAATGTCTGTTCGCTCGCGCTCAAGCTCGACGGCGCCGGCGTCGATCCGTGAGAGGTCTAGCAGGTCGGTAGTCAGCTTCTCCAGCCGCGCTACGCCTTGACGCAACTGGCCCAAAAAGCGCAGCCGCGTCTCTTCATCGAGCTCTTCGTCTTCGAGCAGCTCGACGAACCCACTGAGCGAGAAGATCGGCGTGCGCAGCTCATGCGAGGCGGTCGCGATGAAACGCCGCCGGGCGCTGTCGAGCTCCGATAGCTGAGTCTGCATCGCGTCGAGCGCCGCCGCTAGGCGGCCAAGTTCGTCGTCGTTGTCGACGGTGAAGTGGGCCGACCTGTCGCCTTGCGCGACCTGACGCGCAGTCTCCTCGAGCCTTGAGACGCGACGACCGAACGAGAGCGCTACGAGGTAGCCGGCAATCAGCGCAAGGATCAAAGCGATCACGGCGGCGAGCAGAATGCGGTTGCGAACCAGTGTTACGTTGCGCTCGACGCTGCCCAGCGGTGCCGAGAAGACGAGAACGTCGCCGAGCACGCGACGGCCGGTTTCGGGGTCCTTCGAGAACAGCGGCAGCGCCGCCTCGGCCACGCGCCCGCTGGCAACCGATTCGACTGCAGTCGCCGTTCTGCCCGACCCGATTGCCTGCAAGGCGGCAGGAAAGACGAGATTCTCGATCGAACTGCGCAGGTCGGAATCGGACTTCACAAATGGCGCCGTTCCTTTGCCGCTGTTGCCGACGCCGATCAGCGTCACGCGTGCGTTTGCTTCGTCGGCCGCTTCGCGCACTGCGAGATCAATCTGGCCGACTGGCGCGGCCTCAGCGAGCTTCTTTTCGATCCCGCTGCGAAGGCGCTGGGCGTCGGCGGCAAGCTGCCCGGTTCGCTGGTTAGTCAAACTCGATTCGAGCCGCGGCACGACGCCGGCGTAGACGATCGCCATCGCACCGAGTGTGATCGCGAAGAAGAGCAGCGCCAAGCGGTTTGCGATCGATCTTGGTTGGCGCATCAGGATCCGTCAGGCTCACGGAAGCGGTAGCCAACGCCGCGCACGGTGAGGATGTAATTCGGCTCACGGGTATCGGCTTCGAGCTTCTCGCGCAGGTGGCGGATGTGGACGTCAACGGTGCGTGGGTCGCGGTAGTCGCTATTTCCCCAGACTTGGCGGAGCAGCTGGTCGCGGCTCCAGACGCGGCCCGGGCTTCCGGCCAGCGCGAGCAAGATTTCAAACTCGACAAAGGTCAGCTCGACCTGATCGTCTCCGAGCTTTACGCGCCGCTTCGGGAGGTCGATGTGAAGCTCATGGTTGGTAATCGATTCCTCTTCCTGCTCTCCTGCCTCGATCGCCAACGAGGAGCGGCGCAGCAACGCCTTCACGCGGCTGCGGAACTCACGAACGGAGAAGGGTTTCGTGATGTAATCGTCGGCGCCGATCTCAAGGCCGACGATCTTGTCGACCTCCTCCGATTTCGCCGTCAACATGATGATTGGGACGGTGCTGCGTGCGCGCAGTCTCTGGCAGAGCTCGAAACCATCCATCCGCGGCATCATTACGTCGAGCACGACGAGATCGAAAGATGACTGCCGGAAGAGTTCGAGGCCTTCGCGCCCGTCGCTTGCTTGGACGACTTCGTAGCCGTCCTGCCTCAAGGGGAAGGAGAGAAGCTCCTGAATTGACTGCTCATCATCGACGAGCAGAATGCGTGCGGTCCGCTCTGTCATCTGCGGGTGCCAGCCTAGGCGCTTTACCCTTCCTCTTCAGCAATGCTTGACCCGCGCATCTACCGAGCAGCATTCGTTCCAGTGCTCTTCGTCCTGATCATCGTCGCTTTCTCGCTTGAGAATCGGCCCGCGCCGCTGCGCTCGGAGCTGGTTCCCGCCGCTTTTGATGGTGCGAAAGCGGCGCGGACGATGAATTCGCTTAGCGCGCAATACCCGCTGCGCCGGCCCGGTAGCGCCGGTGATCAGGGTCTTGCCTTGCGCATTGCACAGGAGCTGCGCGCGGTGATGCCGAAGGTCGATGTCCGCACACGCGCCGTGAAGGACGCGAGCACGGTCGATGGGGAACGAGACCTAATCAACGTTGAAGCGACGCAGCCCGGTTCGGCTCCGGGCGCTTCGCTCGTCGTGGTTGCCTCCCGTGATTCGCTCGCGCCTCGGTCTGCTGCCGCGCTTTCGGGAACGGCAGCGATGATCGAGATTGCCCGCGTGGTCGCGCTCTCTCGCCCGCTACGCAGCGTTACCTTCGCCTCGGTCAGCGGCTCTACCGGTGGGCAGGCAGGGATGCGGCAGCTCGCCGATCGACTCCGCCGCCCAGTTGGCGCAATGATCGTGCTCGGTGATCTGGCCGGGCCGGTGACGACCGATCAGCTCGTCAACGGTTGGTCGTCATCGCCGGGCGCGGCTCCGCTGATTCTGTCGCGCACGGTGGCGACGGCATTGCGCGCGGAGACGGGGCTGAAGGCAGCGTCGCCGCTGGCTCGCCGCGAGCTTGCCCGCTTCGCCTGGCCGGTCACCGTCGGCCAGCAAGGGCCAGCTGTCGCGGCGGGAATCCCGGCCGTTCTGCTCTCAGCCAGTGGCGAGTTGCCGCCCGCCGGCGACGCGCCGGTTGACTCAACGCGGCTGCAGGGCTTCGGCCGCGCCGCGCTGCGCTCGTTGACGGCGCTGGACTCGAGCCCAAAGATCAGCGCCGCCAGCCCCAGCCTCGATCTCGTGATCACGCGTAAACTGCTTCCGCTTTGGGCGATCCGCTTGCTCACCGCTGCGTTGCTGCTGCCGGCGCTTCTGGCGGCCGCAGACGGGTTCGCGCGGCTGCGCCGTGAGCGTTCGCCAGTTGCCCGCTGGATCGTCTGGGTTGCCGCTGCTGCCTTGCCATTTGCATTGGCCGAGATTTTTATCCGCGCGCTCGGAGTATTCGGCGTCATAAACGCTACGTCGCCACCGGCTCCGCCTGGAGCGCTGCCGTTTGCTGCGGCTGGAATCGGCGCGCTGGTAAGTGCGGTCGTGATCTTCGCGCTGGCCTTTCTCGTTCTGCGCCCTTTGATCAATGGAGCGTTCACGGTCAGCGACTCGAGCGAGGCTCGCGGCGCCTCGCTGGCGCCGGCGCTCGTGATCTGCCTCGTCGCGGTCGTCGTCTGGTTCTTGAATCCGTACGCCGCCCTGCTGCTTATTTTGCCGGTCAACATTTGGCTTTTGGTGGGCGCCCGCGAGACGCCGCTGCGGCGTCGCTGGGCGATCTTCTGGATTCTCTTCAGTCTGCTGCCTGTGGTCGCCGTGGCGCTCGTCTACCTCGACCAGTTCGCGCTCTCACCGTTCACGCTGATCTGGTTCATCTTCCTGACGCTGGCGGGCGGCACTCCGTCGTTGCTGGCTGCACTCGGCTGGTGCCTCGCCTGCGGCGCTGGCGCCGCTGCATTACTGCGCGCGGTGCGCCGAAACCGTCTGCCCGATCAGGCGATCACGGTCCGCGGTCCAGCCAGCTACGCCGGGCCGGGTTCGCTCGGTGGAGTCGATTCAGCGCGTCGTCGCTGAAGGATCGTCGCCGACGCGGTGCTCGTAGCCGTGGAGCTTTACCTGCTCGCCGCCACGGCCGACGAAACGAACTTCAGCCGGGCCATCGAACACGCCACCGACGCGGATCAAACCGGCCACATTCGCGCCAGCCGATTCAGGCATACAGACACAGAGCTCGAAGTCTTCACCACCGCTGGCTGCAAACTGTGCCGCGTCGCGGCCTAGCTCAGCGGCAATCTGCTCAACGCCTGCGGCTAGCGGGATAGCGGCTAGATCGATCTCTAACGTGACGTCGCTGCGAGCGGCGATCTCACCGGCGTCGGTGGCGAGACCGTCCGAGAGGTCGATGAGCGCATCGGCGCCGGCGTTGCGCAGCTGGCGAGCGCAATCGAAACGAGGTTGTGGTCGAAGCTGAGCGGAGATCAGCGCTTCTCCTAGCTTCCGGTCGAGCCCGCTACCGGCAGCACCTTCGAGCAGCGCTAGCCCTGCCGCCGCACCACCTAGCGGGCCGCTGACAAATACGCCGTCGCCGGCTTTCGCGCCGCCACGACCTATCAGTTGCTCTGCGTCGTCGCTCCAACCGACGACGGTAACTGAGCAGAAAAGTGTTGGTGAGCGAACCAAATCGCCGCCAGCAACCGTCACGCCGGTCTCTTTGGCCAGCGCTTCGATCGAAGCTGCGAGGCTCAATACGTCGCTCTCGCTGAGATCGCTGGTAATGCCCAGTGAGATGTATGCCTCTCCGGGCTCGGTGGCCATCGCTGCGAGGTCGGAGAGCGCGACGGCTAAAGCTTTGTGGCCGACATCGGCGACGGTGACGCGGTCGTTGTCGAGGCGGAAATGGATTCCGTCGACGATCGAATCGACGCTTGTCACGCAATAGGCCTTCGAACGTACGACGGCGCAATCGTCGCCGATCCAGCCAACGTTACGCTCGCCGCGCTGGGCGAAGAGCTGCTCGAAGGCCCCGATGAGCGAGCGTTCGCTCAACTCAAACCCCCGCTAACGGTGGCGGTAGACGATCCGCGCGCGGTCAAGATCGTAAGGCGAAACTTCAACGCGGACGCGGTCACCGGGGAGGATTCGAATCCGGTAGCGACGCATCTTGCCTGCTACGTGGCCGAGGACCAGATGGCCATTGTCGAGTTTGACGCGAAACATCGCGTTTGGCAGCGCCTCAACTACGTCGCCCTCGAACTCGACTTTCTCTTCTTTGGCCATCAGCGCTGACCGTAGCAGTCGCTGCGCCCGTTAGCCGGGCGTAACGCCGCCGGTGCCTGGGTCAACCGGCGTTGGCTCAGGCGTCGGGTTTGGCGCCGGCTTTGGTTTCGGTACCGGCGTCGGCGTCGGCGCCGGGTTTGGCGCAGATTCGTACTGGCCGTCGCCGTTCTTCTTCTTGTCCTTCTTCTTCTTGTCCTTCTCCTCATCCTTGGCGAGCGGATCGACTGCGTCGCCAGGGGCGCCCTCGGTCGCGTAGGTGCCAAGGAATTCTTCCGCTATGAAGGGCTCTGTCGGCTCTGCGAAGGGGTCGCAGGGCCGGCCTTCCATCGCCGTCGTCATGAAGTAGCGCCAGATGCTGGCCGGCGCTCCGCCGCCCGACATCCCGCCCATTGAGATCGCGGCGTCCGGGTAGCCGACCCAGACCGTCGTGTTGAGCGAGCTCGTGAAGCCACCGAACCAAGCGTCGGTCGAATCGTTCGTCGTACCGGTCTTTCCGGCTACTGGGCAGCCGAGTTGGGCGCCGGTGCCGGTGCCGCCGATCACGTTTGCTTCCAGCGCCTTGACTGCCTCGTAGGTCTGCCCGTCGGTGAAGGCCTTGACGCGCCCTCGGCGCCCGAGTGAGCTGTCGACGCGGCCGTCGGCAAACTCAACTTTCTTGATCGCCACCGCGCGCGTCCGCCAGCCACCGTTGTTGATTGTCGCGTAGGCGCGCGTCATCTCAAGTGCGGTGACACCGTTGGTTAGGCCGCCGAGCCCTTCTGCTGGGTAGGCGTCGAGCTTGCTCGTGATGCCCAGGTCGTAAGCGGCGCGGCGCACCTCTTCCGGCCCAACGTCGAGGTCGAGCTGCTGGAAGATCGTGTTGTCTGACTTCACTAGCGCTTGGAAGACCGACATCGAACCGCCGTAGGAGTGGTCGTAGGTCTGGACGTCGATCGGCGTTCCGGTTCCCTCGTCGACGAATTTCAGCGGCTTCGATTCGTATGTCGTCTCATTGATGTCAACGCCTTGGCGCAGCGCTGCCATCAGCACCATCACCTTGAAGGTCGAGCCCGGCTGACGATGCCCTTGGGCGGCGAGGTTGAACTTGGAAGCCGAGTAGTCGCCGGAGGAAGCCATTGCCTTGATCTCGCCGGTCTTGGGATCCATGCTGACAACCGCCGATGAGGGGCCGCTCGCTCCGAGGTTGGCAGCGATCGCCTCGCGGGCGCGGCGCTGGAGCTTCAGGTTGACGGTCGTGTAGACCTTCATCCCACCGGCCTTGACGCGCTCGGCGCCGTAACGGGCGATCAGCTCCTTCTTGACGTAATCGAAGAAGTAACCCTCGCGGCGCTGCGCGTAGTAGCGGCTGTTCTTTACGCCGAGTGGCTCGCGGTTGGCCGCGGCGGCTTGGTCGGCGCTGATGTAACCCTGCTCCTTCATCTTGGCCAGCACCTGAGCGCGGCGCTCGCGGGCCAGGTCGGGCGCTAGGAACGGGTTGTACTGCGAAGGCGCCTGCGGCAGTCCGGCCAGCAGCGCCGATTGGCTCAGCGTCAGCTCGCTCGAGGACTTGCCGAACAGAACACGCGACGCCGCGCCGACGCCGACGGCGGTCTGGCCGCCAACGGTGCCGTAAGGGACATTGTTGATGTACTCGTTAAGAATCCAGCGCTTGCCGGCGGCGCCCGGGTGGCGCGCTTCGATGTCCGTCGCCAGCTTTGCCTCACGGATCTTGCGGTCGATCGTCCGCTCGCGGCCCCCTTGGTAAAGGTTGCGCACCAACTGCATCGTCAACGTCGATCCGCCCTGAACGGTTGATCCACTCGAGAAGTTCTTCACTGCCGCTCGCGCAACGCCCTCGTAGTCGACGCCGTTGTGCTTGTAGAAGCGCTGGTCCTCAATTGCGACGGTCGCGTCGCGCATCTCCTGCGTGATCTGCGAGGGCTTCACCGGGGTTCTCAGCACGTCACCTTGGATGAAGCCAAGCCGCGTCCCGTCGGCGGCATAGACGGTTGACGTGGCGCCCTGCTCGGCCGGTTTCAGTTCGCTCAACTTCGGCGCCGAGGAGGCGATCGAAGCGAGGTAGCCAAAACCTCCTAAAACGGCGATGAATCCCGCAGCTCCACCTATTGCGAGCAGGGCGAAGATGGCTCTCCCGGCTCCTGCCTGGCTGCGGCGACGACGAAGTTTTCGGCTGCGTAAAGACACTTGGGTAGTTGTTCGCGGCAGTCTTACCGGCACCTTCCAAAGTGCCCATTCGTGCTGCGAAGAGAGACAATTCTAGCCGATGGAATAAGCGCAAAGCGCCGATTCGATGGCAGGTTCGCGAGGCTGCTTGGGGAATATCACTCAAACAATGGCTCAATCACTCCCGGCTGAGCTGCCGGAGATCATCTCGCTGGACGCGCTCGGCACGCTGATCGAGGTCGTCGACCCGGTCGGCGGCCTTGTCGCAGCCCTCGCCCAGCGCGGCGTGACGGTAAGCAGCGAGCAGGCAGGGGAGGGGCTTGGCGCCGAGATGGCCTACTACCGCGCCAACAGCGCCTTTGCAGGCACTCCCGAAGCGCTTGAGCAGCTGCGAGACCGCTCGACTGAGGTGCTCGCAGAAGCATTGCCGCAGTCGGCCTCGGCGATCGGCTTTGCGGCGATGCGCGAATCGCTCGGCGAGGCGGTCCGCTTCGCCCCGTTCCCAGAGGTTGACGCTGTCCTCGACGCCCTACGCGCTGCCGGTGCGCGGCTGGTGATAGTCAGCAACTGGGACATTTCGCTCTATGAGGTGCTCGATCAGATCGGCTTGCGGGAGAGGGTTGATGCGGTCGTAATCTCGGCAGAGGAGGGGCTGGCGAAGCCCGATCCTGAGCTGATCAGGCGTGCCGTCAGTCGAGTTGGCGGTAGCCCTGACTCGACGGTTTGGCATGTTGGCGACGACCCCGCATCCGATCTTGAACTTGCGCGAGCGGCGGGGGTTCTGCCTGTGCTCGTAGACAGGTACGCCCAATACGGCGCTTTCGACGAGGTGATCGTGCTCGATTCGCTCGAAGGTCTACTGCCACCTGATCGCTAAGGTTGCGGCCGATGTCGACCGCTTACCCAGAAGGGCTTGAGGCGCCGTTCGTCCATCCGCCACCGCCGCAGCGGCCGGAGCTGCCAGATGGCATTGAGCCAACCGCGCTGGCACCGAACTGGCGCGCCTGGATGGGCTTCGTGGGACTTTTGGTGGGCTTCGTTGCTGCCGCCGTGGGTGCAGTGACCTTGACGCTTATCGGTGCTGCCTTCGATGGCTCGGTGATCGCCAGCGGCAAACTCACCGATCCATCACCTGCGATCAACATTCTTGCGACCGTCGTTCAAGACCTCTGCTTGATTGGCGCGGCGCTTGCTCTTGCCCGAATTGCGGGGCGCCCAAGACCATGGGACTTTGGCTTGCGTGGCACGCCCTTCTGGCCAGCGGTCGGTTGGGCCGCACTGACTTGGACGAGCTTTCTGGCCTTCACGCTCGCTTGGGTTGCTCTGGTTGGAGCCGAAGATGCGGCCGACACGCTTCCGAGCGAGCTCGGTGCCGACAAGAGCACCGTGGCGCTTGTTTCGGTGGGCATTCTCGTTTGCGTCTTAGCGCCGCTTGCGGAGGAGTTTTTCTTTCGCGGCTTCTTCTTCACCGCGCTGCGCTCATGGAAGGGGGTCTGGCCAGCGGCATTGGTAACCGGCCTGATCTTCGGCGGCATCCACGCCGGCTCCTCGAACATCGCCTTCCTCGTGCCGCTGGCCTTTTTCGGTTTTGCGCTCTGCCTGCTCTACGCCAAAACCGGTTCGCTCTACCCCTGCATTGCGGTCCACGCGGCCAACAACTCGGTCGCTTTCTCCTCCTCTCAAGACTGGGGCTGGCAGGTAGCGCCGGTACTCGCCGGCTCTCTGGCGATCGTCGCCTTGATCTGCTGGCTGGTGCGACGGGCGGCGGGGCCGACGCCGGCCTGGGCGCTTAGCTGACGCAACCCGGGGGGCACGGTCATACAATCGGCATGTGCCTAATCGTCGGCTTGGCCTGATTCTCCCACTGTTCGCTCTCGCACTGCTCGCCTTGCCTAGCGCAGCGCTCGCGCAAGAGCCCGTGCCTGAACCGCCGCCGGTGCCGGCTCCGGCGGTAAAGACGACGGTCAAGCTTGGCTTCACCGGCCTAACTAATCGCCAAGTTCTCGGAGGCGAGGCTTGGGCGGTCAGGGGGACCGTCGGTAAATTTGTTGCCGGCCAGAGCGTGACGCTGAAGATCAAGCGCAACGGACGACGGGTGCTCACCCGCACGCTCGCGATCACGCAGGATGGATCGGTCGGTCGCTTCAAGCTGGCGCTCAAATTTAACCGCGGTGGTTTGCTGACCGTTCAAGCGAGCCACGCTGCAACTGCAGAGATGGCGGCTGCAGATTCGCGCGCGCTCAAGGTGCGGGTCGTTTCGCGCTCGGCGCGAGCAGGCGATCGCGGACTGGCCGTTAAATATCTGCAAAGCCGCCTCTCAAGGCTTGGCTACGTCGTTGGCAAGCGCGGCTACTACGACGCTCGCACCGCTCGGGCCGTGCTCGCCTTCCGCAAGATCACGCGGATGGCGCGAACCCAAGTGGCCACGAGCGAAGTGTTCAGCCGTCTCGCTAAAGGCTGGGGTCGCTTCAAGGTCCGCTACAAGGATCACGGCCGCCACGTCGAGGTCGATCTCACGCATCAGGTGATTGCGCTGATCAGCCGCGGCAAGGCTGTGCGGATCTACCCGACAAGCTCCGGCAAGCCGTCAACACCGACGATCCTCGGCAACTTTTCGGTCTACAGAAAGGAAGCGGGAACAAATAGTTTGGGGATGATTTTCTCGAGTTACTTCATCCGTGGCTACGCGATTCACGGCTTTGTCGACGTGCCGGTCTACCCGGCCAGTCACGGCTGCCTGCGGATTCCGCCACCGGACGCCATCTCGGTTTACAACTGGATCAACATCGGCACGCGTGTCGACACCTACTACCGGTAGCGTCGCTCCCCGATGGATGCCCGACAGCGCCTAACCGAAGAGCTGCGCGCTCACGCCTTGATCATCGGCGAGGTGACGCTTACCAGCGGTGCCGTCGCCCAGTATTACGTTGATTCAAAGCGGGCGATTATGCTGCCGGCCGGCTTCGCGGCACTTGGCGAACTGGTCGCTGCGAAGGCCGCCGAGCTGGGGGCAACTGCCGTCGGTGGGATGACGATGGGCGCCGACCCGGTTGCCTGCTCCGCGCTAGCTGCAGGCGCCGAAGTGAAGCTTTTCTTCGTCCGCAAGGAGGCCAAGCAGCACGGCCTGTCGCGGCGGATCGAAGGGCCGCTGCTCGACCCGGGCGAACGCTGCCTGATCGTCGAGGATGTCGTAACTAGCGGCGGCTCGACCGTCCGAGCAATCGAAGCGGTGAAGGAAGGCGGCCACGAGGTCGTCGGCGTCGTATCGGTGCTCGACCGTCTGGCCGGCGGGGCTGACGCGATCGAAGCGGCCGGCGGCTCGCCCTATACGGCGCTGACCACAATCGACGACGTTTACCCAGACCGCAGCGACCGCTAGCGCGGCAGCAATGCCCCGACCTGGATTCGAACCAGGGGCCTGCTCCTTAGGAGGGAGCCGCTCTATCCAGCTGAGCTATCGGGGCTTCACTTAAGAAAAGATACGCCGCGGCCACGGCGTCATGCGGAAATGGCGGCCGGTCGCCAAGCGTTCGGTGAAACTGCGCTACTCGTCGTCCTCGTAGAGCGATTCACGCGCGACCTCTTTGCCGCCGCCGTCGTAGCAGGCGATCTCAAGCATGTCGCCGCGGAAGTCGTCTGGTGCAAGCAGCGTGAAGCGGTCATCAACCATCTCGCACTGATCGACACATAGCCCCGCCAGCTCGGCCGTCGCGATCTTTGCCTCAGCGCGCGTCGGGCGGCCCCAGACCAGCGTCATCGCCGCGATCGAATCGGTTTCGCCGCGCCACGAGCCGACGACCTCCTCGCAGAGGTCAATGTTCCAGTCAGGGTTGTCGGCCGCGGTCTGCGCCGTCACGTCGGCGACGGCTTTGAGGTCCTCATCACCGGCCTCGTTGCGCAGGTGGGCGATATAGCCAAAAACTTCAAGCCCGTTCGAGGTCGTTGCGACGGCCGGGATGTAGCTGCGGCCGTGCCAAGTGCGGTCAGGAAACCAGGCGATCTCGCCGATCTGACCGAGCTCTTCGCCGTCGTCCGGCTCGATCGAGGCGCAGGCCTCGATGAAAACTTGCTGGAGCTTCAGCGCCCAGCGTCCGGAGGGGAGATGTTCGTGTGGGGGCTCGGCCGCAAAGCGCGGCACGAGGCGGGGTTCAGGAGCCATATGCGCAGCTTCGCAGGAGGCGAGGAATTTGGTCGCGCGGGCGGCTCACGCCGGATCCGCTTCGAGCATCAGCGTAACCGGCCCATCGTTCACCAGCTCAACCTCCATTGCCGCGCCAAATCGACCGCGCTCGGCGCCGAGCTGCTCGCAGAAGCGCTCGTAAAGCGGCTCGGCAAGCTCCGGTGGCGCGGCGCCGGTGAAGCTCGGCCGGTTGCCCTTCGAAGTGCTTGCGTAGAGCGTGAACTGGCTCACGCAGAGCAGCTCGCGCTCGCCCAGCGCCTCGCTCATCCTGCCCTCCGAGTCGTCGAAGATCCTCAGCGCCCTCACCTTCTCAGCGAGCCTGTCGCAGCAGGCCTCGTCGTCGCCGGGGCCAACCCCGAGCAGTACGCACAGGCCGCCGCCGATCGCGCCGACTGTTTCGCCGTCTACGCGAACAGAGGCGCTGCTGACTCGTTGGATTAGCGCCCGCATCGCGGCCAGCCTACAGCCCGCCGGCCAATGCGACGACGCTCGCCGCGACGACGACGATCGCCGTGCTCCAAGCGATCGCGCCGACGATGATTTTGAGGTCGAGGCCGAAGATGTGCCCGACCGCCAGGCCGGTGATGCCGCTCGCCATCGCCGCCTGAATCAGAAAAGCCGCCGGAACCTCGATCACGAAGGTTGAGAGGCCGAGCATCACGCCTGGGGCGACCAGCAGCCGCAGCGCCAGCGCCGTCACGACCGGCGCCGTCAGCTGTGGCGGGAAGATCCTCGTGCCTTCCTGATCGTGCTCGATCATCAGGTAGACACCAACCGCAAAGAAGCCGAGCGGCGCGATCGCAACGGCCAGCAGTGTCGCGAGATCGCGCGCCCAGTCGGGGCTGAGCCAGCTCGGCGCGATAACGGCCGCGATCAGCGCGATCAGCGCCGGATTGCGGGTGAAGAAGGTCTTCGTCCTCGCTCGTGCGCCCTCGCCGGCGCGCGTTCCGAAGGCGGCGCCGATAGCGAAGCCACCAATCAGTGCGACCGGCGCCGTGACGGTCGTGTCGTAGGCGACCGCGAGGCCGATCGAATCGTTGCCAAGCAGCAGCGCGATCAGGGGGATTCCGAGATAGCCGGTGTTTGCAAGCCCAACCGAGATCATTATCGCGCCGGTCGCTGAACGCGGCAGCCTCAGCAGCCGTTCGCCGATCAGCCAAGCCAGGCCGATTACGACCAGCCGCTCGGTCCAGCCAAAGACGATTCCGGCGCCGAGCCCAGTCGTCAGCTTCAGGTGGCTGACGGTGAAGAACACGACGAGCGGAATCGCGACATAGGCAAGAATGTCGAGCAGCCTGCGCGATAGTGCCAGCGCGCTTTCGTTCCAGCGGCGTTCGGAGCCGACGCCAATCAGCAGTGCCAGCAGACTTGTCAGCGCCACGGCGATCACTGCGCGCTGCCGATCACTTGAGCTGTTTGCTCATCCAGATGTGTTCGATTCCGGCGTCGGGGAACGGCTCGCCGTAAGCGACGTAGCCGGCCTGTTCGTAGAGCGCAACGGCGTAGATCTGCGCCGCCAGTTGGATCTGCTCACCGCCGAGCAGCGCGGCCTCTTGATCGGCGAGGCGAAGCATCTGCGCCGCGATCCCTTCGCGGCGGCGCTGCTTGGCGACGACCATCCTGCCGAGTTTTACCGTCGGACCGTCCCGCAGCAGGCGGCAGGTCGCGACAACTTCGCCGTCGTCGAGCGCAACTAGGTGCGTTGCCCGTTGATCAAGGCCGTCGATCTCCTCCGCAAGCGGCACGCCTTGCTCTTCAACGAAGACGACGGTTCGCAATGCCATCGCTGCGTTAATCTGGGCTTGGTTGTCAGCAACTTCGACGCTGAGCGTCATTTTGCCACCAGCGCGTAGCGATCGATGTCGGTGTTCAGATCGGAGGCCTTCAGATAAGGGCCGGAGTGGATTAGTTGCCGCTTACCCGAGCGCGAGTAGAAGATCGTTGAGGGAACGCCGGCCAGCTTGTTGTCGCTGAAGAACTTGCCGTCCGGGTCGCCATAGCTCGGGTAGCTGACCGGAAACTCCTTCAGCAGTCGCTTCGCCGCCGGGATGTTGTCCTTCAGATCAACGCCGAGGAAGGCGACCTTGCGGCCACGCGCGACCGACACCTGCTCGAAGACCGGCATCTCTTGGCGGCAGGGGCCGCACCATGAAGCCCAGACATTGACAACGACCGGATAGCCGCGCAGTTCCCTCAGCCGCTCGGCCAAAGCCGCCGGGCCGCCGGGGAGCAGCTCGCCCGCCTGGGCGTGGATCGCCGCTAACGCCGGCGGCGAACCTGCCAGCTGCTGCTGTGCCTCACTGGCGCTGGGAGCGCGGGCGGTTTGGGTCTCTTGGCCGCCGTTTTCGCTGCTGGCCTGCTGAAGGCCAATGATTACAACGCCGCTGAGCACGAGGACTGCGGCAATTATCGCTGCGATACGCATCACTTCAGGATCGCATAGTGGTGCTGTATAATAAATGACACACTGCGTCTGTCTCACCTGCGAGGCTTCCAGTGTCCGCTCCGGGCGGTTCCCGGACTGGGGGAAGTGACGCCAGTACTTTGCGCCGCTTCCCACCTCTTTATTGAACGAACGCCAAGATGGCTGACTGCTAATGGCCCAAGCGGCCGGACCGGTACCTACCGGCAAAGAGATAGAGCGCGCTGAAGCGTTCACGTTGGAAAAATTCGTCTATCCGGGCGAAGAGGTTGACGTTGCCTTGGCGCCGGGCTCGCCGCGCGCCCGCGCGCTGGCCTACGCGTTGGCTGAGCTCGACGACGGCGCCGAACTTCCCTCGACGAAGTGGCGCCGGTCTTGGTCGCTGCTGCTCGGCCTCGAGCGCGTGCTCAGTGAAGATGAGCCGCACCTGGCTGACGGCACGGTCCTCAACCCACATCAGGTCGATGCGCTCTCCGGCACCTTGACGGCGCTGCTGGCAGCGCGGATGAAAGTTGACGGAATTGAGATCGCTGAGCCAGTCTTCGATGTTGATGACGCGCCAGACGAGGCGATTGTCACAGACGACGACGAACTCGCTGCCGAGCTCGCGGCGCTCGATGAGGAACACGAAGAGGACGAGGACGACGAAGACGACGAAGTGGTCGAAGAGGTCGAGGTTGAGGTTGACCTGATCGAAGCTCCGGAGGGAACCGACGAGGACATTGATGCCGAAGCGCTCGATGATCCCAACGCAGACAAGCGCTTCTGGTTCGAGCACGCAACCGGAGCCGGCAAGACGGTCGCTGCGATGGGCTTCGTTGACGCCTCGCGGACCGGCGGCATTCTGATTCTGACTCATCGCCGCAACCTCGTCGATCAGTTCAATGAGGAGATCCGCACGCGTGGCTATGCCGATCGCATTTCGGGCCCGTTGCTCGGTGACGAGGGGCTCGACTTAAGCGGCCCCGTCACGGTCGAGACCTACCAGTGGTTTGTTCGTCATGCCGGCAACATCTCGAGCGCTTACACAATCGTCATCTGCGATGAGGCCCACACCGCACTGGGTGAGAAAACGAGCGCCGCAATTCGTGAGTGGACCGGCCCGGTCTTCATCGGCATGACGGCGACGGGCGCCTTGATTGCGCGCCACGTAACCGATCTCTTCCCGACCCAAACTTCGCGCTTTGACCTTGCGCAGGCAGCGCGGCGCGGAGTGATTTCACCGCTCCGCTGCCTTCGGATTCCACCCGGCCCGGGCGTCCGCACGATCGCCAACGTTCCGCTGCGAAAGGGCGAAGTTGACGTTGAGTTTGATCAAGAGATGCTCGCTGAGCTGCTCGATCAAGGACCCTTCAACATGGCGATCGCCGACCTTTATAAGACCCGCTTCAACGGCGTTCCCGGCGTTGTATATACGGCCGGCGTGCAGCACGCCTACAACGTTGCCGAGGCATTCCGTAACCTCAACATCAAGGCCGAGGCCGTCTCCGGCGAGACGCCCAAGCGCGAGCTGGCTGAGATTCTCGCTCGCTACGAGGCCGGTGACATCGACGTGCTGGTTAATGCTCAGCTGCTCGCGGAGGGCTGGAACAGCCCGCGCGCGACGGTCTGCATGCACCTAGCGCCAACCGCGTCAAAGCGGATCTACCAGCAGCGCGTTGGCCGTGTAACGCGTCGCCACCCCGGCAAGGAGGCCGGCGTCGTCGTCGACTTCGTCCACCCGGCAACGCGCCACGATGATCCCGTCGTCACGCTTCACTCGCTGCTCGACCGCGACGTCTACCGCGGCGGCGCAATCGTCGTCGGCCCTGTTCGCCGTGGCCGCGGCCGACGGGTTCGCGTTGAGCGTCGTGTGCTTCCGGTGACGCCCGGCGAGGAGCGTCGTCACGAAGTATTCGAGCGCGAGCTGTGGCGGATAGGCGTCGAGAATCTCGACTACGGCGAGCAGCACATGTGGGCCGCCTTGGCCGGTGCCCGCGTGGCACCGACCGGTTGGCGTCGCGCCCGCGCGATGTTGCAGTTCGATCGCAGCGGTGAGCTGAAACGCCGCTTCCTGCTGACAGTCGTCGAACGCAACGACCATGCGCCACTGCGAATTCGGGCGCTGCAGGAGATCGCCGCCTTGAAGGATCCGGAGGCATTCGACTTGGCGATCGACATGATTGAACCGTGGAGCAAGGATCAGCGCCGCGAAGGGGCGAAGGTCTGCCTCCAGGCACTGGCCGACAAACGGATCGGCGGCCGCGACCAGGCCACAGGTTGGATCTGGCGCCTTGCCGACTACACACGCGAGCTGCACGAGCAGTACGCGGTTCAGCGCTGGCCTGAAACGAAGCGCCTGCTTGGACTGCTGGTGAATTCTTCTGGCGCTGCCCACGCACGCAACGCGCGCAAGCTTGTTCAGGCAATTCGCGAGCAGGATCGCCGCCTGCAGATAGCGATTCTGGCAAGCGCTGTAGCCCACACGCCGGAGGCCGAGGAGGTCCTGCGTGGAGCACGAACGCGGCTCGCTCGCAAGCCGGGCTCCTGCTCGCGTGAACTGCTGCGCAATTTCCCGAAGGGCAAAGGCCGCCGCAAGCGCAGTCGCCGCCGTCGCTCCGGTGGAGCAAACGCTGCCGGCGCGAAGCGGCGGCGTGAGGCTCAGAAGGACGCTGATCAGTCGAGCGAAGCTAGCGCCGAGGCGAAGCAGGAGAGCGGCAGCGAAAGTGAAGCCGGCGCCGAGGGCGGCTCCGAAGATCAGGCTGCCGCTTAGCTTCCGGCGGCGGTGAGGTGAACCTCGCCGGCGCTGAGCTCCAGCTCTGAACCATCCTCGCGTCGCACTCGCAAAGAACCACTGGCGCTGACGCCAAGTGCCGTGCCGCTCGCTACCAGCTCGCCTTCGCTCCAGCCGATCTCTTTGCCAAGCAACGCGTCGCGCCGTTGCCAGAGCGTGAGAATTTCTTCGTCTGGCAGGGTCAGCGCCCGTTCGAACTGGTCAACAAGGCGCTCTAGTACCTGCGCGCGCTGCTGGCTGCGCAGCCCGAGCGTCGCCGCTCGCCCGCGCAGCTCGCTTGGAAGTTGGGCTAGGTCGAGTGCCACGTTGAGGCCAACACCGACGATCGCCCAGTTCTCCTGCGGCCTTGCCTCACAAAGGATCCCCGCGACTTTGCCGGCGGGAGCCTCTTCGACCCCCAGCAGAATGTCGTTGGGCCACTTGATCTTTGCGGCCGGGCCGCATACTTCAGCTACCGCGACCGCGGCGACTAGTGCCAGCAGCGGGGGTGGCTCGCGCAGTAGTAGCGAGATCAGCAGCGAGCTTCCCGGTGGTGCGACCCACTCGCGGCCTTGGCGGCCGCGGCCACTGCTCTGCTCGTCGGCGCTTACGAGCGTGCCGTGCGGCGCGCCGGCGTCAGCCAATTCACGCGCGCGGTCGTTGGTCGAGCCAATCGAGCTGAAGTGGAGATGCGGCGACCCGAGTTGGCTCATCGGGGCGTGATGCGGACCTCGTCGTCGGTTGCCAAGCCGAGCATCTCGGCGGCCGACCCGCGGTTGACGGCAACAGCCAGCGATCGGTAAGCGTCCTGGTATACGAGCAGCGCGCCGGTTGGCACGTCGATGTAGCTGGCGACATACGGTGCGTCGTTGCCGTTGACCGAGAGCAGCTGACCGAGCCTGAGGCCGAAGGCGGCGAGCTCCTGGTGCTCGACGTCGAGCGTGACGTTGCCGAAGGTGTCAACAGTCAGTGCGTGCGCGATCAGTTGGTCATCCTCGGCGCGAGCCAACGGCATCTCGAGCACGGTCACTTCATCCGGGTCGAGCGGCGTGCCGCACTCGGCGAGGTGGCCGCCGCCCGCCAGGTGGGCGGCGACAGGGGAGAAGATGTCGCGGCCGTGGAACGTGGCTGCGGTCGGCTCGAGCCGCTGCGGCGTGCCGGAGATGTCGACCGCTTCGACGATGCCCCCGAAGCGCTGAGCGGCGAGCGAGATCAGGCCATTGTCGGGCGCGACAAAGAAGCGGTCTTCGTCGGCGGTGCGGACCGCGATCCCGCGCCGCCTACCGCCAACCTGAGGATCAACGACGGCGAGGTGAACGCCGGCCGGGAAGTAGGGGAGCGACCGGCGCAGGACAAGCGCGCCGCTGCGCACATCGTGGCGCTCAATCCCGTGAGTAATGTCGAAGACGCGGCTGGCCGGGGCGCTCTGGGCGATCACGGCGTGGCAGACACCGACGTACTCATCGTCGTAGCCGTAGTCGGTCAGGAAGGTGATCGGCCGCGACATCGGTCAGCGGTCTATGCGATCGAAGTTGCGCTCAAGCTCCATTGAGCGAACCTACCTTGTTGACGCATCGGCGATCAGCGCCGCAACCAAGCCGTCGGGCGTGTGGTCGCTCGCCTCGATCGTTGGTTCGTATCCGAGCTCGCGCAGCTGCTCGCTCGTGACCGGCCCGATCGAAACAAGTCGCGGCCCGTCGAGCGTTCCCGCCGCCTCATGAAAGAAGCGCGCCGAGGAGGCTGAGGTGAAAGTTGCGTAGTCGGCGCCTAGCGCCGCGGCGCGGGCATCATTGCTGAGCGGCTCGGCGATCGTGCGGTAGAGCGCCAGCAGATCAACCTCGGCGCCGCGTGCGCGCAGCGCATCCGGCAGAACGTCGCGCGCCTCTTCGGCGCGGGCGATCAAGGCGCGCTGGATCGGAACGCTTTCAAGCGCTTCAACGAGCGCTTCGGCGATCGAGCGGTCCGGAACGACGTCGGCCTTGATTCCGTGGGCCAGTAGCGCCCGAGCTGTTCCCGGCCCAATCGCGGCAACGGTCAGGCCGGCCAGGTCGCGCGCATCGCCGAGCGCTGCGAAGAGCTGCTCGACGCCGTTGGGGCTGGTCAGGCAGAGAAGGTCATACTTCTTCAAGTCCGGCAGCGGCGGGCTTAGTGGCTCAATCTTGATTGCCGGAGCTTCGACGACCTCGGCCCCGAGCGTGCTTAGCCGCGAGGCCAGAGCACTCGCCTGAGCGCGGGCGCGCGTTACGGCGATAGTCGTTCCTGCGAGCGGGCGGGCAGCCTCGCGCCAGCCGATCTGCTCGCCGAGCGCTGCAACGTCGCCGATTACGCTGATCGCAGGCGCCTTGATCTCTGCGTCCTCAGCGATCCTGGCGATAGTTGCGAGAGTGCCAACGACTTCACGTTGGGCGGCGAAGGTTCCGCGCTCAATTACAGCTGCCGGCTGCTCGCCGGGGCGCCCTCCAGCAATCAGCTTTTCGGCAATTCCCCCAAGGCTGCGCACGCCCATGTAGAACACGAGCGTGCCGGGGAAGGCGGCCAGCGCCGGCCAGTCGATCTGCGTCTCCGGCTTGTCGGGATTTTCATGGCCGGTTACGAACGCAACGGCGCTGGAGACGCCGCGCTGCGTTACGGGAATGCCTGCGTAGGCCGAGGCCGCAATCCCGGCCGTCACCCCCGGAACCACCTCGACGGCGATCCCGCGCTCGAGGCAGGCGATCGCCTCTTCGCCGCCGCGACCAAAGACGAATGGGTCGCCGCCCTTGAGCCGCACGACGCTGCGCCCGGCGAGTGCGTGTTCGATGATTAGCTCGTTCGTTACCTCTTGCGGCACCTGTTTGCCGCCGCCGATCTTGCCGACGTCGATCAGTTCAGCGTCGCTGCGAGCGTGCTCGAGCGCTCGAGGCCCGATCAACTGGTCATGGAGAACCACGTCGGCGCTGGCCAGCAGTTCGGCGCCGCGCAAAGTGATCAGCCCCTCATCGCCAGGGCCTGCACCAACCAGATAGACGGTTCCGGCAGCGGCGCTCATCGCCCGAGCACCTCGTTGGCTCCGGCGGCGAGCATCCGCTGGCCAACTTCGCGCCCGAGCTGATCCGGCGTGCTCGCGCCGTCGCTGATTGTTAGCTCGTCGCGAAGCCAAGCTGATCCGTCGGCGCGCCCGACGAAGGCGGCCAGCGTCATTGCTTGACCTTCAAAGCTGGCGTGCGCCCCGACCGGCGTGTTGCAATCGGCTTCGAGCACTTCGATCAGGGCGCGCTCGGCGAGCAGAGAGTGGTGCGCCGCTGCGTCGTCGAGTGCGAGCGCTAGAGCAATCGATTCGCTGTCGCCTTCGCGCGCCGTGATCGCGAGTGTCCCTTGGCCGGCTGAAGGGATCATCTGATCGAGCAGCCCGCCGGCCTCACCGGCGCGCCCGAGCCGCTCAAGGCCTGCCATTGCGAGCACGATAGCGTCGTATTCGTCGCCTTCCAGCGCTGCCAACCGCGTGTCGACGTTGCCGCGCAGATCGTCGATCTGAAGGTCATCTCGGAGCGCGCGCAGTTGCGCCGAGCGGCGAACTGAACTTGTGCCGATGCGTGCTCCATCGGCAAGCTGCTCGAGCGATCCGGCGCCGCAGAGCACGTCGAACGGGTTGGCCCGCGCCGGCGTAGCGGCGATTACTAGCCCGTCGGCGAGCCTTGCCGGGAGGTCCTTCGCTGAATGAACCGCCAGAGCGATGCGGCCATCAAGCAGCGCTGCGTCAAGCTCGCGAACCCAGCGCTCTTTGTCGTCGTTGGCGTCGAAGCCGCGGTCGCCAGAGGTCGTGATCGTCTCCAGCTCGCAGCCCTCAATCGCCGCTGCGACAGTCCCTGCCTGCGCCAGCGCGAGAGCGCTGCCGCGCGTTCCCAGCTTCACGACTCACGCCGAAGTGGGCGGACCTCCGCGGCCTGGCCAAAATCTGCCTCAGCTGCAGCGGCGCTGGACCCGGCGGCCTCTTCCGGCACTTCGTCAAGGCCGAAGAGCTCGCGCAGCACGGCGATCCGCCCGTGGCCGCCGCCCTGCTCCAATGCCTTCGTGCGGATTGTTGGCTCGTGCAGGAGTCGCTGCATCACGGCGCGGGCGATCGCCTCGACGCGCACGACGTCGCGCGAGGAGGCGCTCTCCCAGCGGCCGTCATTCTCGGCCAAGACCTGTTCAACGATCGATGAGCCGTGATCGCGCAGCGCGGCAATCGTCGGCGTAGCTCCCTGCTGGGCCATCCAGCCGGAGAAGCGATCTATTTCGTCTTCAATGATCTCTGAGGCCTGCTCGCGCTCGCCTTCACGCACCTGCAGGTTGCGGGCGGCAGCGTTTTGAAGGTCGTCCATGTTCAGTACGCGCACGCCAGGGATCCCGTCGCAGCCATCCTCGATATCGCGCGGAACGGCGATGTCAATAAGCAGCAGCGCGCGACCGTCGCGTGACTCCATCATCATCTCGAGCTCGCTGACGCCGATGATCGGGTGCGGCGAGGAGGTTGACGCGACGACGATGTCTGCATCGATCATTCGCTGTGGCAGCTCGTCGAGCGAGCCAACGTCGCCACCGAAGCGCTGAGCGAGTTCGCGAGCGCGCTCAATTCGCCGGTTGGCGACGAACATCGTTGTCACGCCCTGCTCGCTGAGTGCCCGCGCCGTAAGTTCGGCGGTCTCGCCGGCGCCGATTACAACAACGCTGCTCTGGCTCAGATCGCCGACCGTCTCCTCGGCAAGTGCGACTGCTATCGAAGGGATGCTGACGCGTGCCGTTCCCAGTGCCGTTTCGGTTCGCACGCGCTTGCCGGCTTGGAGCGCGGCGCGAAAGAGGCGGTTAGTGAACGGGCCTGTCGTCCCCGCTGCCAGCGCGCCCTCGTAGGAGCGGCGGACTTGGCCCTGAACCTCGTTCTCACCGACGATCATCGAATCGAGGCCCGCAGTTACGCGGAAGAGGTGGCGCGCGGCGTCGCAGTTGCGCGGCGAGTAGACGATGTCAACGAGTTCGGTGGGGCGGATTCCAGCGCGCGCTGCAAGCTTGCTCAGCAGCACGCTTTCAGCGTCAACCGAGTTGCGAGCAACGATGTAAACCTCGGTGCGGTTGCAGGTTGAGATCACGACCGCTTCGCGAAGCTCCTCACTGGAAACGAGCTCACGGACGAACCGTTCAGCTTCCACGTCGGTCAGCGCGACGCGCTCGCGCAGAGCTACCGGAGCGGTCTTGTGCGAGATGCCGATTGCCAGCAGTTCAGTCACTGGCTGCCCTCTTCCGTCTTCTCTGCTGACCGCTGCTGCGACTGCGCCAGCAGTTCGGCCAGCTCGCGCTCAACGCGCGCAGCACGGATCGCCGCGATCGCGATGTAGATCAGCAGGATGAAAAGGAAGACGAGATAGGCGGCGGCTACGTAGCCGGTGTTGGGCGGCAGCGTGTTGCTCATTTGAGGGCAATCCTTGGCGCTGCGCTGCGGGCAGCGGCGGGCTCGTCGCCGTCGCCGCCGAGGCTGCGCCGCAGTGCGGCCAGCTGCGCTCGGCTGTGCTTGGAGGACATCTCGTACTTGCAGATCGTGATGAAGAGCAGCGTAACTCCGACTAGGGCGCTGTAGAAGGCAATTCGCATGTCGCCCGGCAGTGAATCGCCGGAGCTGCTGAGCACGCGCGGGTGAATCAGCGGGCTGGCGAGCCGCACGGCGATGAAGTTGATCGGCACGAAGGCACCGGCGACGACGGCAAAGACGGCTGCGTAGCGGGCTTGGCGCTCGGGGTCTTCGATCGAGAAGCGAAGCGGCTGGTAGGTGCAATAGAGCAGGAAGACAATCAGGAACGAAACCAGCGTCGGCTCATCCCAAACCCACCACTGGCCCCAGGCTGCCTTGCCCCAGATAGAGCCGGTGATTAGCGCGCCGATGCAGAAGATCAAGCCCTGGTGGATCGCCGTGTAGGAGCGCAGATCGTGGCGCGTATCGCCACTACGCAGGTATTGGATGCCAAAGATGCCACCGAAGATGAAGCCACCGAGCGTGACGATCGCCAGCGGAACATGGATGTAGAAGATCTTCTGCGAGAAACCTTGATCAGCTTCGATCGGCGCGTAGAAGAAGGCCAGCCCGATTGAGGCCGTCAGCACGATCGCGGTTGCAATCGCGTAGCCGGGGAGGCGTCTTCCGTAGAGGCTCTTTGTCGTTGGCACTGTTCAGTCTTCCACTAGATAATCGAATAGGGCGTATGCGAGCAGCCCGAAGATCAGATCGTACAACCCAAGCAGCGCCAGCCAGCGCCAAGCGAGCGTTCCGCCGCCAACAGTTAGCAGCGGCTCGCTGGCCTTCGTCACTGCGATCAGCAAGGGAATCAGTAGCGGTAGCGCGAGGATCGAAGTGATCAGATCACGCGCGCGGGTTTGGATTGCGATTCCTGCGATCAGTGTTCCGACCAGCGCGATGCCAAGGTCGGCGAGCACGATTAGGAGCGCAAGCGAGGCCCACTGCGAGGCGTTCGGGGTCGGACCGAGCAGCAGTACCGAGAAGATCACCGAGGCGAAAAAGCCGATGATCAGAAGGAAGATCAGCAGCGTCGTTGCCTTCGCGACTAGTAGCGCGGTGCGCGGCGCCGGCGCCAGCAGGAAGCCGTCGAGCCCTCCCTCTTCGCGGTCGGCCACGAAGCTGCGGCCAATTCCCAGCAGCGCAGCCAGCGCCAGCGTTACCCACAGAACTCCAGCAGCGAGCGCTCCTTCAACCTCATTGCGCCCGAGCGCGAAGTGGAAGATCACAAAGGCGCTAGCGCAGAAGAGCGCCATCGCCGTCAGCGTCTGCGGCGCGCGCCGCTCGAGCGTTAGCTCCTTGTAGAGAACCGCACGCGTGGCGCTCAGCACCGACGGTGGGCGCGCTGCGCTCATCGGTAGAGCTCGGCGATCTGCTCGGTCGATACCTGTTCTGCTGGCGCGAGCAGAGTCGCTGCCCCGTTGCGCAGGCCAAGGACGAGGTTGGCTTCGGCGAGGCCGCCGGCCGGGTCGTGGCTGGCGATCACGCGCGTGCGGCCCACGGCGGCGCCAATTAGCGGTTCAACCTGCTCGATCGCGGCCGGGTCAAGGTTGGAGCGCGGCTCATCGAGCAGCAGCACCTGCGGCTCGTGCAGCACGGCGCGGCAGATCGCCAGGCGCTGGAGCATCCCGCGCGAGTAGCCGAATACGCGCTCGTCGCCGCGATCGCTCAGCTGAGTCTGTTCAAGTACTGCTTCGATCCGCGCAGCTGCGCCGCCGATGCCGTGCAGACGAGCGTGGTAGCGGAGGTTCTCGCGCGCCGTGAGGTCTCCGTAACAGAGCGACTGGTGGCCAAGGAAGCCGATCTGCGAGCGCACCTTCCAGCCCTCTTTGCGCAGGTCGCTGCCAAGCAGGCTGGCGTTGCCTTCGCTGGGCCGCAGCAGCGTTGAGAGCACGCGCAGCAGCGTCGTTTTCCCGGCGCCATTAGGGCCGAAGACGACGAGCGTCTGGCCCTGCTCGAGTGTTAGGTCGATTCCATCGAGCGCTCGGCGCTCGCCGTAGCGGCGCACCAGCCCGGAGCAAACGACGGCCGGCTCAGTGCTCGCCATCGGTCCGCCCACCTTCACGGCCGATGTGCCGGACGGCATGGCCGAGGATTGGAGCCAGCACTGGGAAGGCCTCGCCGATCGCCTTCGGGTTGCCGGGCATGTTGACGATCAGCGTGCCGCCAGCAACGCCGCTGGTGGCACGCGAGATCGCGGCCGCCGGCGTGAACTGCATCGAGGCCGCACGAAGCGCCTCAGCAATTCCAGGGACCGACCGTTCAATCACTGCTTCGCTGGCTTCCGGGGTTACATCGTCGGGGGTTAGACCGGTGCCACCGCTGGTGAGGATTACGTCGAAGCCTTCTGCGACCAGCTCGCGCAGTCGCGCCTCGATTGCTGCTTGGTCATCGGCCAAGACTTCGCGTAGCTCAACCTCGCAGCCAGCCGCAGCCGCAGCGTCGGCCAGCGCTGGCCCGGAGAGGTCTTCACCTTCGCCACGAGCGAGCGAGCTGGAGATTGTCAGGATTGCTGTGCGCATCTCGCGGCCTCAGCCTTAGGGCCGGGTCCAGTGGCCGGAGCGGCCGCCGCTCTTCTCAAGCAGTTCGACGCGCTCGATCGTGACGCCGCGTTCTATCCCCTTGACCATGTCGTAGACGGTCAGAGCCGCTACCGAAACCGCCGTCATCGCTTCCATCTCGACGCCGGTCGGCCCGTGAACTGTGGCGCTCGCGGTCAAGGTGACGGTTCCGGCCTCAGAGTCGATCACGCCTTCGACCTCAACGTGATCGAGCCCCAGCGGGTGACACAGTGGGATTAGTTCGGCGGTCCGCTTGGCGGCCATGATTCCGGCGATTCGCGCGCTGGCAATCACGTCACCCTTCGGCGCGTCGCCTGCTGCGACGGCTGCTGCGGTGGCCGGCTGCATGCGCACGACCGCCCGCGCGACCGCCTTACGGTCGCTGGGCTCTTTGCCCGAGACGTCGACCATTCGCGCTTCGCCGTCCTCGTTTAGGTGCGTGAGCCCGCTCACGCGGCGAGCCTAGCGCGGCAAGCTTGTTTCAGGCGGGCGTGTGGCTGCGCTGCGCCGCGGCGATTAGATCCTGAACGGCGGCAGCGTCGCCGTCACGGAGCAGCGCGATCGGGTCAGGCTCGCCATTAACGATCTCTTCGAAGAAGGCCTTGCGGTCTTGATAGGTCGGCAGTGTTCCCTTCGCCCAGCCGCGCGTTTCGTTGAGCATGATTGCGAGCTGCGCGTACTCCTCGCCAAAGAGTTCGCCAATCTCCCGCTTCATTCGCTTCGCCAGCGCCGGTGATGCACCGGCGGTCGAGATTGCGATTGCCAGCGGGCCGGTGCGGACGATCGCTGGCAGGATGAAGTTGCACAGCGGCGGAACGTCAACGATGTTGACGAGCATCGCGCGCTTCTCAGCGTCCTCGTAGATCTGAATGTTCGTCTCGGTTGAATCGGTGCAGGCGATCACCATGAACACGGCCTCAAGGTCCTCGGGGCCGGCGTAGTCGCGCTCCTCCCAAGTGATTGAGCCTTCGGCGGCGAGCGCTTCAAGCTCCGGCCCGGCGTCGGGGGAGATGACGGTCACGTCGCCGCCACAGGCCAGCAGCCCTTCGCTCTTCTCGAGCCCCATCGCACCTCCACCGATTACAACGCAGCGCCTTCCTTTCAGCTTCAGGCAGGCGATGTAGAACGGCGTTTCGAGCATGTCCTTAACGCAGGTCTGGTCACAGATCCCTTTGTTGTATTGGCAGACGCACTCTTTTCCGGCGTAGGCAGCAGCAGGCATGGTCGCTCCAGCGTAGAGGTTCGTATCGTCTGTACGTATGGCAACCGCATCAAAGCTCAGAGAGATTCCCTTCCGTGCGGCCGGCCCCGGCGAGGGTTACTTCGAAGACGACTCGTTGATCCGCCGCGTCAACCGCGAGCTGGTCGTCGCCTTCTCAGGCGCTCGCGCGCTGCTGATGCAGGCATCTCACCCGGTGATGTTCGAAGGTTTCTTCATCAAGACTGAGGCGAAAGAAGCTGCACACGCGCGGCTGGCGCGAACGGCGACGATCATGAACACGATCTACTTTGGCCGCCGCGACGACGCCGACCAGATGACCGACCGCGTCCGCGAGGTGCACACGCATATCAACGGCGTGCTCGACGAGCCGGCCGGCAAGTACCCGGCTGGAACTCCCTACGCCGCCGATGACCCGCAGTTCCTGCTTTGGACGCTGGCCGCGCTGGTCGATTCGGCCGACCGCTTCTACCGCCTTTATGTAGAGGAGCTGACGCGTGACGAGCGCGACGCGCTCTGGGGCGATTACCGCCTTGTTGGAAAGCTCTTCGGCCTTCAAGAGGACGAGATGCCGGCCACGATTGAAGGGTTCGATGCCTACATGACGGAGATGGTCGAAGGCGATCAGCTCTGTGTCACTAAGAGCGCGCGCGATGAAAGCCTCGCAATCGTCCTAAACCCACCGGCACCGGTCTACATGCGTGGCCTCGTTGAGGCCGTCAACTTCATCATCATCGGCTCATTGCCCGCGAAGATCCGCCGCGGCTACGGCCTCTCTTGGGATCCGCTCCGCGAGACGATGCGTGTTGGCGGCGCCGCCTACACAAAGCGGGTTCTGCTGCCGCTGTTGCCGCAGATAATCCGCAACACGCCTGTGGCTGGCGGCAAGCTGCTTCCCGGCCCGCCGCGCCGGACCGCCGCCGCTTAGCCGAGCTCTGGTAGCGGCGCGCCGAGCAGCGCTGCGATCGCGCCAGCCGCCGCAGCCGACAGCAGCGTTGGCACAACGCCCAGCTTGGCGCCGAAGAGCAGCGCCGTCGCGACGACGGCGATTGCCCACTGCCAGCTGAAGCTGAGGCCGGAGGCGAGCGGGATCAGCGCGCCGAAGATCGCTCCAACAGCGGCCGGGCCGGCGCCGTCAAGGAAGGCGCGTGCGTTGGCGTTGTTTCGCAAGCTGAGGAAGCGGCCGCCGCCAGCCATTACGAAGAGGAACGATGGAGCGAAGGCGACGAACGAGGCCAGCAGCGCGCCGCCAAGCCCGGCCGCTGCGTAGCCGACTACGGCGACCGTTTGTACTACAGGGCCGGGCGTGATCTGCCCGAGCGCAACGGCGTTGAGGAACTGCCCGTCGGTCATCCAGCCGTAAACGCGGACGGCGTCCTCTTGCATGATCGGCACGATCACGAAGCCGCCGCCGTAGGAGAGCGCGCCAACCTTTAGCGCCGTCCAGGCGAGCTGAGTTTGGGCCGAGAGGCTGGTCGCCGCGGCGACCAGCAGTGCGATTGCGGCAGGAGCGCCGAAAGACGAGAGCCGTGGAGCCTCGGCGCGGCGGATGATCAGCTCGACCAGACCGCAGCCGATAAGTGCCAGCACGACGAACGGGCCGACAGCGATTACCGAGATCGCGCCGACGGCGAGGTAGGCGAAGGCGCGCCAGCGGCGCAGCCCTTCGTGCGGGGCGAGGCTGCTGCGGCTGAGGTCCCAGCCGACTCGCAGCACGACGCCGATCACGGCTGCGCCTGCGCCTGCGCCGATGCCACGGAGCCAATCGGCCGGCGCGCTGGCCAGCGAAATAGCTGCCAGCACGATGATCATCGCTAGCCCCGGCAAAATGAAGAGAAGGCCACCGATCAGCGCCGCCCATTGGCCGCCTGCGCGTAGCGCGCAGTAGATCGCAAGCTGCGTCGAGGCTGGCCCCGGCAGCAGATTGCAGGCCGCGTTGGCGTGCTCGAACTCCTCGGAGTCAATCCAGCGGCGCCGCTCAACGCAGAGTTCGCGCAGCATCGCGACGTGCGCCTGCGGCCCACCGAAGCCGGTAAAGCCGAGCCTCACCCATTCGCGCGCAACGGTCGCGATCGATGCCTGGTGCGCCATCTGAGGCGATATTCGCATGGTTTTCACGCGCCGCTCGTTTAGGATCGGTGAATGGACCAATTGGCCGACCACGCGACGCGGCTGCTGAGCCGTCTCATTGCCCATAACACGGTCAACCCGCCGGGCAATGAGCGCGCACTGCAGGAAGAACTGGCGGCCGATCTGAAAGGAGCCGGATTCGAAGTAACCCTGGTAGGCCGCACGCCGGAGCGGCCAAATCTCGTAGCGCGGCTGCGCGGCGCCGCCGACGGGCCAACTCTCTGCCTGCTCTCGCACTGCGACACGGTGCTCGCCAACCCCGACGAGTGGACTCATGACCCGTGGTGTGGCGAAGTGATCGACGGCGAACTTTGGGGCCGAGGCGCGCTCGACATGAAGTCGCAGACAGCGGCCGAGGTTGCGGCCGGGATTGAGCTGGCCAACAGTGGCTGGCGCCCGGCCAACGGCGACCTCCTGATCGTCTGCCTCGTAGATGAGGAAACCGGCGGCGCCGATGGAGTCGCCTGGCTCTGCGAAAACCACCCCGACCTTGTGCGCTGCGATTACTCGCTCAATGAGGGCGCCGGCGCCTTCTTCGAACTCGGTGGCGAGCGGCTCTATGGCGTCTGCGTCGCCGAGAAGGGCGTCTGCCGATTCACAATTAAGACCGATGGCGTTGCCGGCCACGCCAGCAACCCTCGCTTCGGTGACAACGCGCTGCTGAAACTGGCGCCGCTGATCACCGCCCTGGGCGAGTGGGATCCCGTCTACGACCTGACCGACGGCGCTCGCGCGCTGATGAGCGAGCTTGGCGCGCCGGTTGAAGGGGAGAACGTCGCCGCCGCGTTTGAGGGCCTGCGCCAGCGCGAACCGTTGCTGTCGGCTTTCGTCGAGCCGATGCTCGGCCTGACGTTCGCGCCGACGATGACCTCGGCCTCGGCGAAGATCAACGTCTTGCCCTCGCAGGCTGAGCTTCGCGTTGACTGTCGCACGCCACCCGGCCTTGGCGAGGAGCTAGTTCGCAAACGCGTTGCCGAGGTGCTCGGCACCGAGGGCTACAGGCTGGAGTTCACAGAACAGGCGATCGGCAACGCTTCGCCGGTCGACAGCCCGCTGATGGATCTGCTCAGCGGCTGGATAGCTCGCGAGGATCCAGGCGCGCGCACGGTGCCGATCGTGCTGCCGGCGTTCACCGACTCACGCACGATCCGCGCAACCTTCCCGGACTCTGTCTCCTACGGCTTCTTCCCGATGCGACACACCTCGCTGGCACAGATGTGGCCGCTGATTCACGCCCCCGACGAGCGGATTGACGTCCGCGACCTAGCCTTCGCTGCGCGCTGCTTTAGCGAGATCGCGCAGGAGCTGCTCGGCTCGGCTTCGTAGACTGCGAAGAAGAATGTTTGATCGCATAGACCACGTCGGCATCGCCGTTGAAGCAATCGACCCTGCGCTGGAGCTATACGAGAGCGCGCTCGAGATGAAACTTGTTCACCGCGAGGTCGTTGAGGAGCAAGGAGTTGAGGCCGTCCTGCTCGATGTTGGCGAGAACCACGTAGAGCTGCTCCAGCCTCTCAGCCCCGACACTCCCGTCGGCCGCTTCCTTGAACGCAATGGCCCAGGGATGCATCACATCGCCTACCAGGTCAGCGACATCGAGAGCGAGCTTGTTCGGCTCCGCGCGGCAGGAATAGAGCTGATCGACGAGCAGCCGCGGGTCGGCATCCGTGGGTCGCTTGTAGCTTTTGCCCACCCCAAATACACCGGCGGCGTTCTGACAGAGATCGTCCAGCCGGCGGAGGATCACTGATGGCCAAGGAATCAGCAGAAGGCGAGCGCGTAGTGCTCGGACTCAAAGGCGGCGGCTCGTTGCCTTTGAAGCTCAGTGCCAGCGACCGCGAGAAGCTTTTTAGTTCTCTCGAAAAGGGCGGCTGGATCGACCTCAATGATGAGGACGGCCCGGTTCGCGTCGACTGCTCGCAAGTTGTTTACGTGCGCAGCGAGAGCGAAGAGCATCGCGTCGGCTTTGGCCTCGGTTAGCCGCCCGGCTCTGCCGCGCCACTCGAACGGGTTGCTGAGCTAAGCGATGAAGGTCGGAATCATCGGCATGCCCAATGCCGGCAAGTCGTCGCTCTTCAACGCCCTCACCCAGGCCGGAGCTCAGGCCGCTAACTACCCGTTCACGACGATCGAACCGAACGTCGCCGTTGTTCCGGTCGAGGACGAAAGGATGGTGAAGGTTGCCGAAACGGTTGGCGCCTCGGAGATCGTTTGGGACACGATCGCCTTCCACGACATCGCCGGCCTCGTCGCCGGCGCACATAAGGGTGAGGGACTCGGCAATCAGTTCCTCGCCAACATCCGTGAGACCGATGCGCTGCTGCATGTAGTCCGCGCTCACGGCGACTCGAACGTGATCCACTCCGAAGGCAGCGTCGACCCGCAGCGCGACATTGAGATCATCGAAACCGAACTGATCTTCGCTGACCTTGAGCAGGCTGAGAGGCGCCATCAGCGGGTATCCCGCGAGGCCCGAAGTGGCGACGCCCACGCGATCGCCGAAGAGGCTTGGCTTGCCGCCGTGATCGAGGCGCTCGGTGCAGGCCGTCCGGCTCGCACCGTCCCCGTTCCCGATGACGCCCCCGACGCGATGCGCTTGTTGCAGCCGCTGACAGGCAAACCGGTGCTCTTCATCGCCAACGTCGACGAAGGTGATCTTGCTGTTCCGGAGGTCGTCAGCGCTCACGCCTCCGAAGAGGGCGCCGGTGCTGTTGCGATCTCCTCACGCCTTGAAGCCGAGCTGTCTGAGCTAAGCGACGAGGATGCCGCTGCGATGCGCGCCGACCTTGAGCTCGACGAGTCGGGCATTGAGATGGTCGTCCGCGGAGCCTTTGAGCTGCTCGAGCTGATCGCCTTCTTTACAGCCGGCGAAGAGAAGCCTGCTCAGTCTTGGCATCTGCGCCGCGGCTTGACCGCTTGGGACGCTGCCGGGGCAATCCACACCGATATTCAGAAAGGCTTTGTCCGCGCTGAGATCATCGGTTGGGATTCGCTCGTCGAGGCCGGCGGTTACGCCCCAGCGCGCGATCGAGGCACGCTCCGAACCGAGGGCCGCGACTACAAGATGACCGACGGCGACGTAATCACCGTCAACTTCACGCCTTAACGTTCGCGGCCTTCTCGAGCCGCTCAGCGAGCCGGTTCATTCCAAGCTCGCGCGCCGCCGCCGCGCCCGCGCTTGCCTTGAGCGCGGCGTCTTTGGGTCGCTTCAGCGTGATCGGCTGCAGCGTTGCCATCGCTTTGAAGGAGCGCAGCAGCGCTGGGTCAGCGAGCAGCGACGCGCGCGTGCGCGCCGTCATCTTGCTGGCCTCGTCGTCTGCCGCTGCCAGCACAGCTTCGAGTGAGCCATATTGGCTAAGCAGCAGCGCCGCGCCCTTCTCACCGATCCCCTTCGCGCCAGGAATCCCGTCCGAAGGATCGCCGCGCAGCGCTATTAGGTCGGGGATCTGCAGTGGGTCGACGCCGCTGCGCCGCCGCACCTCGGCGGGGCCGATCAATTGTGGCCCGCCGCGCGATGGGTAGAGCACGGTCACCTGCTTTGAGGCGCACTGGAACATGTCGCGGTCGCCGCTGAAGATCAGCGTCGCCCCGCCGGCCTTGCTCTCAAGAGTTGCCAACGAGCCGAGTAGATCATCGGCTTCGAGGTCGCCAGCGTCGAGCGAGCTCCAGCCGCAGGCGGCAAGAAAGTCGGGCGCCAGCTCCCACTGGTGCTCCAACTCCGGCGGCATAGGCGGTCGGTCGGCGTGGTAGGCGGGGAAGGCTTTGACGCGGTAGGCGCCAGCCTCGGCGCCAAAGCAGCAGATAACTGCGCGTGGGCCGTAATCGACGACCGCTTGAAGCAGCATGTTGGCCGTACCGAGCAGGGCATTGACCGGCTTGCCATCTGCGCCCTTGATCGACTTCGGCAACGCAAAGAAGGCGCGGTAGAGCAGCGAAGGCGTGTCAACAGCGAGCATTGGAGCGGCCACGGGCGGCAGGCTACCGTGATACCGGCGCGCCGACTGCCCGTATCCCGGTCGCAATCCCAATGGCTGAAGAAGAGCAAGACGACATCAATGAGACCAGCAAGCTGCCCAGCTCAAGGCTGGCGCGGACAGCCAAGTTTGGCTCGCTCGTCGGCGGGCAGAGCGCTAAGTGGGCGGCGACCAGCGCGATTAACCGCCTGCGGACGGACGAGCGTGCCGAAGAGGCGACGCAGGCCCGCGCCTTCGACCTCGCCGATCAGCTCGTAAAGCAGCTCGGTCAGATGAAGGGCGCGGCGATGAAAATTGGCCAAGTCCTCTCGACGGTTGACTTCGAGATGATTCCCGAGGGCGACCGCGAGGAGTTCAAAGCGCGTCTCGCCGAGCTGCGCGACAACGCGCCGCAGGTTGCCTTCAAAGAGATGAAGAAAGTCATCGAAGCCGACTATGGCGAGCCAATCAGTGCAGTCTTCGCCAGCTTCGAAGAAGAGCCGATCGCAGCCGCTTCGATCGGGCAGGTCTATCGCGCCACGACCCACGACGGAGACGAGGTCGCAGTCAAGGTTCAGTACCCCGGGGTTGCCGAGGCGGTCGAGACCGACATGCGCAACGTGCAGTTGCTGGTGCCGCTCCTCAAGCGGCTTGCTCCCGGGATCGACGCCAAGGCTTTGCTGGCTGAGCTGCGCGAGCGGATTGCCGAGGAGCTCGACTACGAACTCGAGGCCGCAAACCAGCGCCAGATCGCCCGCGCCTATCGCGGCCACCCGTTCGCTCGTGTCCCAGCGATTTTCGCTTCGCTCTCAACCCGCCGCGTGCTCGTCAGCGAGTACGTCGAAGGGCGGAGCTTCGCGCAGATGAAGGACCGCAGCGACGAGGATCGCGACCGTGCCGGCGAGATTGCCTTCCGCTTCTTCTTCGGTCTGCTGAAGCGCGAGCGGCTCGCGCTCGGCGATCCGCACCCCGGTAACTACATCTTCTGCGACGACGGTCGCGTCTGCTTCCTCGACTTCGGTTTGATCCGCCGCGTTCCTGAGCAGTACCTCGATGGTGAGCGGGCTTTGGCGCGCTCCGTGATCGAGGGCGACGCTGAGCAAACGCACCACTGGCTTTCGGAGCTCGGCTACCTGCCGGAGCCCGACGAGTTTGAGCCTGAGCGCGTTCTCGAGCAGCTGCAGAACGCTGGCGAGTGGTACTTCACGACCGGCTATCGCAGGCTCAGCCCGGAGTATGTGCGCAACGCGATCGAGGTGGGAAGTTCTCCCCGCTCACCGCACTACGACTACATGCGCAAACAGACGCTGCCGCCCGAGGCGCTACTAATGCGCCGCATGGAAGGACTGCTTTTCAGCGTTCTCGGCGAGCTGCGAGCGGGCGGTGATTGGGGCCGACTGTCGCTCGAATACGTCGCTGGGGAGCCGCCGTCAACGCCTCTAGGTGAGCAGGACGCGGACTTTTTTGCCGCGCGTGCGTAGGCTTCTATCCCAAGTTATTCATTCGGACGAAGAGGAGCACAGATGGCGACACTCAACGGAGTAGACGAGCTCAAGGCCGCAGTCGGCACAGAGCTTGGTGTTAGCGAGTGGTACGAGGTAACGCAGGAGACGATCAACGAGTTCGCCGAGGTAACCGGCGACCACCAGTGGATTCACGTCAACCCTGAGATGGCGAAAGAGACCCCCTTCGGCGGCACGATCGCGCACGGCCTCTTCACGCTTTCGCTCGGGCCAAAATTCACCTATGAGGTGATGGCTGTTGAGGGCTTCGTCTTTGCCGTCAACTACGGCTACCAGAAGGTCCGTTTCCCGGCCCCACTGATGGTTGGCGCCAAGGTTCGTATGCGCGCACTTCTCAGCTCCGTTGAGGACGTTCCGGGCGGCGTCCAGATGATGGTCACGCAGACCTTTGAGACTGAAGGCGGCGAGAAGCCTGTCTGCGTTGCCGAGTCGCTGGCTCGGATGTTCACTTAAGTCCAGACCTACAAATAACTCGGCGCCGCTCGCGGCTCGCTAATCTCGGACAATGACAACGATTAGCGCGCAAGACGAAAGTTCAGCCCTCGAAACCGTCGAGCGGCGCCTCTTTATTGGTGGCCAGTGGCGCGACTCCAGCAGCGGTGCCACGATGGCCGTTGAGGATCCAGCTACCGGCCAAACTCTGGTCGAGGTTGCCGACGCGACGCCGGAGGATGCCGAGGCCGCCTTGGCCGCTGCCGATGAGGCCTTCGCCAGCTTTCGAACGGTCGCGCCGCGCGAGCGCGGGGAGATTCTGCGCCGTGCTTACGAGCTCATGACTGAGCGCACCGAGCACCTAGCGTTGATCATGACCTTGGAGATGGGCAAGCCGCTCGCCGAGGCGCGCGGAGAGGTTGCCTACGCCGCCTCATATCTGCGCTGGTACGCCGAGGAAGCGGTACGAATCAACGGGCGCTTCCAGACCGCCGAGAACGGTGGCAGCCGCGTGCTGACGATGCGCCAAGCGGTCGGCCCTTGCCTTTTCATAACGCCATGGAATTTTCCGCTGGCGATGGGCACGCGCAAGGTTGGCCCGGCAATAGCGGCTGGCTGCACTGTCGTCGTTAAGCCCGCCAAGCAGACGCCGCTCTCGATGCTCGCGATGGCACAGATCTTTGAAGACGCCGGCCTTCCGGCCGGCGTGTTGAACGTTGTCTGCGGCTCCAGCTCAGGCTCACTGATGGGTCCACTGATCGCTGACCCGCGACTGCGCAAACTCTCCTTCACCGGTTCGACAGCAGTTGGCAAGCAGCTGATCGCTCAATCGGCCGAGCAGATCCTGCGCGTCTCGATGGAGCTTGGTGGCAACGCGCCGCTGATCGTCTTCGACGATGCCGATCTTGACGTTGCGCTCGATGGGGCGATGATGGCGAAGATGCGCAACGGCGGCGAGGCCTGCACTAGCGCCAATCGGATCCTTGTTCAGGATTCGGTCGCCGGAGAGTTCGCAGAGCGGCTCGCGGAGCGGATGGGGGCGATGACCGTCACGCGCGGTACCGAGGGCGATTCGCAGGCCGGACCGCTGATCGATGATGTCGCTGTTGCCTCAGTTAAAGAGCTTGTCGATGACGCCGTTGCCGGTGGCGCCACGGCGCTTTGCGGTGGCGCGCCAATCGAAGGTCCCGGCCACTTCTTCGCACCGACAGTGTTGACCAACGTCGCCGACGACGCGCGGATTCTCAGCGAAGAGATCTTCGGCCCGGTAGCCCCTATCCGCACCTTCGCCACGGAGCAGGAGGCGATCGACGCCGCCAACGCAACCGAGTACGGTCTCGTCGCCTATCTCTTCACGCGCGACATTGCCCGCGGGCTGCGCGTGATCGAAGGTCTCGAGACGGGAATGATCGGCCTCAACCAAGGAATGGTCAGCAACGCCGGCGCCCCGTTCGGCGGCGTTAAGCAGTCCGGCTACGGGCGCGAAGGCGGCCATGAAGGAATCGACGAATACCTCTCAACGAAGTACGTCGCGATCAACGTCGCCGACTGAGGCTCTTAGCGCCCAACGCGAAGCGTGTACTCGGCGTTAAGCAGCTTTGTGTCGTTGTCGCTGACAACTACATAGAAGCTCCTCGCTGCGCGCGCCGAGTTCCTAACAGTCAGCCGCTCAACTGCGGTTCCGGGCTTCTTTGAGTTGGCAATGCGGAAGCGAGATCCGCTCCCGCTCTTCGCGCCCGCCGAGTAGACGGCTAGATCGACGCCGCCAAATTTCGGCTTCAGACTGATCTTCACTTTGCTGCGAGCTGGAATTCGGATTCGGTAAATATCGAGCGGATCTTTCACTTGATCGATCTTCGCCACCAGCGACGCGCTGGCGCCCCCGCGCCAAAGCAGCGCTGCCTTCGCGCCGAGCGCGGTGCCGTCGACGAGCGAGATCGAATCGTTTGGCTCCTGGGGGTCAATCGTCGGCGCCGGCAGTGCCAGCGAGGCCGGGATATTTATCAGGCCCCAGCCTGACTCGCTGTCGTAGCCCTTTGGCGCGATGTCCTTGGCGCCCTTCTTCAGCAGGTCGGCAATCTGGCCAGCCTTCAGCCCTGGCCGCGCGGTAGCAATCCATGCGGCCGCCCCTGCGGTGATAGGCGATGAGAAGCTCGTGCCGCTGGCCGTCGTAACGCCGTCGCCATCGCCGTCTTCGGTGTCGAATCGGAGCGGCACGTCTACCGGCACATCAACCCCCGGCGCCGAGACATCAACGGCCGCGTTGGAGTTGCTGAAGTCGCTGACCTTGCCTTTCGAGTCGGTGGCGGCGACGCTGACGACGTGCGGGAAGGCGGCCGGATACTCGGTCGGGTTGCCCTCTTCGAATTCGTTCCCGGCCGAAGCGACCGACAGCACGTCCTTGGCGTAGGCGCGCTGGATCGCCGCGTACATCGTGAAGCAGCCATTCTCTGTTCCAAGGCTCATGTTGATAACGCGAGCCCCGGCGGCGATCGCCTTGTCAATTCCGCGAGCGATGTCGGCGCAGCTGAAGCTGGTCAGCCCGTAGGAGAGAATCGGCGCGCCGGGGAAGACGCCGACGACGGGGCCGCGGCCGACGACGGCGCTGATCGTCGAGGCGACCATCGTGCCGTGCGACTCGGCAACTCTTCCTTCATTCAAATACTTGGTCTGCTGATTGAGATCGCTCACGGAGCTGTCAACGCGATCGTCGAGCACGGCGACGGCTACGGCGCCTGGGGTTGGCCAAGCGAAGTCGGCGGGCACGACGGCGACCCGCGCCCACTTGCCGAGCTCGCCTTCGTAGGCGCTCTGGCGCTTGGCGCGGATGTCGGGCTCGGCCCAGGCCAGCAGTCGCTCAAGCTTCAACGCTGCGGCAAAGGCGCCCGCCCGCGCGCGGGGAACGGTGAAAGCGCTCAGTCCGCTGATCGGTTGCGCTCCAAATCGGGAGGCAATCGCGCCGCTGCTTGTGCCCGGCTTGACGCCGATGATCCAGCCGCCAGCACTTGCCCCGCTTGCTGAAGCAGCAGGCAGCACCATCGGCGCTTCGCCGACTGGGCTTGCCGAGGCGCTGGTGGAGCTGGCCAGCGCTAGCGCGGCTCCTAGCGCCAGCACTGAAAATGCGCGGCTAATTGCTGAAAAACTCATCAACCAAAGCGTACGGCAGCCTCCGCCGCCGGGCGCCGGTGGCGCTAAACCTCTTCGTTACCGGCGGCAATTACTCGCAGGTTGATCGTCTTGTCATAGAGCTTGGCGTCAACGCCCTGCTCCAGCGCAACCTCGCGCAGCGGCTGACCGGTCGCGGTTGCCTGCTTGACGATTGCCGCTGCCTTGTCGTAGCCGATTGCCCCGTTGAGCGCCGTTGCGACGGCCAACGTCGAACCGGCCGAGGCTGCGGCGCCTGCCCTGTTCGGCTCGATGCCGTCGATGCACTTCTCGGCGAACATCGTCGAGCTGCTGGTCAGCAGGTAGATCGACTGGATCAGGTTGCGGCCGATCAGCGGGATCCGCACGTTGAGCTCAAACTGACCCTGCATGCCGCCAATAGTGATCGCCGTGTCGTTGCCAATTACCTGAGCGGCTACCTGAAGTACGACCTCCGGGATTACCGGGTTTACCTTGCCGGGCATGATCGAGGAGCCCTTCTGCAGCTCCGGCAGGAACAGCTCGCCGATGCCGGCGCGCGGCCCCGAACCCATCAACGCGATGTCGTTGGCGATCTTGGTCAGCGAAACGGCCAGGACCTTCAGTGCGCCAGATAGCTCAACCAATGAGTCGCGGTTGCCCTGCGCTTCGAACGGGTGGGCGGGGGCGTCGATCTTAAGCCCGGTCTCCCTCGTCAGCTCGCGGCGAACCTTCTTTGCGAACTGGCGGTGCGTGTTCAGGCCGGTGCCGGTTGCGGTGCCGCCGAGTGGGATTTGGCGAACGTGGATCAGCGCCGCTTCAATCCGTTCGCGCGAGAGCGCGATCTGCGTCTCATAGCCAGCGAACTCTTGGCCGAGCGTCACAGGCACGGCGTCCATCAGGTGCGTGCGGCCGGCCTTGACGATGTTCTTAAAGCTGCGCGCCTTCTTACCAAGCGAGCGCTCCAGCTTCTGCAGTGCCGGTAGCAGCTCGTTGGTAGTCATCTCGAGCGCGGCGAGGTGGACGGCCGATGGAAAGACGTCGTTCGACGACTGGCCGAAGTTGACGTCGTCATTGGCGTGGGCGCCGGAGAGGCTGGCGATCACCTCGTTCGTGTTCATGTTCGACGAAGTTCCGGAACCGGTTTGAAATACGTCGATCGGGAACTGGCTGTCGTGCTTTCCGGCGACGATCTCGTCGGCGGCCTTGGCGATCTTGCGCGCCGCCGCTGGCTTCAGCAGTCCGAGCTCGCCGTTGACGCGCGCAGCGGCGCCCTTGATCCGCGCCAGCCAGTGGATCACCTGAATCGGTACGCGCTCTCCGGAGACCGGGAAGTTGGCTACCGCTTTTGCTGTTTCGCCGCCGTACAGACGCTTAGTTGCCATCAGAACTCCTTCGAAGGGTTGGTCGCTCAATGCTACGACCGAT
>JANRFB010000009.1:0-7890 GCA_030725785.1 Solirubrobacteraceae bacterium
GGCACCGCGCCCAGCGCCACGCTGCGCGTAGCGTTAGCTGTTCGATTGCCACTCCGCTTGCCACTCGAGGAGTCCGAGCCGGTCGAGATCTTAAGCGACGAGCGGTCTAGCTGGACCTTCCCGCTCACCACCAGCACCGCGAAGATCGCGGCTAAGAGAACCGCTGCTGCGAAGAGGCGCCTCAGCACGGGTGGCCGCTCAGCGCGGCAGGTTCATCCCGATCAACTTCGGCAACTTTGTGATCGCAGTCGTGATTGGATCGGGCTTCTCGCCGCGCGCATCGACTTCGTCGCGGCGGATTAGTGCGGCGCGGATCAGATTGCCGCCAATCGAACGGGCCGGCTCGGGCGGGAAATACTTGACCTTCGGCTCAACCAGTGGGCAGCGTGTAGTTTCGTCATCGGCGCCGAGAGCAAGGCCGCTGAGAATCCTGCCGCCAAGGTTGGAAGGACCAACGCCGTGGCCGGTAAAACCCCAGCCGGCGTGAACGGCGCCGCTCGTGCGGTAGATCGGAAGCGAATTGGGCGCCACGTCGATCGGGCCGCCCCAAGCATCAGTGATTTCGCGCCCCTCAAGCTGCGGGAAGAAGCGTCGCAGCGTTGACGCCGTCTGCTCGATCACCTCCGGATCAAGATCGAGCCTGGGATCGTGTTTTGCACCGCTAGCGACTCTTCCGCCGCCCCAGCCAAACGCGATTCGGCCATCGTTTGTGGTGCGGAAGTAGTGCAGCATCTTGCGGCAGTCGCTCAGGGCCTCGCCGCCAACCCAACCGATCTCCTCGAGCACATCGGGCACTGGTTCAGTCAGCACGATGTGGCTTGAGGCGACACTCAGCTCGCGCGCGAAGGTTGGCCAGCGCAGCGTGCGCCAGTTGACGGCGAGCACGGCCGAGCCTGCGTGAACGCGGCCGCTACGTGTTCGGACCGTGACGCTATCGCCGTGCTGGTCAATCTCCGTCACAGGGCTCTCTTCGAACAGCTTCACGCCACGAGCTAGCAGCGCGGCGCGCAGACCGAATGCCAGCCGCGCCGGCTGAACTGTCGCGCCGAACGGTTTGAAGGCGGCGCCACGAAACTCTGGCGAATAACAGATCTGCGCAACTTGATCGGGCGTCAGTTCGACGATCTCATCGTCAATTCCAAGCCGGCTGAGCCCCCACATCGCCTCGCGCCAATCACCGTCCTGATTTGGCGAGGTGGAAATCTCAACGTGCGCGATCGCCTTGTACCAAGCGTCAACCTTTTCGCTCTTGCAGAACTCGCCGATCGCAACGATCGCTTCGTCGGCTAGTTCGGCGAGGCGGATTGAGCGCTCAGCGCCGAACTTCTGCGCCAAAGACGGCACGTATTCCCAGTAGCCGTTTACGAAGCCGCCGTTGCGGCCACTGGGCCCGTGGCCGGCCAACCCTGATTCTAGGATCACGATGTTGAGATCGGGATCGCGAGCGAGCAGGTGCCACGCGGTCCACATCCCCAGATAACCGGCGCCAACTATCACGACGTCGGCGTCGGTCGGACCATGCAGCCGCGGGCATGGCGGCGGCGCGCCCGCTTCCTCAATCCACCAGCCTTCGGCGCTGTGCCTCATTGCTCTTAGCCTAGAGGGCTAAGCAGCGCCGACGAGCGCGAACAGCTCGTCGATGATCGCCGCCGGCGCCACCAGCACGCCTGCACCTTGTGCGCCACTCGCGCCCAGAGCCCGCGTCTGAAGCCCGGCTCCCTCGCAGATCAGCAGGCCCGCGGCCGTGTCCCAGGCCTGAACTCCTCGTTCAAAATAGGCGTCGTAGCGGCCCGCGGCGAGCCAAGCGAGGTCCAACGCGGCGCTTCCTCCTCGGCGGATGTCGCGCACCTCGGGGAGCAGCCGCGCGACGATCGCGCCCTGCCCGAGCCGCACTAACGGGTCGTAGCCAAAACCGGTCGCGACCAGTGCCCGCTGCAGCTGTTCGCAGCTCGAGCTTGTGATCGGCTCGCCGTTAAGCAGCGGCTGCTCGCCGACGATGACGCTGAAGAGGTCGTCGCTGAGCGGGTCGAAGATCACTCCCACTTGGCCCTCGCATGCGACCGAAACGCACCACTGCGGAATCCCGTAGAGGTAGTTGACGGTGCCATCAAGCGGGTCTACAACCCAGCGCAGGCCACTCGTTCCGGGCGTGTCATCGCCTTCCTCGCCAAGGATTGCGTCGTCCGGGCGGCGCGCAGCGAGCACGGCCCGGATCGCCGCTTCGGCGGCAAGGTCGGCGGCGCTTACAGGGTCGGTGGGGCTGCTCTTTGATTCGACGCTGCTGTGGGCGCTGGCCTGGTGAGCAATCAGCTCTGCCGCTGCTGCTCGGGCCGCCTCTTCAGCGACCGCGAGCAGCTCAGCACCACTCACTGCGGCGAGCCATCAAGCGGCGGGCGGGCCTGCGCCCACGGCCGAATCTGCTCCAGCTGAGCGGCTATCCGCAGCAGCGTCAGCTCGTCGCCCGGGGCAGCACCGAACTGAACCGAGAGCGGCAGTCCTTGTGAGTCGAAACCGGCAGGCACCGACGCCGCTGGCTGGCCGATCGCGTTCCAAACCCCGTACCACGGCACGCGCGAGGCGGCCGCGTTGAGCGTCCAGAGCGCGCCGCGCCCTTGGAGCTGCCCGATCTTGAACGGAGCGGCCGCGGTCCCAGGCATGAGGACGGCGTCAGCGTTTTCGAAGATTGTGTTGATCTTTGCCGCCACGCCCGGTTCAGCAGCGCGAGCCTGCGCGAGACGGCGGTCGGAGATCAGGCCTCCGAGCCGGACCATGTTTTTTGTGCGCTGCTCAAGACGCTCCGGGTGCGGCAACGTCCGGGCGTCATCGGTCACTGAACGCAAGTAGCGAGCGACGGTGCTGAGGAACGCTGGCACGGAGTATTCGATCTCCTGCTCAAAAACCTCGTGGCCCAGCTCGCGCAGCGCCGCGGCAGTGGCATCGATCGCGGCGCTCTGCTCGGCGCCAAGCTTTGTGATTGAGCCCGGCGGCGGCTTCAGCGAGATCGCTATTCGTAATGGCCGCGGCGAAGTGTCGAGGGCCGCCAGATAGCCGCCCTCCGGGCCTCCGTCGGCGGTTGCGTCGAGAAAGAGTGCGGCGTCGGCGACCGTCCGAGAAAGTGGCCCGTAGACCGTCATTCCGTTCCAACCGTCGAAGTGGTTTGGCCCAAGCGAGATCCGCTCGCGCTGCGTCTTCAGCCCAAAGAGTCCGTTGAAAGCGGCCGGTATGCGGACCGAACCGGCACCGTCAGAGCCATGCGCCACGCCACAGAGGCCGGCCGCTGCGGCGGCGCCAGCGCCGCCGCTTGACCCGCCGGTTGCATAGTCAATGTTCCAAGGGTTACGCGTGGCGCCAAAGGCCAAGGTTTCGGTGAACGGCCAGATCGTCAGCTCGGGAACGTTCGTCTTACCAATGATGATCGCTCCAGCCTGACGCAGCCTCGCGACGACGTCGCCGTCGTGGGGAGCGGGGTTCGTGTCGGTGGCGAGACTCCCCCACGCCGTGCGCTCGCCGAGTACGTCGGTGTCGTCCTTGATTGAAACGGGCACGCCGCGCATTGGCTGCGAGCCGTCGCCGGCGCCAGCGGCGTCAATCCTGTCAGCCTCAGCCAGCGCCTGATCGGCAAAGACGACGCGGTAGGCGTTGATGACTGGGTTGACGCGATCGATCCGTTCCAGCGTCGCTTCAACGACCTCGCGCGCGGTTGCTTCGCCGCTCGCAATCATTTTGCTCTGCTCGGCTGCTCCTGCGTAGGCGAGATTATTGGCTTCCATGTTGCCCTGAACACTAGTCTCCCCGCCGTATGAGTTCCACGCTCGTAACCGAGGAAGCTCGGCCCGCATGCAGCGAAGCTGAGCGGCTCGCCGCCGAGGCTCTAGCTGAGCAGCTGCGAGCCGATGATCGGTCGGCAACGATTCAGCCCTTCTGGGCCTATCCGCGGTGGTGGCTCGCGCAGGCGATCTGCTCGGCCCTTGGCGTGCTCGCGAGTGTGCTCTCTGTCGGCGCGCCGCTGATCGGGCTGATCGTGGCCGTGGTCGCGGTTGTCCTGAGCCTGATCGACGGAACGAGGCTGGCGCCGCTACGTCGCCTAACCGGCTCGCGTGCAAGCCAGAACGTAATCTCCCCGCCGCTTGTCGCGAATCCCAAGCCACCGGTCACACTGATCCTCAGTGCATCTTTAGACGACCGCCCAGCAGTGCCGCACCGCTTCCTGCCAGCGTCGCTGATCGCAACCAACGCCGCCTGCATAGCACTTGTCGCGGCCTGTGCAGCGCTGCGCCTAGTGGACATCAGCGGACTGCCAATCTCGATCGCGCAGATGGTCCCAACGCTGCTCCTGCTGGCTGCGATCCTCGTCTTTCTTCAGCGCGGAACCGCCAAAGTTGTTCGTGACCAAAGTGCGATCGACGCAGCCTTGGAGATCGCAGCTCAGCTCGACGCCGACCCGCCGCAGCATCTCGCCGTCGCACTCGTCTTTGGCGGCGCTGGCTCGGCGCAGGGCGCTGGCCTGCGCTACTGGCTTCGCAGCCGCCGCAAGCGTGGAATGAAACCGGCCGACATCGCGATCCTGAATATTGAGCCTTGCTCGACCGGCGCGGCGAGCTGGTGGCAACGCGACGGCGTCGTGATCGCAACCGGGCTTCACCCTCAACTACGGCGCGCGGCAAAAGCGGCTGTCCAAGAGATCGACAGCTCGATCAAACCGCGGGGCGGCGCGGACGCTACCGGGGCCGGCGTGGCACGCGGCGACGGCTGGCCGGCGATCGCGATCGGTTCGCGTCAGCTAGAGAGCGGCGAGGAAATCGCCACTGACAATGTCGCTTCCGTAGTCGTCAACCTTGGCGAGCAGCTCGTTCGCCAGCTGGACATCGAACTGGGCGTTGAACTGGACCGCAGCGCTGATTCCGGCTAGCGCTCAGTCATCGTCATTGTCGCCGTGATCATCATCGCCGCCTGAGTGCTGGCTCTCATCGTCGTCGCTACCCGAGCCGCCCTCGGCGCCAGCTGGCGGCCGGCCGTCGTTCTTCTTCGCCGGTGCCGGCTCGGCCTCGGTAATCGTTCGTGTAACGGTGATTGTGCGCGGCGGCGCAAGCGAATCTTCCAGCGGTCGTCGATCCTCGCTTAGACCGATCGGCTGGCCGACGAGCCTGCTGGCGGCGAATGTAACGCCAGCGGCGACAGCTAGCCCCGCTACAGCGAGGACGACGACTAATAGCACTCGTGAAGTCATTAGCCCAGCTTAGATTCGTCTTGGGAAAGGTTTGGCAAAGAGGTGGGCATTGCCTGCGGGAAGCTGACCGCGACTTCGGCTCCACCGCCCTCGCGGTCGATTATCGTCGCGTCGCCGCCCCACCTTCGCGCGAGTTCTCTAACTATCGACAGTCCCAGCCCAGTGCCGGGCGGCCCGCCGCGGCCCGCGGCGCCGCGATGAAAGCGCTCAAAGAGAGATTCGCCACTCTCGCCGGCGAGCCCCGGGCCTCTGTCGCCAACACGCAACGTTGAACCCGCTGAGCTCAGAACGATCTCGGTGCCGGGCGCGTAGGCAATTGCATTCTCGATCAGCGTGTCGAGGATCCGGTCAACGTCTGAGCTGTGACAAGCGATTTGGCAGCTGGCGCTGGCATCTAGTCGCAGATCGCAGCCGGCTTCGGCCGCGGGGCCAGCCCAGCGCGTCAGCGCCGCTGCAAGCGCCTCTGCTGAATCGGCGGTCGACTTTGGTGGTGGAGCTTCGCCTGCTTGGCTCAGCTCAAGCAACTGGGCCACGATCAGCGTCAAACGGTCGACCTCGCCGATCGCCTCGTCTAGCTCCTCACGCTGCTGAGGATCTTCGGACTGCGCGCGCGCTTCCTCCAGCCGCAGGCGCATCCCCGTCAGCGGCGTACGCATCTGATGCGAGGCATCCGCGACAAACTCGCGTTGTCCGTCGAGCAGCACGTTGACGCGCTCGGTCATCGCATTGAAACTGGCCGCCAGCGCGCGCTGCTCTCGGCTTCCTTCAAGCTCCGCGACTACAGTCAGGTCGCCTTGCGCAACCTGCCCGGCCGCCCTGTCAAGGCGCACTATCGGGCGCGTGATGCGGCCGGCGATTATTGCTCCTGCCGTTAACCCAAGCGCGATCACAACGAGGCCGAGGAGCAGCAACCCCAGCCAAGTGCGGCGGATTGCGCGATTAACCGCATTGACGCTCTGAGTGACCCGCACGGCACCGACCGGCTTGATGGCGGCGCCGGTGTAGATCGGCACCGCGGTGGCGAGGATTTCGGCGTTCAGCGTCGACGAATAGCGGCGCTCCTGCGTGGCCTTGCCTTTTAGCGCGCTAGCAATCTCGGTGCGGCTGGCAAACGAGGAGCCGACCGCCACGCTGTCCTCCGAATCGGCCAGAACCTCGCCGCTGCGGTCGACTATCAGTACTCGGCCGCCGGCAGCCTTGGCGGCTGATTCACTCAGCGTGCCGAGACGCCCACTGCGCGGCGGGTTGAGCAGAGAAACGGCGCGGCTGGCTACGACCTGCGCCTCGGCACGCGCCTCAAGGCGGATCTCAGCGTCGACGCGGTCTCGCAGGCTGATCCCAAGCGGCACGATTAGAGAAACAACCGCCAAGACCAGCACGTAAGCCAAGGCCAGCAATAGCCCGCGGCGAAGCGTTATGGCCCTGCGCTCCCGTCGCCGGCGGCAAAGCGGAAGCCGACGCCGCGAACCGTTTCAATCCAGCGCGGTTCGTTTGCATCGTCGCCGAGCTTGCGCCGCAGCCATCCGATGTGAACGTCGAGCGTCTTCGTCGAGCCGAACCAGTTTTCGTCCCAGACGCGGGTCATTAGGTCGTCACGGCTGACTACGTTGCCGGCGTTGCGCGCCAGCTCATAGAGCAGATCGAACTCTTTTAGGCTCAGATCGAGCTCGTCCTCACCGAGAAAGGCCCGGTGGCTGGATGGGTCGATTCGAACCTCATCGACGACGACCGGATCACCCAGGTCTTGATCCTGTGGCTCGGGGTGGGACTCGCTTCGTCGCAGCACTGCCCGTATCCGCGCGATCACCTCGGCGCTCGAGAAGGGCTTGACGACGTAATCGTCGGCGCCAATCTCGAGCCCGACAATGCGGTCGGTCTCGGTTCCACGCGCCGTCAGCATGATGATCGGCACGCCTGAGCTGCGCCGGATCTCACGCGCCACGTCGCGCCCGTCACCATCGGGAAGGTTCAGATCGAGCAGGATTAGATCGGGGGACGCGGAGGCAAATTCGGCGAGCGCATCGGCAACGGTTGCGGCAACCGTGACCGCAAAGCCTTCGCGGGCAAGCAGCTTTTCGAGCGGCTCGGAGATCGCGCGTTCGTCTTCGACCACAAGGATGCGGGGACCGGAAAGGCTCACAGGCGCAGCGTACAGACGATCAGCGCGGTTCTAATCGCCGCAAAAAAGCTTTACCGAAGCTTTCCCTGCGTTTACGGAGCCGTTTCAGCTCCGATCGCCACTATCCAGTGCATGATCAAACCAAACCGAACACATCTCGCAGCCGGTGGAACAATTCTCGCGCTCGGCGCTCTGACAGCAGTCGCAATCGGAGCACAAAGCGGTACTTCCAGCTCGGCAGCCCAAAAAGCGACAGCGGCCGAAGTTCGCACCGTTGTTGTCAAGCGCACGGTGAAAGTTACAAAGCACCGTAAGCCGAAGAACGCCACTGCAGGCGGCTCCGGAGCTGCTAGCGGAGCCTCAACGACCTACAGCTCCGGCGCGCCGGCAAGGGTGCCGGTCAGCTCATCCCCTACTTACTCGGCTCCTAAGCCGACTTCAAAGCCAGCGCCGGTCCAAAGCCAGACCAGCGGCTACGGCGGCGGCGGCGAGAGCGAAGAGAACGACGACAACGAGCGCGAAGACGACGACAACGAGCGCGAAG
>JANRFB010000009.1:7990-24493 GCA_030725785.1 Solirubrobacteraceae bacterium
ACGACGACAACGAGCGCGAAGACGACGACAACGAGCGCGAAGGCGACGACGACTGATCGTCCCCCACACCTGCCAAATCAGATTCGAACCAGAAAGAACATTGCAAATGAGCAACAAGACGACAAATAGCCAGAGCAAGCCGCGAGCCCGCCGCAAGAACAAGACAATTCTTCCGGTGATGCTCGCCAGCACGGCACTGTTCGCCTCGATGGGCGGGTTCCTCGGCCTCCAAGTGGCCGCCGGTAACGACCCGATGCTCGGCGCCGGCGTCACTTCGACCCAAGCCGCCAGCTCACCGGCAAACCCGGACAGCAACGCTCGCTCGCAGTCCTCTACCCCTAAGCCAACCCCGGTGCAGACGAGCACCAGCGGTTAGAGCAGAAATCGCAAAGCGAAAAGAGACCGCAATGACGAACCAGCAGAACAATCAACCTACGACACGGCCAGGCAAGGCGCGGACCAACGCAACCGTCGTGCCTGTCTTCCTTGCCAGCGCAGCGATTTTCACGCTGCTCGCCGGTTTGCTCGGAGTTCAGGTTGCCAATGGGCAAGACCCGCTACTTGGCGCTAAGAAGCCTGAGGTCGTCCAGAAGAGCCTGATCTTACGCAAGGTGATCAAGACGAAGAAGATCGTCACAATCGTTGAAGCACCAAGCGGATCCTCTGCTGCTTCGGGCAGCAGCCCGACATACGCCAGCAGCGGTGGCGGCGGCGGCGGCACCAGCTACAGCGCGCCGGCGCAGACATACAGCGCCCCGGTTCAGTCCGCGCCCGCACCGGTTCAGACCGCAGCCTCGTAAGCTGATGCCAGCAATGACAAGCGCACCTACGAGCGACGTCGTCGATCGCGCCCTTGAGCTGATGGGAACGCATATCCGGATCCTCGTCGGCGAGCCGACCGGCCCTGCTGTCGGCAGCCCCGAAGATGCCGCCGACCGCGTTGAAGCGTTCCTTAACGTCTACAACGAAACGATGTCGCGCTTCCGGCCCAGTTCGGAGCTGAGTCGACTGAATGAGGATGAACGCGAGGAGATCCCAGCTTCGCCGCTGATGTGCAGCGCTATCGCTGCCGCGTTGTCGGCTGCCGAGCAGAGCGACGGACTCGTCGATCCAACTCTTCTCGGTGAACTCGAAGATGCCGGATACCGTGAGCATTGGAAGGCCGAAAACCGCGTCGAACTGCGCGAGGCGCTGGCTGACTACCGCCCGAAGCCATCACCGGCAGGAGTGGCCCAGGCAAGCCGCTGGCGAGAGATCTCCGTCGATGAAGCAGCCGGCATTATCCGTCGCCCGCGCGGCGTGCGGATCGACACGGGCGGCACCGGCAAAGGCCACGCCGCCGACCTGGCTGGCGAACTTCTAGCCGGCTTTAAGACTTGGGCTGTTGACTGCGGCGGCGACGTTAGGATTGGCGGAACTTCAGGCGCCGAGCGCGAGGTACAGGTGCTCGGGGCGTTCGGCGACGGCCAGATTGAAACGATGACGGTTCGCGGCGGCGCCGTAGCCACCTCAGGGCTCAGCTCGCGAATCTGGCGCAACGCCGAAGGAAAGAGCGCCCACCACCTAATCGACCCCGCTACTGGGCAACCTGCCTTCACCGGGCTCGTCGCAGCAACCGCAGCCGCTCCGACTGCCGTTGAAGCTGAGACGCTCGCAAAAGTAGCTCTACTTAAGGGGCCCGCAGCAGCTGCGTCTGTCCTCTCCCGATTCGGGGGCATCACCGTCGATGAAGAGGGTAACGTTGAACGGATCGGTCAACTCGAAGCTGCGCCCCGCGTGACAATCACAATGCCTTCATCAAAAAGCACTAAGGGCAGCCAATGAACGGGCCAAACCCTCTCGAGTACGGCTGGTGGCTGGCCTCGCGCTCGTCGGGGATTGTCGCCCTGCTGGCAATCTCGATCTCAGTGATCATCGGCCTGATGATGGCCAACGGGCTGCCGCGCAAGCCTGGCGCCAAGCGCCAGCTGCTAGCGGTTCACGAATCAACCGCGCTCGCCGGCTTGATCGCAATCGCAATTCACGGCATCACGCTGCTAGGCGATTCGTACCTGCACCCAACGCTCTCGCAGATCGCGATTCCGTTCACGATCGACTACCGCCCTTTCTACACCGGCCTCGGCATCATCGCTGGCTGGGCCGCCGCATTCCTCGGCCTCAGTTTCTACGCCCGCCGCTGGTTCGGCGCGCGGCGCTGGCGCAGCATTCACCGCGCGACGATTCTCGTCTGGGCGCTCGCGGTAGTACACACGCTCGGCGCCGGAACCGACGCAAGCCAGCTCTGGATGCGTGTGATCCTGCTCACGACAGGCGTCCCGATCGTCTTCCTCTTCCTGCGCCGCGTGCTGCCGGGTGACCCGAAGCCTGCGCGCCGCGTGCGCCCCGCGCAGCCCGTGCCGGAATCAGCGGGTTCGCAGCGATGAGCGCCGGCGTTGTAATCGCTGGAGGAGGCCTCTCAGGCCAGCGCTGCGCTGAAGCGCTGCGTCAAGGTGGCTACGGCGGCGCGGTCACAATCGTCAGCAACGAGACTCACCCGCCTTACGACAGGCCGCCGCTCTCGAAGGCGCTGCTCGCCGGCGAGAAGGAACAGGCTGAAATCGCCTTTCGGTCCGCTGACTGGTACGCAGAGCAAGGGATTGAGCTGCTGCTCGGCGATGGCGCAGCCGGCCTCGACGTCGAGCGGCGCAAGCTGCTGCTCGAATCGGGCGCCGAGCTCGATTACGAGCATCTCGTGATAGCTACAGGCAGCCGCGCCCGGCAGCTTCCAGGCAGCGAGCAATACGAAAACATCCACTCTTTGCGCACTCTCGACGACGCGATCCGTCTACGCGGAGTGCTCCGGGCTGGAAAGCACCTCGTCGTGCTCGGCGCCGGCTTGATCGGCCAGGAGGTCGCGGCCACGGCGATCGGTCACGGCGCCGAAGTCACTCTGATCGAAGCTGAACCTTTGCCGCTGGCTCGGGCGCTCCATCCGGAGCTAGCGCAATGGCTTGTTGACCTCCAGCGCGAAGAGGGCGTTGAAGTAAAGCTTGGCGCGCGCGTTTCCGAGCTGATCGGCGACGGCGACCGACTCGAAGCACTTCTTCTTGATGACGGCTCACGCGTTCAGCTGGATCAGATGCTGGTCGCGATCGGTGTGATCCCTAACAGCGAGTGGCTGCCTGAGGAGGTTGAGATTCTGACGGCTCGGCCCGATATTCACGGCGCCGGCGATGTAGCCGGCGGCGACCACTGGGAGCTTGCCGCCCACCAGGGCAAGGCCGTCGCCAACGCAATCCTCGGCCAAGAACCAGCCCCGGTGCCATTCACAGGATGGTGGAGCGACGTTCATGGCGTTCGTCTGCAAGGACTGGGGCAGCCGGCGGCGAACGACGAAATTGTGTTCGAGGGCAGCCCTAGCGAACGTAATTTCCATGCCGTAGTGAGCCGCGATGGGGTTCCCGTCGCCGCGCTCGCTGTAGGTCAGCCGCGCGAAATTCCGCGGCTGCGCAAGCTGCTCGCCGAGCACGCTTCAACCCAACCAGCCAAGGAGGCAGCATGACGCTAGTACCAACGATCGACGAAGTCGGGTGCGCCGCGCACGGGGATTGCGTCGAAGTAGCGCCGCAGGTCTTTGTTCTTAACGGCCAGGTAGCAGAGGTAATTGGCACCGGCCCCGACGACCTGATTCTCGCCGCTGCGGAGGCCTGCCCGTCGGTCGCAATCATCGTCACCGACAGCGCTACTGGGGATCAGGTTTACCCGTAGCTGCAAGGTTTCCTTTCTTAGGAAAGCTTCAGAGTCGCTCGCTAGCTTGAAATGACGATGAACTCCGGCCGGCTAAGAGCGACGATCACGGTAATCAAGGCTTCGGCAGCGCTCTTCGCCGCCGTCTTTGTGCTCCTGGCCGTTCAGATGCTGCTGGGCCATGACCCGGCGATTGGTACGACCCGTGAGCCGACGGCGAAAGCGGCCGTCACCGAGCGGGAGCCGGAAGGGCGGAGCCTGCTTGACAGAGCGACGGACGCACTCGACATGCAATCACCGTCCGACGATCAGCCCGCGCAGTACTACGACCAGGAGCCCCAGCAGCAACCCGGGGCTGCCGCCCCTGTCCAGTCGGCCGCCTCCTAGCTTCACGGCAGAGCACGGCGCAAGCCGTCATTATCGGTAGCTCTCCTCGACTAGGAAGGCTCCGATGCAGATCGTCATCACCGAGGACCGCGGCGCGGTCCGCCACCTAATTCTCAACCGTCCTGAGAAGCGCAACGCAATGAACGCCGAGATGATCCTCGCGCTCGGCGAAGCAATTGAGTACGCCGCCAACGACCCGGAAGTGCGGGTCGTCGTCCTGCGCGGAGAAGGCGCAATGTTCTCTTCCGGCGTTGATTTCGCAAGCTTCGTTCCGCTAATCGACGACCCTTCGCAGCTGCGTGGCTTCCGCCGCCCGATGATCGAAAGCTGGAACCTTTTGGAAGAGATGACGAAGCCGACGATCGCGCAGATCCACGGCGCCTGCATCGGCGGCGCGCTCGAACTGGCTTTGGCCTGCGACCTGCGGACGATCTCCGACAGCGCAATCGTCGGGCTGCCTGAAACGCGCGTCGGACTGATCCCCGACGTCGGCGGTTCTTCGCGGTTGCCCGCCCTGGTTGGAGTTGGCCGCGCGAAGGAAATGATTATGGCCTCGAAGATGATCAACGGCACAGAGGCTGAACGGATCGGCCTCGCCAACCGCGTAGCGCCTGCTGAGGAGCTAGATGCTGCGACCGATCAGCTGGTCGCCGAGCTGCTTGCCTGCGCGCCGATTGCCGTCGGCCTCTCGAAGCGAGTGATCGACGCGGCGGCCAAGCCGGCGCTAGCGGCGACGCTCGAGCAAGAGGTAGCCGCCCAGCAGCTTTGCGCCAACAGCGCAGATTTCGGCGAAGGCGTTAGCGCCTTCAGCGAAAAGCGTGACGCCAACTTCAGCGGCAGCTAAGCCATCGAAAGGCCGCCGCTGACGTTCAGCGTCTGGCCGGTCACAAATGAGGCGTCGTCGCTGGCGAGGAAGGCGATTGCAGCGGCGACCTCTTCGGGCTCGCCTGCACGCCCCATCGCCGTCTTCGAAATCATCCCTTGCTGGAGCTTCTCGCCGAGCTCGCCTAGCATCGTTGAGGCGGCTTGGAACAGCGGCGTGTCAACGGGACCAGGCGCGACAGCGTTGCTGCGCACGTTGTAGCGGGCCGACTCCAGCGCGATCGCCTTCGTAAAGCCAATCACCCCGGCCTTGGCCGTCGAGTAAACGACAGAGCCGGGAGAGCCGGTGCGGCCGGCCTCACTGGCGACATTCACGATCACTCCGCCTTTGCGCTGATGCATCGCTGGCAGCACTGCGTGGGTGCAATTGAATACACCCTTCACGTTGACGGCGAGCAGAAAGTCCCAAAGCTCCTCATCGGTATGGATGAAGAAGGCAAAGCGATCGGTGCCGGCGTTGTTGACGAGGATGTCAATCTGCCCGTGCTCTGCGGCGACGGTCTCGAAGCTGGCGTGGACGGCCGCAAAGTCAGTTACATCGAGCTCGATGGCCACACCGCTGATCTCACCTGCGAGCTCGCGGGCGGCCTCAATCTGCAGGTCGGCGACGACGACAGTCGCCCCTTCTGCTGCCAGCCTGCGGCATGTTGCAGCGCCGATTCCGCTCGCGCCACCGGTGACAACAGCCAACTTCTTCTCAAGTCTCATGCGTTGAAACCTATACTCCGCGCCGATGCCCTTGCCTTCTTCCGTTTCGATCATCGGCGCCAGCGGCGCCCTCGGCCAAGGCCTTGCGCTGCGCTGGGCGCAGGCTGGAGTGCCGCTCGTGCTTGGTTCGCGCGAAGCCGATCGCGGCTCTGAAGCTGCCGCCGCGGTCGTTGCAGCGGTTCCCGGCGCCGCCGTGGAAGGAGTCGACAACGTTGCCGCCGCGGCGGCCTCGCCAGTCGTCGTCCTCTCCGTCCCCTTCAGCGCTCAGGCAAAGACCGTGAAGCAGATCGGCGAGTCGCTGCAGCCCGGCCAGCTAGTGATTGACGCCAGCGTGCCGCTTGCCGCGCAGGTCGGCGGCAAGCCAACACAGATGCTCGGCGTCTGGCAGGGATCGGCCGCTCAGCAGGCCGCTTCGCTACTGCCCGAGGGCGTTGGCATCGTTAGCGCTCTACACACCGTCAGCGCCGCGATGCTCGCTGATCCCGGTCACAAGTTTGACGAAGACGTCCTCGTCTGCGGCGACGACAAGGAGCAGAAGGCAGTCGCTTCGGCGCTGATCGAGGCGATCGCTGGCCTTCGCGCCGTTGACGCCGGAAGGCTTGAGAACTCGCGTATAACCGAGTCGCTGACGGCCCTTATGATCGGCATCAACATCCGTAACAAGGCGCACGCCGGCATCCGCATCACAGGGCTGTGAGCCGCAGCCCGGTAGTCGTACTTGCCGGCGGCACCGGCGGCGCAAAGCTGGCACGTGGACTGCTTGACCACGTCGGCGAAGATCTCGTCGTGATCGCCAACACCGGCGACGACATCGAGATCTACGGCGTTCCCGTCTCCCCTGACCCGGACCTGATCAGCTTCACGCTCGCCGACCTGATCGACTCGCGCGGATGGGGCATCGCCGGCGATAGCTTCCATGCGATGGACGGGCTGCGCCGCCACGGCAGCAGCGTCTGGTTCAACCTTGGCGACCGCGACATCGCATGGTGCGCCGAGCGCAGGCGGCTGCTGGAGCGCGGCAGCTCAGCGACGCGGGCAATGGCACTGCTGACCAACGCGATCGGCGTTGAAGCGCGCGTGCTGCCGATGACCAACCAGACCGTCCACACTCAGGTTCGGGCACGTGGCAGCTGGCACGGCCTGCAGCAGTTCCTGATCGCCCAGCAAGGAAAGGGGCCGGTCGAAGGCGTCCGCCTCGTCGGGATCGAGGAAGCAAGGCCGAGCGCTGAGGTGCTCGAGGCGATCGCCGGCGCGCGGGCAATAATTATCGGCCCATCAAACCCTGTGATTTCGATCGGTCCGATCCTTGAACTCAGCGGCCTCTATGAAGCGATTCTCGACGCGCCGGCGCCGGTGCTGGCCGTCTCGCCAATCGTTGCTGGTTCAGTGCTGAAGGGCCCTACTGCGGAGTTCATGGAGCACGCTGGATTAAGCGTCGACGCGGCCGGAATCGCCGCTGCCTACGAAGGCTTGATCGATGGGCTGATGACCGACGAGCCGGTGGCAATTGAAGGGCTCAAGGTGACCGTCGCATCAACGCTGATGGACTCCCCCCAGTCGCGCCGCATCGTTGCCCGCAACGCACTGGCTGCCGCTGAAGCGCTATCTCTCTGAGTATGAGCCTCGTTGCCGTGCTACCGGTTAAGCGCTTCCCTTCCGCCAAGGCGCGGCTCGCGGAGGGCGGGCTCTCCTCGGCGCAGCGGCTTGCGCTGGCAACCGGCATGCTTAGCGACGTGCTCGCCGCTCTGCGGCGCTGCGAGCTAGTTGACGACATCGTTGTTGTGACCAGCGAGCCCGGCGCCGAAGCTTTGGCGCGTGGCGCTGGAGCCCAGGTCCTCGCCGACGACCCCAGCGAAGGTCACAGCGAAGCTGCCCAGCGTGGAATTGATTGGGCAGTAACCGATGGCGCCTTTCACACGTTGCTGATCGCCGGCGACATTCCGGCCGTCAACCCAGCCGAGATCGATTCGCTGATTGAATCTCTCGCCGATGAAGACGAGGTCGTGATCATCCCCGACCGCCACGGCAGCGGCACCAACGCGATGATCCTCAGTCCCGCCGGCGTGATCAGCCCATCGTTTGGAGAAGGAAGCTGCCTGCGCCATCAGCAGATCGCTGCCGCAGCGGGAGCGAGTTCACGAGTGGAAACGAGCTTTGGGATCGGCCTCGACGTTGACACCGCCGATGATCTCGACGCGCTAAGCCACGCACTTGAAAGCGCCGACCGCAGCGTTGCGCCGTTCACGCGCTCTGTGATCGGGCGGCTCGGCGCGCGGTGAGCCGGATTGAGCTGCTGGCAGTCGAAGGGCTGCCCGAGGTTGGGCGCGGCGATGATTTAGCGGCATTGATCGGCGCCGCTTGCGCGGAACCTCTCGGCGCCGAGGACCTTCTTGTAGTAGCCCACAAGGTGGTCTCCAAGGCCGAAGGTTCTGTCATCGATCTAGCCGAGGTTGAGCCCTCGGAGCGTGCGATCGAGCTGGCTGAACGCCAAGGCCGCGACCCGCGCCAAGTTGAGGTGATCCTTCAGCAGAGCTCCGAAATCATCCGTGACAGCGGCGATCTGCTGATCTGCCGCACCCACCATGGCCTGATCTGCGCAAACGCCGGCGTCGATGCCTCCAACTCCGGCGCCGACGGGCGGCTCGTGCTGCTTCCGCGCGACCCTGACGCCAGCGCCCGCGCGCTGCGCGCCGCGCTACCGGGCCACCCAGCGGTGATGATCACCGACTCCTTCGGCCGCGCCTGGCGGCTCGGGCAGCTTGACGTGGCAATCGGCCTCGCGGGCCTCGCGCCACTCGACGACTGGCGCGGCCGCAGCGACAGCGAAGGCCGCCCGCTTAGTGCAACGCTGATCGCCGTCGCCGATCAGGCCGCCGCGGCGGCCGATCTTGCACGCACAAAGGACAGCTCCTGCCCTGCAGTAATCATTCGCGGGCTCGGGCGCCTTGTTAGCGACGAGGACGGCCCCGGCGCTCAGGCGCTGCTCAGGCCGCCTGCGGAAGACCGCTTCCTTTAGTCACCGAGCGAGTCGACGCGCCAGCGGCGAGTGCCAGCCGGTGTTTCAACCTCAACCTCGGCCTTCGGCGCCGCACCCAGAAGTGCCTGCGCCACCGGCGATTCACTTGAGAGCTTGCCCTCTGCGGGCTTGGCTTCGGTAGGCCCGACAATCGTGAAGCTCTGCTTTTTTCCTGATTCCAAATCGGTAACCGTTACCGGCATGCCAAAAGCGACGACTTTGGCATCGCCGTCGGCTTCAACGACAACAGCGCTGCGTAGCCGCTCGCGCAGGCGCAGGATCTTTGTTTCCATGTGCGACTGGTCGTCCTTGGCGATGTGGTACTCGGCATTCTCTTTCAGATCGCCCTCTTCGCGCGCAGCCTGAATCCGCTTTGAGAGCGCAGCCCGCTTTGGACCTTCGAGCTCTGCCAGCTCTGCCTCTAAGGCCTTCAGGCCCTCGGGCGTGATCGCCTGCTGATCGTCGCTAAGCCCGGTCACGCCGTTACCGCCTCGGTCGTTGCTGCCAGTGGGTATTCGCTCTTCACGCCGTAGAGAGTGTCACGTTCGAAGGCCGGACGAGCGGCGCGATGTGCGGCGGCGACCAAATCGTCCGGCTCGAGGCGGACTCCGTGGTAGCTGCCGGCAAGGCGGCTGATGTTCTCCTCCATCAGCGTGCCACCGAGATCATTGACACCCCAGCGCAGCGCTTCGGTGGCCGTTTCGAGCCCCATCTTGACCCAGCTGGCCTGAAGGTTGGGGATCGTCTTCCCCAGCGCGAGACGGAATACAGCAGTGTGCTTGAGATTCTCTTCGCGGCTGATCTCTTCGATTCCGTGCGTGCGACCGAGCAGCGTGTGGAATGGAATGAATGAGAGCGGCACGAATTCCGTGATGCCTCCGGTGCGCTGCTGAAGCTCGCGAATTACTCGCATATGCTCGGCCAGCTCCCACGGCTCTTCAATATGGCCGAACATCACGGTGCTCGTCGAGTAGAGCCCGGCTCGGTGGCTCGCTTCGATTATTTCAACCCAGCGCGCAACCGGGAGCTTGTTTGGACTAATCCGCTGGCGTACGCCGTCGTCGAGAACCTCAGCCGCGGTGCCAGGTGTCGAGCCAAGGCCCGCGTCCGCGAGCTGGGCAAACACCTCGGCTGGCGGCAAACCTGAGATGTCGCACATGTGCGCGATCTCCATCGGGCTGTAGGCATGGAGGTGTAGCTGCGGCGCGGTCGCCTTTGCCAGCCGCAGCCAACTGAGGTAATCGTCGAGCTGCCAGTCGGGGTGAATCCCGGATTGGATGCAGAGTTCGCTGGCGCCAAATTCAACGGCCTCGCCGACGCGCCGCACGAACTCTTCTTGGTCGAGGTTGTAAGCCTCCGGCGAGCGGCGACTCTGGCCGAAACCACAGAACGCGCAGCCAACGGTGCAGACGTTCGAAATGTTGATGTTGCGATTGATGACGAAGCTGACCCGCTCGCCAACGAGTTCGGCGCGCAGCTCGTCAGCGGCGACGCGAATCTGCTCGATCGCTTCCGGCCGCGACTCCGCAAAGAGTGCCGTCAGCTCCGGCGCGCTCAGCTCCTCACCGGCGCGCCCCTTCTCGATTGCTGGACCTACGAGATCAGCATTGATCGAGAATGGCGCCTCGCTGCGGCCGGAGCCGCCGCGCGGGATGAAGCTCCAATACTTGGCGCGAATCGTGTCGAGCACGGCCGGCGCCGTCCATTCGGTTCCGATGTAACTCGAATAGACGCAGAGCCGCTCGGTCAGGGCAACGCCATCCTCGAGCAGTCGCGCGCGAACTTGATGGGGCGACGGGAATGGCTGCTCAGGCGAGATGTGGTCGCCGTTAGCGGAGAGGCCGCCAAGGTCGGTGGCGCCGGCAGCAACCAGCCGCGGCCAGTGCTCAGAGAGGTTCGGCGGCACCTGAACGCCAACGCCGGGAAGGTTCTCGCGCGCGTAAACGATTAGCTGCTCTAGCTGCTCGATTGACACTCCTGTCGCCCACTGAGGTAGCTCTGCCCCGACCGGCTCGCCGATTCCCGTCTCCCAGAAGCGTGTCGCTGCAGCGTCCGCAAGCTCGCCTACGTCCTCGCCGTAGTAGGAGTCGTGCGGAACGAAGTTCTGGATGATCACCTCTTGGATGTGGCCGTGACGCGCGTTCACTTCGGCCAGCGCGTCGAGCGCCGCAAAGCGATCCTCGTGTGACTCGCCGATCCCTACGAGGATGCCGCTCGTGAAGGGGATCTTCAGCTCGCCGGCCCACTCGATCATCTCCAGCCGCGGCGCCGGGCTCTTCGTTGGCGAGCCTTGGTGGGCGATCAGGTCGTCGCGGGTTGATTCGAGCATCAGCCCTTGCGAGGCCGTGACCGCGCGCAGCCGCTGCAAATCCTCGCGAGGAACGACGCCGATGTTGGTATGCGGCAGCAGCCCGCGCTCCAAAGCCCTTTCGCAGGCCCAGACAACGTAAGCGGTGAAATCTTCGTGCCCGAGCTCTTCGAGCTGCGCGGCAACCCCGTCAATGGCTTCGGGCCGCTCGCCGGTGAGGATCAGCAGCTCCTTCGAGTTGCGCCGCACCGCCTGCTCAATGAAGCGATCAACCTCGTCTGGCGTGTGCAGGTGCGGCTGGTGCGTCTTGAAGGCGCAGTACTTGCAGTAACACTGGCAGCTACGAGACAGCGAGAGCGTGAAGTTGCGGGAGAAGGTGACTCTGCGGCGCATTGCTCGTCCAGTCTATGCGCCCGCGAGCAGCTTCGCGGCTAGCTCGGCGCCCTCGCGGTTTATCCGCGAACGTGGAACAACGAGGTCGAATCCGGCTTCCGTTGCCGCCGCTTTGACCTCCGGCTCAACGTGGCTGTAGAAGCCGAGCGTGCGAAGCGAAGCGAGCTCACCGGCCTGGCCCATCTCGGCGACCAGCGCGATGCCACCGAAGTCGGCGTCGGTTAGGTCAACGACGAGCAGCTCTGCCCCGGCGGCAGCGTCGCGCGCCGCCTGCGCGCTGGCAATCAGCTCACAATCAAACCCGCCCGCTGCAAGCGCCGATTCCAGCTTCGAACCGAAGAGTAGATCGGGAACTGCAGCTATGACCCTCGCCATAGTTACTGGTTGTGGATGCGGCGGAAATCTTCGCGCACGCTCTCCGGCCGCCCCCAGGAGTCAAATACCGGCGCACGCCCGGAGCGGACGCTGCGAACGACGAACTCGCCATCGATTCCAGCTTCATCGAGAAAGAGCAGTGAGCGGTGGACTGCCTGCGGCGCCGCGGCATGCCCGAAGCGATGTGCACAAAGCAGCTTCCAGTGCCAATCGTTGTGGGAGTAAGGCTGGGCGTTGCAGACGACGAGGAATGTTGCCGCTTCGACGTAACGCGACTCATCGAAGATCCGCAGATCAAGGTCGAGATCCGACCAGTCGTCGGGCAGCGAGTCGATTACCTCTTGAAATGAAGCGGACAGTGCCATTACGCCCTGCAGGTTACCCGGCTGCGGCGCGGCGCGGCTAGCCGGCCACGATCTGCACTACTAGGAAGAGGTTGAGCGCAATGATCATCAACGCGACGATCGATGCAGCAACCGTTGTGATCGGCCGGTTTACGAGCACGCCCATCACGTCGGCGCGGCGCGTCAGCAGCACCAGCGGCACCAGCGCGAAAGGGATTCCGAACGACAGCACGACCTGGCTGATTACGAGCGCGTCGGTCGGGTTGACGCCGATAGCGAGCACGATTAGGGCCGGCGCCATCGTGATTGAGCGGCGCAGCGCCAGCGGAATTGATCGATTGATGAATCCCTGCATCACGACCTGCCCGGCGTAGGTGCCAACGCTCGAGCTAGCGAAGCCGGAGGCCAGCAGCGCAAGCGCGAAAGCTATAGCCGCGTCACCACCGACGAGCTGATTGAAGCCGCTGTAGGCGCCTTCGATCGTGTCAGTTCCAGCAAGGTCGCCGCCAAAGAAAAGTGACGCGGCGACAAGCAGCATCAGCAGGTTGACAACGCCGGCGACGCCCATCGCGACCGTTACGTCTATTCGCTGGAAGCGCAACAGCTTGCGGCGCTCATCGTCGTCGCGCGGCTTGATCCGCCCCTGCGTTAGTGCCGAGTGGAGATAAATCACGTGCGGCATCACAGTTGCGCCGAGGATTCCAGTTGCCAGGAGGACGCTCTCCGATCCATCGAATGACGGAATAAGGCCAGTCGCAGCGGCGCCGGCGTCGAAGCCAATCTGCAGCGTGTTGTAAAGGAAGCCGAGCAGAATTATCAGCAGGAAGAAGACCAGCGCAACTTCGAAGCGGCGATAGCCGCGCTGCTGCAGCGAAAGGATCCCGAACGACGCCACGGCAGTGATAATCCCGGCTGGCAGTAGCGGCACGCCGAAGAGCAGGTTCAGCGCCAGCGCCGCGCCGACGAACTCGGCAAGGTCGGTTGCCATTGCGACGATCTCAGCCTGCACCCAGAGCCCGCGCGTGATCGGGCGGCGGAAGTGTTCGCGGCAAAGCTCAGGCAAATTCTTGCCGGTCGCGATACCGATCTTCGCTGACAGATTTTGGATCAGCATCGCCATCAGATTGGCACTGACGAGCACCCAGACCAGCAGGTACCCGTAGGTTGAGCCCGCCGTAATGTTGGTTGCGAAATTGCCGGGGTCGATGTAGGCGATACAGGCGACGAAGGCCGGGCCCATGACCGCCAAAACAGTCCTTGCACGGCCGCGGCCGCGCAGCCGTTCAAGGTCGCTCAGCTCGGGGCGTACTGCACTCTCGGGGTCAATGCCGGGTGGTAGCGCCTCAGCGCCCGCCTCGTCGCGCAGCGGCGCGGTCACTACTCGACCTCAACCCGCATTGCCGCCGCTAGCGCAACACCGAGCGGGTGTTCGGCGCCGCCGAAGCCGACGACTAGCGGCCCCTCGAACGGTTCGCGGCGCACCAGCTCGAGCCATTCGCCTGGAGCCAAACCGAGCCCGCTGAGGTATCGCAACATCTCTGGGTCGGAGTCGGAGACGCGCACGAAGAGGCCACGCTGGCCCGGCTCGAGCTGATCGAGCGCGATCGTCGTGCCTTCATCAACGGTTAGGTCTGCGGCGGGAATCGGGTCGCCGTGCGGATCGTGGGTTGGGTCGCCCAGGCGCGCCGCGATCAGCGCCTCGAGCTCTTCCGAGATGTGGTGTTCAAGTACCTCTGCTTCGTCATGAACCCTGTCCCACGGCACGCCAAGCTCTGCAAGCAGCAGCTCGAGCAGGCGGTGGTGGCGGATCACTTCGAGCGCAACGGCGCGGCCAGCTTCGGTCAACTCAACACCTTTGTACGGCTCGTGCTCAGTCAAGCCGATCTCTCGCAGTCGCCGCACCATCCCCGAGGCGGAGGCCGCGCTAACGCCAAGGCGCTCCGCGAGCGCGGTCGTCGTAACCGGCCCATCGGCCCGCTCTTGCAGCGTGTAGATCGCTTTCGCGTAATCCTCGACGGCGGGGCTATGCCGTTCTGCAGTCGGCTCCATGGGGCGATTATGGCATGCCTAACTTTTTTTATCTAGCTGGCTAACTAGCTTGCGGCAACCCGGCTGCTCCTATCCTTGGCTTTCGATGTCTGCCGCCGCTCCAAGCCCCAACGAGATCACGGCGCTTCGCAGCGGCGCGGCGCTTGTCGATCGCTCCGGCGGCGGCCGCCTGTCGCTAAGCGGCTCGCAGGCCAAGGAGGCGCTCAGCGCTGTCGTCACGAACGAGATTGAGGCGCTCTCCCCCGGCCACGGTTGTCTGGCTGCCTGCTGCACTGCAAAGGGCAGGATGCTCGGCGACCTGCGCGTGCTCGCAACCGACGCCGAGCTACTGCTCGACATGGAACGTTGCGCGCTGCAGCCGATCTTCGACGCAATCCGCCATGGCCTCGTCGGCTACGAGGCGGAGCTCCACAAACGGACGCTCCAAACAAGCCTCTTCTCACTGCTCGGGCCGCAGTCCCGAGCGATCGCCGGCGCCGACTCGCTCGGCGAAAGCGAGGACGACAACGTCGCAGCAGAGCTCGGGGGCCGCCCGGTTCTCCTGATCACAACCAATCTTGGCGTTGACGTTCTGTGCAGCGCTGAAGATCAAGCACCAGTTCGCGACGCGCTGCTGGCCGACGGAGCGACCGCGGCCGATGAAGCGCTGGCCGAGCTGGCGCGGATCGAAAGTGGCCGCCCGCGTTACGGCGTCGACCTTGACGAGACCGTGATCCCCGAGGAGGGCGGCCTCAACGATCGCGCCGTCAGCTTCACGAAGGGTTGTTACGTCGGTCAGGAAACAATCGCCCGGCTCCATTACCGCGGCCGACCAAACCGCCGCCTCTGCTCACTGAAGCTGAGCGGCGAGGCAGCGATAGGCGACTCACTCAGCACCGTCGACCGCGAGGTCGGAACGCTGACCAGCCTCGCGATCTCGCCGCAAGACGGCCCTATCGGGCTGGCGCTGATTCGCCGCGAAGCAGAGGATGGTTCAACGCTAAAAGTTGGCGACGGCTCCGCCGAAGCCACACTTTTTCCCGCTCCAAGCGAGCAATAATCGCCTCCGCTAAATACTGGCCGAAGCTCGGGGTACAGTAATCCGATCATTAACCTGGAGGAGGGTGACTGACGTGACGACGACCGCGCCGCAACCAAAGACATCGCTCGACCCTCGCGTGCAGGCCGCTTGGGAGAATTATCGTGAGGACCTTCGCGGTCTTGACGGAGGCGAGTACGAGCGCGCCGAGGCGGCGGCTTGGGATCGCCTTCAGGCCGAACTCTTCACGCTCACCGACGAGGCCGCCAGCGAACACTCCAGCATCGGCCTCTAGCCGTCGGTTAGAGTCAGCTTCAGCGCTATTTTCCAGCGCCCCAAAAGAAGCCATGCTGAGAGCGACACGCAAAACTAGCCTTGCCCTACTGACGCTGCCTGCGCTGGTTCTGGTTGGTTGCGGCACCAAGGAGCGCACCGCCAACGAGCTGCGACCTCCGGTGCCAATCCAACTCAATGCGTCGCTGATGCCAAACAAGATCTCGCTCTCGCCGGGTCGCATTGGCGGCGGGCCGGTAACGCTGATCGTCAGCAACCTGACCGGCAGCGACCAGCGCGTCACCTTCGGCGCCAACTCCCCTTCAGGAACCTCCGATCTGCGAATCGACAGTCAGAGCGCGACGATCGAGCCAAACAACACGGCCTTGATGAAGGCCAACCTGACCGACGGCACCTACTCATTATCGGTCGAAGGCGACGCGATCCCCGCTTCAGTGCTCAGCGTCAGCGGCGAGCGGCCGTCGGCCCAGAACGACCTAATGCTTCCCTGAACCGATGGCTCGCAGCAAGAGTTGGGAATTGGCGCCAAGGATCCAGCAGAGGTAGCCGAGCCAGAGTTCGCCGGTGAGGAGTACCAGCGGAATCGAAATGATGAAGCCGCCAATCACTGCGACACCGTTGGTGCGCTGATCCTTCAGCACGATCTGGTCAGGCGTCGTTTGGAGCAGGCTGCCTCGGATCGCATGCTCGTTGAGGCCGACAGAGACGAGCATCGAAATTGAGATCGCAGCCGCGTAGAAGGCAAAGCCGGCCGAGTTCTGGAAGTCGCCCAGCACCTGTGTTGGGTAAGGGATAAACGCGATCGTCGCGAGGTAGACGAGGTTGATCGCAACGAACGGCCCGTCAACATCCTTCAGCGAGCCGCAGAGCTTGTGGTGGCGAACCCAAAAACTGCCAATCACAGCGAAGCTGATTAGGTATGAGATCAGCTCTTGCTCGCGATTCTGCAGCGCCGCCCAAAGTTCGCTGCTGGAGCTGCCCGACGCGATATCCGGCACGCTGA
>JANRFB010000009.1:24593-34358 GCA_030725785.1 Solirubrobacteraceae bacterium
AGTTCGCTGCTGGAGCTGCCCGACGCGATATCCGGCACGCTGATGCTCAGCACCAGCAGCGTCAGCGCGAAGGCAAAGATTCCATCGCTCAGGGCGATCGTGCGGTCCAGGTCGAAGGCCTTTGTTCGCTCGCTGCCGCTATTTCCGTCGCTCTCCACCGTGCTGAAGTATCGGCTCCGGCTCGGACTGCTCGCGGCGGCAAGTCCGATTCGCCGCGCGAGCCGTATTATTGGCGCCATGACCATTGACCTCTCCGCAATTTCAAACGTTGCCACCGAACCCGGCGAGCTCCCCGACAAAATGACCGCTTGGGTGATCCGCGAGGAGCGCGAGGGCGAGCCGATCGACGCCTTCCAGCTCGAAGAAGTTGACACGCCCGAACCAGCGGCATTCGAGGTCGTTGTCCGCGTCATGTCAGCCGGCGTCAACTTCAATAATGTCTGGGCCGCGCTGGGCAAGCCGGTCTCGGTCTTTAGGTCCGGCGACCACCCTGAATTCGGCCACCACATCGGCGGCTCCGACGCTTCCGGGATTGTCTGGAAGGTTGGCCCGGGCGTGACGCGCTGGAAGCCCGGCGACGAGGTTGTCGTCCACTGCAACCAAGCCTCGTATGAGGACGTAGAGGTTCACGGCCTCGACCCGATGGCCGCGCCGTCTCAGAAGATTTGGGGCTACGAAACAACTTGGGGCTCTTTCGCCCAGTTCACGAAGGTGCAGGCTCAGCAGCTGCTGCCCAAGCCGGCCGCGCTTTCGTGGGAAGAAGCCGCCAGCTATGGCCTGACTTACTTCACCGCCTACCGCATGCTGCTCGACCGCGCCAAGCTCCAGTCGGGCCACCGCGTTCTGATCTGGGGCGCCGCCGGCGGCCTCGGCGTGTTCGCAACCCAGCTCGTCAAGGCAGCAGGCGGCCAGAGCGTTGGCGTCGTCTCATCCGAAGGCAAGGGCGAGCTGATCAAGCAGCTCGGCGCAACCGACTACATCGACCGCCGTGAGTTCGCGGGAATGATGCGCACCGGTAACGAAACGCCAGAGGAAGAGAAAGAGCGCTTCGCCGTAAGCCGCGCATTTGCCAAGCGCGTTAAGGAGATCCTTGGCGACGCCCCCGACATCGTCTTCGAGCACGTCGGCATGGCGACCTTCCCGACCTCCGTCTACACCGTCAAGCCGTTCGGCAAGGTCATCATCTGCGGCGCCACTTCGGGCTTCACGCTCGACTTCGACGTTCGCTACCTCTGGATGCGCCAGAAGGAGATCATCGGTTCGCACTTCGCCAATGCTTGGGAGTGCACGAAGGCCAACCAACTAATCGATGACGGTTTGATCAAGCCTGTGCTTTGGAAGACGATGGGATTTGAGGATGTTGCTCAGGCCCACCAGCTAATGCATGAGAACAAGCACGCAGGCAAGATTGCTGTTCTCGTCGGGGCCGAAGAGGAGAATCTTGGTCGTAGCGGTGAAACCCCCGCCGAGCCGCCGGCAATTCGAGCAGAGGTAGGTGCCTGATGACAAACGTTATAGAAATTCCTTGGTACGCAAACGGCTTCCGCGGCGACAAGCTGGAGGCCGCTCTTCGCGACGTCGCGCCAACCGCGATGCGCTATGGCGCGAGCGCCTGGGCTGTTCACCGCAGCCGTGAGGACCGCTACAAGTTCTCTCAGACCGCCCATTTCGAAAATAAGCTCGATTTTGAGCGCTGGTGGGCGGGCCCAGAGATGATCGAGTTTCGCGCGATCACATCCGGCTGGTACCAAGTGCCGGTCTTCTATGCCTGGAATGACCTCGTCGGCGAGGGTCGCGTAAGCCCCGAACCGCCGCACCGCAATGGTGGCTCAAACGGCGATCATCCCAACGGCAACGGGCATTCGCCCGAGCCCGGCAACGGCGCTGCGCTCGAAGTTACCTCCCTGAACTAGTTGGCGCTAGCCCTGCTCGAGCGGGGCCATAGTTAGGCCTGCGTCGCTCAGCTGTTCCCAGTAGAGCTCGGCTGCCTCTTGGTGGCCGCTCCAGACGATCGCCAGCCCGCGACTGTGAATCTCGTCGGCCAGCGCGTAGCCGCCGTCAAGAGTCACCCCCGGCAGGGTGCGCGATAGCGCTCCAGCCACGCCGTCGAAGGTGTTGTGGTCGTCGTTGCGCACGATCACGCGCCACTGGCCTCCAATTCCGGAGCCTGGGCCGTGTGTGCGCGGTAGTTCGACTGTCTGGGACATCGCCAAAAAGCCTAGCCGCTGCCTACTCTTCGCGCCGCAGTAGCGCTCTTTTGAGCCCCGCGTAGCCATCCTCAGAGCGCATAACAGCGAAGTAGCCGGCAGCCGTCTGCGCGTCGGCGGCCCCAATCAGCCACTCGGCCTGCAGTGCCGCGTAGGCCTCTGCGTCGGGTGCCTCCTGCGCCCATCCGGCTGCGCGTGCAAGGTCGCCGCGCAGGGCACTGAGCTGCTCATCAACGTCTTCGTAAACGCCAAAGTGAGTGACCGCAAGCCGCTCCGGCGAGACGGCCTCAATTAGTTCGATTGAGCGCTCCCAGGCAACCAAGTCGATCTCCGGCGGCGGCGTTGGCGCCAGCACCGGCCCGCCGAGCCGGCGCACGCCCGCAACGTCGCCACTGAAGAGAGTGCCGCTGGGCTTGTGCAGGTAGGCGACGTGGTTGCCAGAGTGGCCGGGCGTATATAGAAGCTTCCAATCACCGATCTCTTCATCGCCAGAGAGAACCCGCACGCGCTCTTGCGGCACCGGCAAAATCTTTCCCCAGAGCCGCTCCATCTCGTCGCCATAGATTCGCGTCGCGCTGGCAATCAGCCGCTCCGGGTCGATCACGTGCGGCGCTCCCCGCTGATGAACCCAAACCTCGGTCTCGGGCCACAGCTCGATCAGCGAGCCAGTTGCCGCGGCGTGGTCAAGGTGGATGTGCGTGAGCAGAATTGCTCGAGGCGCCTCGCCTCCCAGAGCGTCGATCACACGCTGACTGCTTACCTGCGGGCCAGGATCGATGATCACGTCGCCCTGCCGGTAGCAGCAGATCGACTGCTCGCGGCCCAGATGTTGCAGATCGATCTCTTCAAGCTCAGACAAGGGCTCGCAGCATACAATTGCCGGATGGACTCCCGCCTGCCAGAACCAGACCGCCCCTGGATGATCCGCACCTATGCGGGTCACTCAACAGCCGAGAAGTCAAACGAGCTCTATCGCTCCAACCTCGAGAAGGGCCAAACCGGCCTTTCGATCGCCTTCGATCTGCCTACGCAGACCGGCTACGACCCTGACGACCCAATCGCCCGCGGCGAAGTTGGCAAGGTCGGCGTGCCGGTAGCCCACCGCGGCGACATGGAAGCGCTGCTCAGCGGGATTCCGCTCGACAAGATGAACACCTCGATGACGATCAACGCCACCGCCGCTTGGCTGCTGGCGCTCTACATCGCTGTCGCCGAGGAACAGGGCGCCGCCCAGTCCGAGCTGACCGGCACAACCCAGAACGACATCATCAAGGAGTTCCTCGCCCGCGGCACGTATGCGTTTCCGCCGGCACCGTCGATGCGGCTGATCGCCGACATGATCGCCTACACCGTTGAACACGTGCCGCAGTGGAACCCAATCAACATCTGTAGCTACCACCTGCAGGAGGCTGGCGCCACGCCGGTTCAGGAGATCGCTTTTGCGATGAGCAATGCAATCGCCGTGCTTGACGCCACAGCTGAGCGCGTCGCGCCGGAGCGGATCGGCGACGTCTTCGGCCGCATCTCGTTCTTCGTCAATGCGGGAATGCGCTTCATCGAGGAGCACGCGAAGCTGCGCGCGATGACGATTCTCTGGGAGGAGATCGGCCGCGAGCGCTACGGCGTAACCGACGAGCGCAAGCTACGCCTGCGTTACGGCGTGCAGGTCAACTCGCTCGGCCTGACCGAATCACAGCCGGAGAACAATGTCCCACGGATCGTGCTCGAGATGCTCTCGGTGACGCTCGGCCGCGACGCCCGCGCCCGCGCAATTCAGCTCCCTGCCTGGAACGAGGCGCTTGGCCTGCCGCGACCTTGGGACCAGCAGTGGTCACTGCGGATTCAGCAGCTGATGGCTTACGAAACCGACCTGCTCGAGTACCCCGACATCTTTGAAGGTTCGGTCGTGATGGACGGGCTCGTCGATGAGCTGCTGACTGGCGCCCGCGCCGAGATCGAGGTCGTTGCCGGCCAAGGCGGCGCCGTTGAGGCAGTTGAATACATGAAGGGTGCGCTCGTTGACAGCCATCGCCAGCGGGTGCGGCGGATTGAAAGCGGCGAGCAGACCGTCGTCGGCCTCAATAGTTTCACGGAGACCGAAGAGTCGCCGCTGATGGCCGGCAGCGACGGTGGCATCTTGACTGTTGACCCGGCGCTTGAAGCTGAGCAGGCCGAGGCCGTCCGTGATTGGCGCTCGCAACGTGACGCAGGCGCCGCAGAGGCAGCAATCGCCGAGCTAACGCGCGTAGCCGCTGATGAGAGCGAGAACATCATGCCCGCGACAATCGCCGCCGCCAAGGCCGGCGTTACGACCGGCGAGTGGGCCTCAGCACTGCGCAGCAGCTTTGGCGAGTACCGCGCGCCGACGGGAGTTAGCGGTGCCGTTAGCGGCGGAGCCGACGACGACTCGCTGGCGGCGCTGCGTGACGAAGTCAACCGCGTCAGTGAGGCGCTCGGCCGCCGAATTAAGATCCTCGTCGGCAAGCCTGGCCTCGACGGCCACTCGAACGGTGCCGAGCAGATCGCCGTCCGCGCGCGCGACGCGGGGATGGAGGTTGTCTACGAAGGCATTCGCCTCAGCCCGGAGCAGATCGCCACAAGCGCGATGCAGGAGGACGTTGACGTCGTTGGCCTTTCGATCCTCTCCGGATCACACCGCGATCTGATCCCAGCCGTGATCAACGACATGGCGGAATTGGGTGTCGACGCGCCGGTCGTCGTCGGCGGCATCATCCCCGACGCCGATCTCGCGGAGCTGACGGCTGCTGGGGTTGCTGGCGTCTACACGCCAAAGGATTTTGAGATCACGTCGATCATCGGCGACATCGTTCGGCTCGTCGCCGAGCGCAACGGAATCAGCGCCGCCGCGTGATTCATTCACATCCCGTTCAACTGGCGGCAATGATTGCTGCATTCACACTAGGAACCGTGCTGGCTTTGCTGCTTGGCGCCAGCAGCCTTGCAATCGCCTTTAGTTTCGGGCAAATCGCCTTCGCTGCGACGCTTGTCTGGGTCTTGCTCAAAGGCTAAATCGAGCCAATTACTTAGCGCAAACGGGCCAGCTCAGAGCGGACTGCAGGATTCTTGATAACAATCCGGTAACCTAAGCTGACCAGTAGTTCTTTGCGCACGGTCTCTTTGCCCGCGCTCCACCCAACTCAGGAGATCCTTCCTATGACCAGCCTTCACACGACTCTCGCCTATCTCGACGCCGGTAGCGGCTCGATGATTCTTCAGCTCTTGGTCGGTGGCTTTGCTGCCGCCGGCGTCGCGATGAAGATGTACTGGAAGAGGATCAAGGGCATCTTTGGCCGCGGCGATGATGACGACAGCTCAACGGTGACGACAACGGCCGCAGACGCGCCGGCCGAGCGCGACGCACCGCAGTCCTGATTTGAGCAGCGCGCCCGCAGTCGAGGCCCAGCAGGCGACGAAGGAGTGGCCTTCGTGGTGGGTACTTGGTCTGCAGCTGGCGGCGCTCTGGTCGCTCGGTCTCGTACGCCCGCTCTTTGACGTACTGGGCAGTGACAGTGCGTTCTTCGTTGCCCGCGGTAACACGCCGGGCGACATTCTGATCTTCGCGATCGGACTGACTTTCATACCGCCGCTGATCCTGACGCTGATTGAGGTGATCGTCCGGGCGGTCTCGGCAAGCGCAGCACGGATTGTTCACGTGCTCTTCATCACGCTGTTGATCGGCCTCGTCGCGATGCAGTTCATCAAGGGCCCCTTCTCTGCCACGCTGCCAGCGTTTGTGATCTCGCTGGCAATCGGCGCGCTCGCAGCCGTGGCTTTCTGGAAGACGACCGGGATGCGCACCTTCTTGACCGTTCTTACGCCCGCCTCTTTCCTCTTCCTCGCGCTTTTTGTCTTCGCCTCCCCCGTCTCCAGCGTGATCATGCCCAGCAGCGAAGGCTCGAGCGGGGCGGCAGGCGAGTCGGGCAATTCAACTCCAGTTGTGCTCGTGATCTACGACGAGTTTCCCGCCGCAATGCTGATGAAGGGCGATACCTCGATCGACGCAGAGCGCTTTCCAAACTTTGCCGAACTTGGCCAAACCGCAACTTGGTACAAGAACAACACCACCGTCAGCGACGCGACTTGGTCTGCGGTGCCAGCGATCCTGACCGGCTTTACCCCACCCGACAAGACGCCAAATAACGCGGTCTACGAGCAGAGCATCTACACAATGCTCGCGCCGAGCCATCGCGTGACGAATCTTGAGGCTGTGACCCATGTCTGCCCCTCGTCGATCTGCGAGCCGCTGCCTGTCGGCAACGCCAAGGAGCGACTGACTGCGCTCTTCGATGACCTCACAGTTGTTGCGGGGCGGACGGTATTGCCCGACAGTCTCGCCAACCAGCTACCGGCGATCGACGCCACCTACACCGACTTCGCGCCGACAAACAGCCAGCAGAGCGCGGCCGAGGTCAAAACGGCCGCCGATCCAAAATCTCGCTTCGCTGACAGCCCACCGCTGGCCGACCTGCCTGGCGCCGGCTCACGTAACGAAGGGCTACGACTGACGGCCGAGAAGCAGAACGCGATCAGCGGCGAGGGGCGCCCGCCGCTCTACGTGTTCCACATGCTCTTGCCCCACGTTCCTTGGCGCTTCTCCCCGGAGGGAGATCAGTACATCAGCGATGGCAGCGATGCCCCCGGTCTCAACGACCAAATCTGGAGCGACGACCGCTACCCAAGTGACGTTGCCTTGCAGCGCTCGATGCTGCAGACCGAGTACTCCGACAAGATTCTCGGCAGCTTCGTCAAGCGGATGAAAGAGGCTGGAATCTGGCAGCGCTCGCTCTTCATCGTTACCGCCGACCACGGCGTCAGCTACCGCCCCGGCGGCTCACGGCGGCCCGTAACTAAGCAGAACCTTCCCGAGCTGGCTAACACTCCCCTATTCGTCAAGTTGCCCGGGCAGAGCAAGGGCGCCGTCGATACCGGTTTCACGCAGTCGATCGACATCGCACCGACCGTTGCGCAAGTGACTAAGACCGGAGATGGGCTGAAGTTCGATGGTGTGCCGCTTGGGAGCGAGAACAAGAAGAGAGTTGTTGCGGTCCGTAACGAACGCGCCGAAAAGAAGATCACCGGCGACTGGAACCAGATGATCGAGCAGCGAGACGAGCTGGCGCGCAGTTGGTCAGAGCTGTTCCCGCCGGGCCGCGCGTCGCTTTACCGCCTTGGGCCCAACCAAAACCTGATTGGCCGCCAAGTCTCGTCGCTGCAGGTCGGCTCGACCGCAGCCACAGCGAAGATCCTGAGCAGCGAGCTTTACAAGCCCCAGACGAGAGACGACGGTGTGCTGCAGATCTATCTGGCCGGATCGATCGACGGCGCCCCTGCACAGACGCCTCTTGCCGCAGCCGTTAACGGCAAGATCGTCGCCGTCGGACAAACCTTTGACACCTTAAGCGGCGTGCGTTTCGCGATCATTCTGCCGCCTGAGAGCCTCAAAGGCTCGAAGGTGCGCGTGCAGCTCTTCTCAGTCTCAGGCGGCACGACGCTTGCGCAGCTGGCCGCCGCCGGGCGTTAACTCGCCGGGCGCGAGCGCGTAAGCTCTTTTCTCCGATGGGTGCGAACACAGCAACGAAGATCGACCGCCAGCAGCTGAGCGCGCTGCTGGCACGCGAGCTAGAGGCCTTTGCCGCCAGCCATCAGCGCTCGCGCGAACTCTACGAGCGGGCGCAGAGTTCGCTCGTCGGCGGCGTTCCAATGCCCTGGATGATGCTCTGGGCCGGCGGCCACCCGGTCTTCGCTGCCGAGGGCAGTGGTGCGCGGATCACCGATGTTGACGGCAACGACTACATCGATCTTGCGCTCGGCGACACCGGCGCGATGGCTGGTCACTCGCCCGCGGCGACCGCCGCTGCCTTAGCCGCGCAGGGCGCGAGCGGGATTACGATGATGCTCCCGACCGAGGACGCCGTCTGGGTTGGCGAGGAGCTATCGCGCCGGTTCAAGCTCGGCCACTGGCTCTTCACGCTCTCGGCGACCGACGCAAACCGAACGGCGCTGCGAGTTGCCCGCCAGATCACCGGCCGCCCGAAGGTGCTGGTTTACAACTACTGCTACCACGGCTCGGTCGACGAAGCCTTCGCGGTAAGTAGCGGCGGCGTTACTGCGGCGCGTGAAGGGAACGTCGGCGCCCCAGTTGACCTTGGCGAGACGACGGTCGCAATCGAGTTCAACGATCTTGCTGCGCTCGAAGAGGCGCTTGCGACCGAGCAGATCGCGATCGTGCTCGCCGAGCCAGCGATGACGAACATGGGGATCATCCTCCCCGACGACGGCTATATGGAGGCGCTGCGCCAACTCACGCGCAAGCACGGAACGCTGCTCTTGATCGATGAAACTCACACCTTCTCGGCCGGTCCCGGTGGCTGCACGACGGCCTGGAACTTGGATCCTGACCTCGTCACGATCGGCAAGTCGATCGGCGGTGGTGTTCCCTGCGGCGCGCTCGGCGTCAGCGACAGCGTGCTCGAGCAGATGTTCGCTCAGGACGACGCCGATTACGAGGACACTGGCGGCATCGGAGGAACACTGGCCGGTAACGCACTCTCGAGCGCCGCGATGGCGTCGACTCTCTCCTCAACGCTCGACAAGGATTGCTTCGCTCATACGATCCCGCTCGCGGCTCGGCTCGCCGCGGGCGTCCAAAAGACGATCGACTCCTCCGGCCTACCGTGGAACGTGACCCAGCTCGGATGCCGCGCCGAATACCAGTTCCTGCCCCAGCCGGCTCGCAACGGAACCGACGCCCACGCTTCTCACGACACAGAGCTGGAGAACTTCCTCCACCTCTACGCGCTCAACCGTGGCGTGATGATCACCCCGTTCCACAACATGGCTCTAATTGCGCCTCAGACTACAGCCGAGGACGTTGATCGCCACACAGAGCTGTTCGCCGAAGCGGTCAGCGACCTAGTCAACTGATGGCGCGCGAGCGGATCGGCTTCATTGGTCTTGGGATCATGGGCTCGCGGATGGCCGCCAACCTCGCTGCCGCGGGCTACGAGCTGACCGTCTGGAACCGCACCGCCGCGACGGCCGAGGCTTTCGCCGCCGAGCACGGCGTGAGCGTCGCCGCAACCCCAGCCGAGCTCGCCGCCGCCAGCGACGTCGTAATCAAGATTGTCGTCAACGGCGAGCAGGTTGAGGAGATTCTCGTCGGTGAGCAGGGAGTGATATCCGGGGCGCGTGAAGGGATGCTTTGCATCGACATGTCGACGATCTCACCAGAGATGGCGAAGTCACTCGGCAGGCGGCTCGGCGAGCACGGCATCGCCTTCATCGACGCGCCGGTCACCGGCTCCTCGCCGGGCGCCGAGGCCGGCACGCTGACGATCATGGCCGGCGGCAGCGAAGCAGACCTCCAGCGCGCAGCGCCGATCTTCGAGGTGCTCGGCGCAAAGACCGTTCAGTGCGGCGAGATAGGTCAAGGGCAGACGATCAAGGTGATCACCAACGCGATCGCCGCAAGTAACGCTGCCGTGCTTGCGCAGGCCTTGATCGTCGCTCGCGGAGCTGGCGTAGACCTCGCGGCCCT
>JANRFB010000009.1:34458-46452 GCA_030725785.1 Solirubrobacteraceae bacterium
GACTTCCCGAAGCTAGCCGCGATGCTGGCGCAGCTGCCCGGCGTCGAAGACCTCTCTGTCACTACCAACGGCTTCCTGCTCGGCCGCGATGCCGAGGCGCTAGTGACGGCCGGCGTGAACCGCTTCAACGTCTCGATTGATTCGCTTCAGCAGGACAAGTTCTTCGAGCTAACGCGGCGCGACGCGCTGCCGCAGGTAATCGAAGGGCTTCATGCGCTAGCCGCATTCCCAGAAGCTCACCCGATCAAGGTCAACGCCGTAGCGATCCGCGGCTTCACTGAGGATGAGATCCCAACCTTCGTCGAGTTTGCGCGTGAGTTTCCGTTCGAGGTCCGCTTCATCGAGTTCATGCCGCTCGACGCCGACCACGCCTGGGAGCCGGAGAAGGTCTTGAGCGGCGCTGAGATCCTCGCCGCGATCAACGCGATTCACCCGCTAGAAGAGCAGCCGCGCGAGCCGAGCGCGACGGCGAAGGTTTACAACTTCGCTGACGGCAAAGGGAAGATCGGCCTGATCAACCCGGTAAGCGAGCCGTTCTGCTCAGACTGCAACCGGATTCGCTTGACCGCAGAAGGCAAGCTGCGCACGTGCCTTTTCTCACTTCACGAAACTGATCTGCGTGGGCCACTGCGCTCAGGCGCTAGCGACGACGAGCTGATTCAGATTGTCCGTGATGCCGTCTGGCGTAAAGAGCTAAAGCACCACGTCGGCGAGCCAGGCTTTATTCAGCCTGCTCGGACGATGAGCGCAATCGGCGGCTGACCTCTTTTAGCTGCTCGAGGTCGTTGACGTTGAAGCTGGCCTCAGCCGGCACGTCAATTAGCGTTGGCATCAATGCCATCACCTGCTCGGTCATTGGGCCGTCGGTGTCGAAGCCGAGCAGCGGCTCGAGCGCGGCGGGCTCGTAACGAGCCAGCAGCGGCTGCGGCCGCCCGGCGGCGCTGGCCAGAACGGCGAGGCTGCCTTCGGCGTCGGCGCGTGCGACCATCGCAACGGTTTCGCTCGTGAGCAGCGGCAGGTCGCAGGCGATCACGACAACCGCCCTCCCCTCGGCGCGGCGCAGCGCCTCGACTACTCCAATTACAGGGTGGCGCGGCGCGTCTGGCTCGATCCATAGCTCGACGCCGCGGCCCAGCTCGTCAGGCAGCTCAGCGTCGGCCTTGGCCACTACGACGACCTGCGAGAGCGCGCCGAGCGCTGCCTCGAGCGGGTAGCTGATCAGCGCGCGGCCGTCCAGCTGAGCGGTCGCTTTAGCGCCGCCGATCCTGCTGCCGCTGCCGCCTGCCAATACGGCGGCGATGACGTTCTCTATGCGCTTCTCGCTCACGGCGCGAGCCTAGCCGCATAGAATGGCCTTTCGTGGAACCTGCCGTAGAGACAAATGCCTGGCTGCGCTGTTATCGGTGCTGGTCAACCGACCTTGAGATTCAGGTTCATTACGAAGGGATCCACAAGATCGACCCCTCCAGCGGCGAGCGCGCTGACGTAATCGACGAGCTCCAAGAGGCCGTGGTTCAGTGCCTCGAGTGCATGCATGACCAACCTCACCTCGCCTTCCGCGACGGCCGCGTTGAACCGATCGAAGACCGCTGGGAGCGGATGGTCACCGGCACGCCGTGGGTCGCCTCCTGCGCCGTCACCGTAAACGCCAGCGACGTTGAGAGCTGCTCCGGCCCTGACGCTGGCGACGCGCTCTCCTACGCCGCCTTCGGCGACAACGGCACGCGCGAGTTCTTCACCCACGTGCGCTACCACAAGCACGATGAGGATTCGATCACAATCCACCTGCTCGTTGAGCTTTACGCCCGCTCAATGGAAGAGGCGACAGAGGTGCTGACCGAAGCCACGCGCGGCACGCTGGCTATCTCCTCACTGGCCGAAGAATCAAGGCCGCCGGCGACCGGCGACCAGCAGCGCCACTAGCTCGAAGCTGCAGCTCAGCTAGCTAGCCGCTGCTCTAGCGCGGCCAACTCATCGCGCAGCGTGCTTGGCAGCGAATCGCCAACGCTGTCGAGGTGGCCGCGGACCTGATCGATCTCAGCCGAAACGGCGTCCTCGTCAACGGTCAGTAGCGCTTCGAGGTCAGCGGCGTCGATCTCGAGGCCGTCTACGTTGAGCGAGCCGGCAGCGGGAACCAGGCCGATCGGCGTCTCTACAGCTTCGGCGTCGCCGTCGCAGCGGCGGAAGACCCACTCGAGCACGCGGCTGTTCTCGCCGAAACCGGGCCACATGAACTGGCCGTCGTCTCCCTTGCGGAACCAGTTGACGTAGAAGATCTTCGGCAGCTTGTCAGCGTCGGCCTGCTCGCCGAGCTTCAGCCAGTGGGCGAAGTAGTCACCGACGTTGTAACCGCAGAACGGCAGCATCGCCATCGGGTCGAAGCGGAGCTGGCCTACCGTGCCGGCGGCAGCGGCGGTCATCTCGGAGCTCATCGTCGCGCCGAGGAATACGCCGTGCTTCCAGTCGAACGCCTCGCGCACCAGCGGCACAACGGTCGCGCGGCGACCGCCGAAGAGGAAGGCGTCGATCGGCACGCCGGCCGGGTCCTGCCACTCGGGCGCAATCGCTGGGTCCTGATCCGCCGGGCAGGCGAAGCGAGCGTTGGGGTGAGAGGAAGGCGTGTCCGAGCCCGGCGCCCAGTCGTTGCCGTGCCAGTCAATTAGGTGATCAGGGGCCTCGTCGGTCATCCCCTCCCACCAGATGTCGCCGTCGTCGGTCAGCGCGCAGTTCGTGAAAACAGTGTTCTCGCCGATCGAAGCCATCGCGTTGGGGTTCGTCTTCTCGCTCGTGCCCGGGGCTACGCCAAAGAAGCCTGCCTCAGGGTTGATCGCGTAGAGGCGGCCGTCGTCGCCAAACTTCATCCAGGCGATGTCGTCGCCGATCGTCTCAACGGTCCAGCCCTCGAGCGTTGGGATCAACATCGCAAGGTTGGTCTTGCCGCAGGCCGACGGGAAGGCACCGCCGATGTACTTCACTTCGCCTTCCGGCGAGGTCAACTTGAGGATCAGCATGTGCTCAGCCATCCAACCTTCGTCGCGCGCCATCACCGAGGCGATTCGCAGCGCGAAGCACTTCTTACCGAGTAGCGCGTTGCCGCCGTAGCCGGAGCCGTAAGACCAAATCTCTCGCGTTTCAGGGAAGTGGACGATGTACTTGTCCTCGTTGCAGGGCCAGACTACGTCCTCGACGCCTTCGTAGAGCGGCATTCCGACCGAGTGCACGCAGGGCACGAAGTGACCGTCGCTGCCGATCTGTGCCAGCGCCTTAGCGCCCATCCGCGTCATTACGCGCATTGAGGCGACGACGTAAGGCGAGTCGGTTAGCTGCACGCCGATGTATGACTTGTCGGAGCCGAGCGGCCCCATGCTGAAAGGCACGACGTACATCGTGCGGCCGGTCATCGCACCTTCGAAGAGCTGGACTAGCTTGTCGCGCATCACGGCCGGCGCTTCCCAGTTATTGGTCGGGCCGGCGTCGTGCTCATCTTCAGAGCAGATGTAGGTGCGGTCCTCTACGCGGGCCACGTCGCTTGGGTCGGACCAAGCGAGGTAGGAGTTGGGGCGCTTGGCTTCGCTGAGCTTGCGGAAGGTGCCCTTCTCTACTAGTAGCTGGCAGAGCCCTTCGTATTCCTCGGCCGAGCCGTCGCACCAGACGACATTGTCGGGCTTCGTCATCGCGGCGATCTCATCAACCCATGCGATCAGCGCTTCGTGTTCTGTGGGGACGGCCGTATCAGTCATTTACTTGAGGCTCCTAAGCGGCGGCTTCGCCGGGCTCGCGGCGGGGCACTAGGACGAGTCGCTTGAACTCGGCTACCAGCACACCCTCTTGGTTGAAGACTTTCGTGTGAACCTTAACGACGCCGCGGTCGGGTTTGCTCTTCGATTCCTTCTTCTCGAGGACCTCTGTTTCGCAGAACAGCGTGTCACCGTGGAAGACCGGGTTGGGGTGGCTTAGCTCCTCGGTCGCGAGGTTCGCGATCGCCTTGCCGGAGATGTCGCTGACGCTCATTCCCAGTGCAAGCGAGTAGACCAGTGGGCCCACCACAACGTTGCGCTTCTGCTGCGACTCGGCTGCATAAACGTCGTTGAGGTGCAAAGGATGGTGGTTCATCGTGATTAGGCAGAAGAGGTGATCGTCGGACTCGGTCACGGTCTTGGCCGGCCAATGCTTGTAGACGTCGCCTACTTCGAACTCCTCAAGGTAGCGCCCGTATGGGTGGCCGCCGGAGCTCTCGCGCTCGCGCTGATCTGTTGTGAATCCTGGTTCTGACATCTAGTTCGTCGATCTCCTGCGTCGCGGTTAACAATTCGTATTCAGGGAGCCTGCCATACGAGCGAACAATTCGGCGCGACGTCTAATAACGTGGTTGGCATGAGACACCCAAGAGACTTCTTCAAGCCCCTCGCAATCGGCGCACCGGACCCAGTAATGGAGATCCCGTTCACGCCTTCGCGGATGATCCACTTCTTCGATCCGAGCAATGAAAAGATGGCAGCCAAGCTGCCCGACATCGCTAAGAAGACCGACATTCTGCTCGGCAACCTTGAGGACGCCGTCTCGGTTGAGAAGAAAGAACCGGCCCGCGCCGGCCTCGTTGAGATCGGCAAGAACATCGACCTTGGCTCAACCCAGCTTTGGACGCGAATCAACTCACTTGAGTCTCCTTGGGTGCTCGACGACATCACGACGCTGGTAACCGAGATCGGCGACAAGCTCGACGTGATCATGGTGCCGAAGGTTGAGGGCGCCTGGGACATTCATTACGTAGACCGCCTGCTCGCGCAGCTCGAAGCGAAGGCCGGCATCAAGCGGCCAATCCTGATCCACGCGCTGCTTGAGACGGCGCTCGGCGTTGCGAACGTTGAGGAGATCGCCTACGCCAGCCCGAGGATGCAGGGGATGAGCTTCGGCCCGGCCGACCTCGCCGCCTCGCGGCGGATGAAGACGACCCGCGTCGGCGGCGGCCACCCCGGCTACCGCGTGATCGAGGACCCTCAAACCGACGATCCAGATGAGCAGCGCCCGAGCGCCCAGCAGGACCTTTGGCACTACTCGATCGCCCGCATGGTTGACGCCTGCGCCAGCGCCGGCATCCTCCCCTTCTACGGCCCCTTCGGCGACATCAAGGACGTAGTCGGCTGCGAGGCTCAGTTCCGCTCAGCCTTCCTGATGGGCTGCGTCGGCTCTTGGTCTCTTCACCCGGTGCAGATCGACATCGCGAAGAAGGTCTTCTCGCCCGATCCAGACGAAGTGAAGTTTGCGCTGAAGGTGATCGAAGCGATCCCCGACGGGCGCGGCGTTCACATGATCGACGGCAAGATGCAGGACGACGCCACTTGGAAGCAGTGCAAGGTCATGGTTGACCTGGCACGGATGGTGTCGGCCGACGATCCGGAGCTGGCAGCTTCATACGGGCTGTAACCAGCGCCACCACCAACGTGAAGGCGGCGACGACGAAGAGCATCGTCCCGCCCTGCCATTTGAAGAAGAGGCCGGCGATCAAGGCGCCAAGCCCGTAGGCCACTACAAGGCCGAAGCTGAGGACAACGATCCGCAGCGGGCGCTCATCGGGAATCGCCTCAGAACGGGCCGAGCTGCCGACTGCGTCGAAGCCACGTGCAACGAGGTCGAGCGTGCCGTCGGTAAGTAGCCCGGTAACGAATGTCGTCCTAATCGCCCACGAACCAACCTTCTGCAGCGCGCTCGTTTGCATCCCCATGGCCGTAGCCAGTGCGGCGCCCGCGAGCAGCTCCGAGGTGCCGCCGGAAAGCCTGCCGCCAGCAAGCTCGATGATCAGCGCGCCGACCGCGATCAGCAGCGCCTCGACCATCAGCACCGCCGGCAGCATCCGCGTCACGCCGCTGCGCGTGAGCCGTTCAATCAGCAGCGCCGCGGCGGCAAGACCGACTATGAAGGCCGCGAGCGCGATCACGTATTCGACCGTCGCGAAGCCGTCGCCGCGAGCGATCGCCAATCCGAGCAGCACAGTGTTACCGGTCTGGTTGGCGACGAAAAGTCCGTCGAGAGCAAGGTAGGCGAGTCCATCGCAGGCTCCCGCGATTAGCGCCAGAGCAATCGCGACCGCCAGCAGCAGGTGAACTTCTCTTCTCCCGGCTGACACGGCCGCAGCGTAGCCGCTAGAGTCCGGCGCCGCCAATGCGCTTTTACGAATATGAAGCCCGCGAGATCGTTCGCCGCGCCGGAATCCCTGTCACCGAGTTTGGTTTCGCGACGACTCCGGAGGAGGCTAAGGCCGCGGCCGAGAAGATCGACGGGCCGAGCGTCGTCAAGAGCCAGGTCCTCAGCGGCGGCCGAATGAAGGCTGGCGGCGTGCAGTTCGCCGACACGCCCGACGAGGCCGCAGCGCACACCGTCGACGTTCTCAAGATCGAAATCGGCGGGCAAATGCCGCGCGGCGTGCTCGTTGACACGAAGGCCGAAGTTGAGCAGGAGTACTACGCCGGCGTCGTTTGGGACGGCACCGCGAAGCAGCCGGTAATCATCTTTAGCCCGGTCGGTGGAATTGACATCGAGCAGGTCGCCGAGGAGCAGCCCGACAAGGTAGGCCGCCGCCACATCTCGAACCTGCGCCCGCTTACTGGCTTTGAGGCCAAGGAAGTAATCGCTTCAACCGGAGTGACCGGCTCGGAGCTGAACAAGCTCGTCCCGATCGTCACCAAGCTGGCCCAGCTCTTCATCGACTACGACATGACGTTGGCCGAGATCAACCCGATCGGCCGCCTCCCCGACGGCTCATTCATCGCGCTTGACGCGCACATGGACATGGAGAACGAGGCCCGCGGCCGCCACAAGAAGCTGCTCGCCGAGCTTGGCGTTGGCGACGACGAGACGCGCGAAGCGCGCGAACCTACGGCCTTTGAGCTGGCAGGCGAAGCGGTAGACAGCGAAGACCACCGCGGCGTTGCCGGCAACGTAACTGAGTTCGACGGCAACCTTGGCCTTGTGATCGGAGCCGGCGGCGGTTCGCTAACGCTCTTTGATGCCGTCCGCGCCCACGGCGGCAAGCCTGCCAACTACTGCGAAATAGGCGGCAACCCGTCGGTTTCAAAGACCTGCGGCCTAGCCAAGCTGGTGCTGCAGAAGCCGGGCGTCGACAAGATCGCTGTGATGATGTCGATCGTCTCCAACACGCGCGTTGACATCGTTGCCCGCGGCGTGATCAAGGCCTGCCTTGAGCTGGGAATGGACCCGGCCGAGAAGATCGCGATCTTCCGCATCCCAGGCGCCTGGGAAGAGCAGGGCTTCCTGATCCTTGACGCTTACGGCGTTGAGTACGCAGATCGGTCCGTTTCAATGCACGAGGCCGCAAAGCGCGCCGTCGAGAAGATCGGGGCCGGCTCGTGAGCATCCTCGTAGACGCAAACACAACCTTCATCGTTCAGGGCATCACCGGCCGCGAGGCCGTCAACCTGACGCGCGAGTGCCTTGACTACGGTGCCGGAGCAAAGGTCGTCGGCGGCGTAACGCCGGGCCGCCTTGGCCGCGATGTTCACGGCGTGCCGGTATTCGACACCGTCGCTCAGGCCGTCGCCCACCACGGCGCGCCCATTGACGGCTCTGTTGTGACCGTTCCCCCGGCCTTCACTAAGGACGCTGTCTTCGAAGCAATCGAGAACGGCATCAAGCTGATCGTGATTGTCACCGAGCGGATCCCGCGCCGCGACGTGGCGCAGATGGTTGAACTGGCGAGCGCCAACGGCGCCCGCATCATCGGCCCCAACTGCCTTGGCATCATCGTCCCTGATGTGATCAAGATGGGCGGCATCGGCGGCCCGGCGAAGGACGCCGCTAAGGCGTACGCCCCCGGCTCGATTGGCGTGATTAGCCGCTCGGGCGGAATGACGACCGAGATGTCCTCAACTTTGACCGCCGCCGGGATGGGCCAGTCAACCGCTGTTTCGATCGGCGGCGACGCGATCATCGGCTCCAGCTACGCAGAGCTAATGCCGCTCTTCGAGGCCGACGAAGCGACTGAGGGAATCGTCATCTACACCGAGCCTGGCGGCCGAATGGAAGCGCAGCTTGCGCAGTGGGTTGCCGAGAACAATTCGCGCCTGCCGATCGTCGCCTTCATGGCTGGCCGCTTTATGGATGAGATGCCAGGGATGAGCTTCGGCCACGCCGGCACGATCGTCGAAGGCAAAGAGGACACCGCGACAGAGAAGATCGCGCGCCTCGCCGAGGCCGGGATCACCGTCGCTGAGGAGATCAGCGAGATTCCTGCCCTGATCCAGGCCAAGATCGACGAGAGGAAGAGCTAATGCGCGCCGAGGGAATCTTCATCGCAGTTGAGGTTGAAGATGGCGCCGCCACCGACGCAGCTCTGGCCGCCAAGCTGACCGAGGTCTGCCCGGTTGACATCTTCGCCGTTGCCTCCTCAGGCGAGCTTGAGCTCGTCGACAAGAACATCGACGAGTGCGTGCTCTGCCGCCTCTGTCTTGACGCTGCGCCAGAGGGCGCCGTCACGATCATCAAGCGCTACGACAACGACTCGCAGCTTTAGCCGTTAGCTGTTGAGCGGGATCTCCGCAGTTCCGATCAGCAGGGTCCTCGGGTCGTCGGGCAACGGCTCGAAGCCAAAGCGCCGGTAGAAGGCCGCGGCCGAGTCGCTTATCGCGTGGACAATCATCGAGTGCGCGCCTATCACCGCCGCCGCGGCCGCGGTTCGGAGCATCGCGTCGGCGAGCAGCTCGGCTCCGAGCCCGCAGCGTTGAACGCTGAGGTCAACGGCGAGACGGCAGAGCAGTACCGCCGGGACCGGGTATCGCGGCAGTTTCGCGCGCGCCGCGGGCGGCAACTCTCCCCACCGAAGCGAGCTTGCGGCCAGCGCATGGTAGCCGACAACCCGCTGTTGTTCGCTGTCGATAATCACGAAGCTGCGAGCCGTCCCGATCTCACCGCCTTTGCGCGCGTGCTCGACCAGCCAACTGTTCAGCGAGACAACTCCACAGTCGAAGCCGTCGAGACAATCGTCCGAACCGAGCGGCCGAGCACCGCGGAAGCGAGTCAAGGCAACGCTACTGAGGACGCGGGCGGGCAAACAGCTCGCGCAGCGCTTCGTTCGGCTCCGGCGGCTTTTCAAGGATCGCCATCATCTGATTCCATCCCGCCTCGTCGAGCACGAATTCAGTTCGGTCGCACAGAATTGTCTGGGCGCGGTCGCGCGAAGTCTGGATGATGAACTCAGTCAGCGAGAGTTCACTCTCTTTAGCCGCCGCGCGCAGCACGCCAAGATCGTCAGCTGAGATCCGCAGGCTTATTCGCTCATCTTTCGCCATCGCGACGATTGTACTAACTTTGTATGACATCTAGGATCTTCCGTTCGCTTGGGCTGCTGAAGCGAGTCTGAGCGCTAATGCGTAACAGCACTACTGCGCGAGCGTTACGAAGGACTGACGACGCGCAGCCCTGGCACGCGGCTGAAGTCGGCTGCGTTACCAGTTAGTACGCCGTAGCCGTGGGTCAGCGCTGTGCACGCAATCCAGAGATCGTGAGCGCCGATCATCTCACCGCGCGTAACCAAATTCGCTGATACAGCGGCGTGAATCCGGGCCACTTGGTCGGTGATCGGTATCGGTTCCAGCGAGGCCAGTAGCCGCTCGACAAAGGCTCCGCGCCAGATCCCCTCAGGCTCGGCGCTGCGCCACACGCCATGGAGCAGCTCGCTCACCGTGATCACGCTAACTGCCCTCTCTTCGTCTGGCACTGCGGTTAGCCCACTTAGATCACCGCGCTCTGCGGCGATCAGAAGATCGGTATCGATTAGGACGGCCATTCGCTCGGGACATCCTCATTCATCTGCTTGCGAATCTCGCGAAGCTCTCCAGCGAAGGCGTCGTCCAGCGGTGGTCCCGCGGCAAGTATTTCCTTCAGGCGCGCAAGCGTGACCGTCGAGGGTCGACTAGACGAAACGACGGCAACAACGGCGCCCGCCCGCGTGATCTCGATCCGCTCGCCGGCGGCTACCCGGTTCAGCAGCGCCGAGAAGTTACGCGAAGCTTCGGTGGCGGTCATCTTGGTCACGTGAACGAGCTTATCAGATAAATCCGATATGCCCTCATGGGAGCTGAAAAGCTGCATTGCCGCAGCCTCCTAGCCAAACCGTTGCGGCGCTACAACCACTCAGCTACGAAGCAGCCTCTTCGCTGCTCTTCACGGCCTTCTTCATCATCGTCGCGCCGCTGACGATCCCCCGCCGCCACGGCGGCACGCCTTCGATCTCGATCTCAAGGCTGAAACTTAGGAAGGTCCGAATCAGCACGATGATCGCCAGCACGACGACGTTGTCGAGCGTCGGCGCCACGGCGACGGTGCGGATTAGGTCGCCAGCCACGAGAATCTCTAGGCCCAGCAAGATCGCCGAGCCGAAGGTCTGGCGCATCGTCCGATATGCCACCGCTCCGCTGCTGCGCTTCCAGGCGCGGATCGAGATCACGAACGCGAAGATAAGCCCGGCGATAAAGACCAGCGCGGCGATCACCTCGAAGGCCTTCGCCACGTCGAGCATTAACGTTGTGTAGGTACCGGTCTCCGCCATCGGGCAAGGTATAGCGACCGGCGCGGAGGTGACGGCAAGATCTCCCAAGAAACACTCGCGGAGTGGTAGTTTCTCGCAATCGCCACCGAACCCGAAAAGCAGCCGAGCCCTTGGGCTCTCGACGGTGAATCGATCAAGCCGCTACCGCGCGGGCGGCACGGCCTCTCGCGTGAAGCGGTGCTCGCCTCACAGCGCGGCCGGATGCTCCACGCTGCACTGGTCGTAACGGCAGAGAAGGGCTTCGGTTACGTCGTCGTTGGTGACGTAATCAGCAAGGCAGGAGTCTCACGCAAGGCTTTTTACGAGCACTTCTCAGACTTTGAGGATTGCTGGTTCCAAGCCTATGAGACTGCGATCGACGTTCTCTTCAGCGAGATGGCTGCCGCGGCTATCGAGGCCGACGGCGCCACCGACCCCCGGGCCGGCCTGGGCGCAGGGATAGCCGCTCTCGCTCGCAACGTCGCCCAGGAGCCGCAGGTCGCTCACGCGACAATCGTTGACATTGCTGGCGGCGGGCCGCGTGGTCTCAACGCCGATCGCGTGACAATCGAACGCTGGGCCAAACTGCTGCTAGCAACTTGGGATCGCAGCGATGCTTCCAAGGCCACTGACCAGCGCAGGCTGGCTGCGCTAGCGGCGGTCAGCATCGTCACCGGAATCTGCCGCGATCATCTCGTCGCCGGAACTGCCGACGAGCTGCCAGCGATCAGCGATCAGATCACCGCGCTGATGGCTGCCGTACTGGCGTAGCAGCCGCGACATCGGCGCAACTCTCCGCGGCAGGCCGTGTTCTAGGTCGCGATAGAAACTTACGCGACGTCTCGCGCGGCGAGACAGAGGAGAGATTTCACCTTGCTTAGTTCTGCCGTATCCAACGCCCCACTGCGCACGCGAGCAGCCCTCGCCGTGCTTGCCGCAGCGCTTGCCGCCGCGCTCGCTTTCCCCTCCTTCTCGCAGGCCGCCGCAGTTATGCCGCTGAAGACGCAGGGCGCAAAGATCGTTGACGCTTCTGGCGATGAGGTTGTGCTGCAGGGCGTCAACTGGTTTGGCTTTGAAACCTCGAACCATGCTCCCCACGGTCTCTGGACGCGTGACTACAAAGAGATGCTGGCGCAGATCAAGGAGCAGGGTTTCAACACGATTCGGATGCCGTTCTCAATCCAGGCGATGAACTCCAGCACAACTAGCGGCATTGACTATTCGAACGGCCACAATGCGGCGCTGGCCGGCAAGACGCCCCAGGAAGCGATGGACGTGATCATCGACGAGGCCGGCCGCCAAGGGCTGATGATCATCCTCGACAACCACTCCTCAACCGATGATTCGTTCATGAGCCCGCTCTGGTACGGAGTCGGCGGTTTTACGGAGGCCGACTGGGTGAACAAGTGGAAGGCGCTTTCGGCCCGCTACGCCGACACGCCGAACGTGATCGG
>JANRFB010000010.1 GCA_030725785.1 Solirubrobacteraceae bacterium
ATTGCGAGCGAGATGGACGAGGGCAATGTCGTCTTCATCGTCTGCGACGACGGTTGGAAGTACCTCTCAAGTGGGCTGTATACGCTGCCGGTCGACGAGGTCGAGAACCTCGAGTCGACCGTCTGGTGGTAACAAACTTCACTTTTCGCACGGCGAACCCGTAGAATCAAATAATGCCAAGCATTGGACCTATGGAACTGATCATCGTCCTGGTGATCGCGCTCGTCGTCCTCGGCCCGAAGAAGCTGCCGGAAGTCGGCCGCTCAGTCGGTAAGGGAATGCGCGAATTTAAGGACTCGATCTCAGGCGAGAGCAAGCCGGACGTTGCCGCCGCTGAGATCGACGAGAAGCCAGTCATCAAGACCGACTGATCAGCGTCCCTCGTTAATAGCTCGCTACGCTCGGGCGATAATGATCATCGCTCCCGCGCTGCTTGAGCAGGTAGTCCAACACGCTCGCCTCGAAGCGCCGAATGAGTGCTGCGGCCTTATTGCGGTGACGCAGGGCCGCGCCGTCTCGGTGCATGAGCTAGAGAACCTCGCTGCGAGCCCGCTCCGCTTCGAGGTAGACGGCGCAAAACTCGCGCCGCTGCTTTTCGAGATCGAAGAGGCTGGCCAGCAGGCGGCGATCTACCACTCGCATACGCGCTCTGATCCTTACCCTTCGCAGACCGACGTCAACTTCGCGCGCTGGTGGCCGGGCTGTGAGTGGCTGATAATCGGCCTTGAGAATGCTGCTGATCCGATTGCGCGCTCGTTCATGATCGGCGACGAAGGCGTGATCGAGGAGATTGGCGTCGAGATCGATGGCTGACCGGCTCGAATCGGCGCGCGACGAGCTGCGCGCGCGGGCCGAGAAGATCGATCCCGGTTACACGGAAGGTCAACTCCGCGTCGTTGCCAGCGGTCGTAACCAGAGCGAAGCTGAGCTAATTGCCAACCTTCTATTGGAGGAGGGGATCCCGAGCGTTACTAGGCGCTCGAGAGGCTCCGATGTGCCAGACATGCTGGCTGCCGGTAGGCGAGACCTGCTGGTTGCTGAGTCGGCCCTACCGGCTGCGCGCGACGTTCTGTTGGAGTCTGAGATTATCGATGACGGCGATCAGTACCGTCCTTCGCCGCTGAAGCTCTTTAGCGGCCTTCTGGCGGCTGTTGCGGTCGTCGGCGCAGTCATCGCGGTCGGGCTGCTGATCGGCGCTTGAAAAGGCTCTAAACGCCGCCGAGCCGAGCGAGGTGGGCGCGCCAGACGCCCTCGGTGTCGGCAATCGAGCGGCCGGGGAAGTTACGGGCGATCAGCTCGGGCTGATCACCGGGAGGCTCGGTCGCAAGCCGGATCGCCGCCCGTTCGCCGGATTCGCTTGCAACGAGATCGAAAACGGTGCCACCAAGCAGTTGCGCGTCGCGCAGCTTTGGCGGAAAGCTCGGCTGGTCGCCTTCGCGCAGTCGGCTCGCGATCGCCGGGCGAGCATGGGCGGTCTGGCCAGAGAACCACTGGCCAGCGCCGGCAGAGAGCCAAGCCCATCTGCCAGCATGCAGCCACGAGGTGGGAGTGAACGGTGGCGGCAGGCCCGGGTTGCTCAGTCCGGCAACGAGTTGGCCGTAGAGCGCAGCTGGAGCCAGCATCAACATCTCGAGTGAACCAGGGACGCTTGAAGCCCTCGCGCTGAGCAGGCGTGGTGAGAGCAGGTGGATCTCGTCCTTTGAGTACCAGCCGGCGACGTAGCGGCGGCTCGAAGGGGCGGTAAATGCACGCAGCACGGCGGCAACAGGCTGAGCCAGAGCGAGCTGCGCAGCGTTGGAGTGAATCACGACCGTAACGCCCTCCGGGACGACTGGAAATACATCGCTCAGCTGCTCGCGGATTCCTTCCAGCAGTTCGAGAACGCCATCGGCGTCGGCGCCATCAGCCTCGGCGTGACGCGCGGCGAAGTTCGGTGATTGGGTCTCGATCCAAGTCATTGTTCAGCGCCGCGGATCAGACCGACGCTTCGGACCGACAATGCGGAAAATCGGCTTTATGGCCTCGGCCCGTTTATGCGAATGAGGCGAGGCGGCGACCGGAGACAATCGCCTCGATCTCGTCCTGCACCCGACCGAACTCGATCTCCGACAGAACCGGGGTTCCTTCGAATGGAAGGTCGCGCGTGATCTCAAGCCAGTCTGGCCCGAAATCGTGCTCGGGGCGGACGCGGATCGTGACCGGTCGAGGAATCCTGTGCGTCCTCAGCAGCGTGACCTGCAGTGGCGTGCCGCGGCGCCAGCCAAGGCGCTTCTGGGCGTAGTCAGGAGTCCAAATGTAGAACGGCGATAGCTCGCTGATGGCACGCTGGTTGGTGATCGTGTACTGGCCGGCAACTTCCGCCCAGGCGCGAACGCGAACGCGATCGGGCTGCTCAATCCCGCCGGGCTGGGTCAAGGCGCTCATTGGCGGGTCACCATCAGGCCAGACGCCCTCTTCAAGCGCGCGGCGCAGCTCAGGTACGTGGGCACCGCGAACGACGTCGTTGCGCGGGTGCTCGAAGGTCGGGAAGAGGAAGAAGCGATCGTGCTGGAGCGAGGAGTCTCCGCTGTCGCCGCTGCGGAAGATCAGCAGCTGCTCGCCTTCCGATAGCGCGCGAACTGTGACGGCCCACTCTTTGATTGCGATTGGCATCTTTAGATATTGAGCGAGAACCCTAATGTTTCTGGCGGAATAGCCGTAAAACAGGGCGGTTCGCTGCCATAAGTGTCGCAAACTCCAGCACAAATCGCAAATTTCCCTGCTAATCAGGGGGTTTCGAGACCCGTGGCAAAATCGCCAATGATCGTAAACGCAGTGTTAATGGGCTTTTCGAGCTCGTCGAGCGGCGAATGAGGCAGCCAACATAGTTGTTGTGTGAGCGATCACACACAATCGCGGCTGGTCGGCGGCCACTGGGTTGAAGCTATTTGGAGCGGTTCAAATCGCTTCAGCGCGGTGAGCGAAGCCGATCAGGCTGCTGGCGCTAGTTCGATCTCTTCAGTCACCGCTAGGTGCTGATGCGAGGGGCAGTAGCCGTTGGCGTTGCTCGGTAGGCGACGGCAGGAGCTGCCACGACGAGTCGTTGCACGGCACTGGAGGCGGTTGCCAAAGACGTCACGGCCGTTGGTTGTCAGCTGAGCGATCGCCCCGTCTGCGGCTGCGACGTAGTCGCGAACAACGGCCCAAACACGAGCCTGGGACTGGATCGGAAAGTGGACGCGGATCTCGCGGAAAAGGCTGCGGGCCGGCGCAGCGAAGTAGTGACGGTCGGTGGCCAGTCGTTCAATTGCCTGCTCGCTTGCCTTCAGAACCGCCTCGTGACCTTCACGTCCTGTGACGATCTCTGCAGACAGTTCGCGGTAAATACCTCTGCTCACTTGATACATGTTGTGTTAGAGCTCCTGATTTGGGTTGGGTTGCGATCCTTCGCATTGACCCCCGCCTCTAAACGGTTCTTAGCCGCAGAGGATGAGTATTCGACCTCCATGTGAAGGTTGAAACACCCGCTCTATGTAGTTCGTGTTAAGACGGCGAACGTAAGCTGCGCTACTGCCAGTGCTCAAAGGCCAGTTCCGGGCCGCGGATCACTGCGTGCATTGAGTCAAGGCCGGGCTCCAACGAGGGGAAATCACTGCGCCAGTGGGCTCCACGGCTCTCCTCGCGAGCGAGCGCGCAGCGCGCGACCTCAGATGCCAGTGGGTATGGGTCCTCGAGCAACAGCTCCAGCCCCGCGCGGTCACGGACCAAGCCGGCATTGCGCCACATCGCTTCACGCGTCGCCGGCGACGGCAGCTCGAGCGGGATTGTCGCTGGTGGCTCGCCGCCCGCAGCGGCGGGTTCGTCCAATGCCGAGCGAGCGGCCCTGGCACCAAAGACCATGCATTCGGAGAGTGAGTTGGAGGCGAGTCGGTTGGCGCCGTGCAGACCGCTGCAGGCGCTCTCGCCGATCACGTAAAGCCCGCCAACGTCGGTGGCCCCATTGAGGTCGGAGACGACGCCGCCCATCATGTAGTGCGCAGCGGGGGCGACCGGGATCAGTTCGCGGCGTGGGTCGAGCCCGGACTGCCGAAGCGTCTCGGCGATGTTCGGGAACCGGCCTGCGTCGACGGAGCGCATGTCGAGTCCGACAGATTCAACAGATTGCTCCTCAAGTACCGACCAGATCGCACGGGCGACCTCATCGCGCGGCGCCAGTTCATCGACGAAGCGCTCGCCGTCGGGGCCGACCAGGGTGGCCCCCTCGCCACGAATTGCTTCGCTGATCAGATAACCCTCGCGGCCTGGGATGCCGGTCACGGCAGTCGGGTGGAACTGCACGAACTCGAGGTCGGCGACAGCAGCTCCGGCGGCGCGTGCCAAGGTGATCCCGATCCCAATTGATCCGGGTGGGTTTGTGGTGCGTCGCCATAGCGCAGCGGCGCCGCCGGTCGCGATGATCGTTCCGCGCGCCGTCACAGCAAGGCCGTCCTCACAGACGACGCCGACGACGCGACCATTCTCGGTCCAGAGGTTGCTGGCTCGCGTGCCTTCGAGAATTCTCACGCGCGGCTCACGCACCAGAGCGGCGGAGAGCTGGCGCGCTAGGCGCCGCCCCGTCGAACTGCCGCCAGCGTGAACAATCCTTCTCCGCGAATGACCGCCTTCGAGGCCGAGTTCTAGGTGGCCGTCGCTGTCGGCGTCAAAGCGCATCCTGATCCGTTGCAGGTTGGCGATCATCTCGGGGGCTTCGCTGACGAGGATTTCGGCAGCCGAGCGACGGACCAAGCCGCGGCCTGCTCGCTCCGTATCGGCCAGGTGCAGGGCTGGCGAATCGTCGTCGCCGAGCGCCGCTGCAAGGCCGCCTTGTGCCCAGTAGCTGGCAGTCTGCGCCAGCGGCGTGGCACTGATCACGGTCACGCTCGCACCGAGACTGGCCGCAGTCAGCGCCGAGTAGAGTCCAGCGGCGCCGGCGCCGATGACAACCAGCTCTGTATCGATCCGCTCGCGACCTGGCATCTCTTCAGTACGGTACCCCCCGGTGCAGGGATTGATCTATCGCAGCGACGCCTCCCGAGGCCACCAGACCGGTTCCCATCCTGAGGCGGCTGAGCGGATAGTCGCCGTTGAAGCTGAACTCGATCGGCTCGATTGGCTCGGATACGAGCGTCGTGAATCGGAGCCAGCCAGTGACGAGATGCTGCTTCGCGCGCATCCGCAGAGTCATCTGGAGACCGTGCGCGCTGCCTGCGCTGACTCCGCTTCGCTCGACGCCGACACCGTGGTCGTTCCAGCTTCTTGGGACGCCGCGCTCCACGCCGCTGGCGGTGCTGCCGCGGTTGCTGAGGCGCTTTGTAAAGGGAGCGCTGAAGTAGGTGCGTCGCTACATCGCCCGCCAGGGCACCACGCTGAGGCGGCTCGTGCGATGGGCTTCTGTCTCTTCAACAACGTTGCAGTTGCCGCGCTTCACGCGATCGAGGCTTGTGGGCTCGATCGCGTTCTCATTCTTGACTGGGATGTGCATCACGGAAACGGGACCGAGGCAATTTTCGCCGAAGATCCGCGCGTCTGTTTCATCTCGTTCCACCAGCATCCGTGCTACCCGGGAACCGGCGCCGAGAGCGATCATGGTTCTGGTGAAGGAGCCGGTTTCACAGTCAATTGCCCGCTCCCGCCGGGAAGCGGAGACGGGCTGTTCGTTGGTCTGGTCGAGCAACTCGTCGGGCCGCTGGTCGAGCTCTATCGGCCTCAACTGATCCTGATCTCGGCAGGGTTTGATGCCCACCGCGATGATCCGCTAGCGCAGTGCGAGGTAAGCGATGGAGGCTACGCGGCGATGGCCCAGGCTGTGCACTCGATCGCTCAGCGGCGCCGCGTCCCGGTTGGGTTGGTTCTCGAGGGCGGCTACAACGTTGACGCGCTCGCCCGCTCATTGGCGCTGTCTCTGAGCGAGCTTGCCGGGGTGCCAACTGGAGAAGTTGCCAGCGAACCGATCGACCCCGCCGCAGCTCAAATCGCGGCGCCGGTCTTGGCGCGTTCGGTCTTCTCCGCCTAAGGTGCGGGCGGCGTCGTCGTCGTTGGCACGACGGTCGGCGGCGCGGGCGTAGTCGGCACGGGAGTGGTCGGCGCTGGCGTTACTCCTGGGGCGAGCGCCTCGCCTGGCTGAACCGTGATCGTCTGCGTCTGAGTCCGCGTCGGAGGTGGGTCATCATCGGTGACAGCGACAAAGGCGCCAACGAGAACGCCGAGCGTGACGGCAAGAACGGCGATCACGGCGTAGATCGGCCGGCGCCAGCGCGGCGCCGGGGCAATCACCGTACGCGCAGGGTCGCCGCAGTGAAGGCACCAGTCCTGCTGCGCGTGGAGCCACTCGCCGCAGTGCGGGCAAGGGAGCGACCCGTAGGCCCACTCCGGGTTGGCTACTGCGGCCACAGCGAATCAGGCCGCTGGGCCGGTGCCTGGCTGCGGGTTGTAGGGATCGTTGGCCGGCGCTGGCGGCTGCTGGCCGACGTCGTAGACGCTGTTGGCGCCAACCGAGCCAAGCCCGGCGACAGAGCGTGGACCGCCAAATGCGAGGCCGCAGTGAGGGCAGAAGTGGGCATCGCTTCCGTGCAGCGTGCCGCAGCGTGCACAGGCGCTGACGCCCGGGATGAAAAGCTCTACGTAAGGGGTTTGGAGTTGGAGCACCTCTTCGAGCGCGCGAATCTCGCGGTCCAGCGTTTCGATTGCGAGCACCTTCCCTTCGACCAGCGCCTCGTCGCTGCGTTCAAAGCGATGCTGATCAAAGACAAGGCCGCCGAGGTCGCGGTAGCCGAGCTCGCGGACCTGCTTTAGATAACGCAGGCGACGGCGCAGACGGCCTCGCTCGCGGAAGCCGGGACGCTGCGGAGCTGCCTGTACCGGCGCGGCTGGAGTCCCACCGACTGTTCCGTCCTGCGCTGCGGGCGCGAGCGGCTGCTCTGGCTGCGGCTGCGGGCTGATCGGCGGCGGCGGGGTAGGAAACGACTTGCCGCTGCCAGCGACTTCAGCCGGAATTATGATCGTCTCCGGCACAGCCTGCGACTGCTCCGGAGGCAGAATCACGGTTGCGTCAGGGATCTCGCCGTGGCTGGCGGCGGCTTGCTGCTCAGGCACCGCGGGCACGTCTTCTTGGCTGGCCTTTCGGCGGAAGATGCGGTCGCTCAATCCCATGGTGTCGGCTCTACGTTCTCCTCGTTGCGCGCAGCGGCCGAGTCTAGCGGGCTGGCTAGGTGCGTTCGCCACGCGGCGAGTAGCCGCTCTGCCATCCGCTGGGCGCTGAACTGATCGGCCCGCTCGCGCGAAACGATTCGCCGATTGGCGTCGCCGAGGCTGACTTCAAGGAGCTCGCTCCATGCCTGCTCGTTGTAGGGAAGGCAGTCTGCTCCAACGATCCCGCGCGTTGCTGCATCGTGAACTCCTGTTGGGGCGCAGATGACAGGTACTTCGCATGCCAGAGCTTCGAGCACCGCGAGGCCGAAGCCTTCGCTATCGGACGGGACGACGACCGCATTGGCAGCGTTGACCCAGAGCGGAACCTGCTGCGGGTCTACCGAGCCGAGCGTCAGCAGCTTGGCGCCGCAGCGGGCGGCAATCGCTTGCGCGCGATCGAAACGCTTCTCGACCCGCGCTGGGTCGGCAGGGAAGAGTAGGTAGCGCCCGTCGGGCTGAAGCCCAAGCTCGGCCCGCGCCTGCGGGCGGTCGAGAGGACGGAAGCGGTCGGTGGCAACACCACAGGGAAGAACATCAACCGCGCGCTTTGGGTATCCAGGCACTTTGCCAGCCAGATCAGGGCTGGCAGCGCCGAGTAGATCGATGAAGGGCAGCGCTGCATGGGTGATCAGACGTGAGCGGCGATGGCGTAGGTCGGTGCCATGCAGGGTCAGGCCGTGAACTTCAGCTGGCACGACCAGCGAAGGCCAGGCGGTCAGGCCGAAGTGAGCGTGGACGACGTCGAAGCGCTGCTTGCCCCATTCGCGCCGCAGGTCGCGGGCTGCTGCTGCGTAGCCGCCCGGAGCGAAGGCAAAGCATTCAAGTTCCAGCTCTGAATCCTCGAGCGAACGCAGGGCCTCGAGCTGGTCACGGACAAAGCTTCCTAGCTCCGGCCGCTCGGGCGAAGGCCACATGTTGGTGACGATAAGAACACGCATCTGATGCTGATTGTCCACGTAGTGGCGGTGGATCCGCGCAACGCCACCCTGCAGGCTGCGGTTTGTGCCGTCCCCAAACCGTTAGGAGCACCAATGGCTTATCGCCTGCAGGGCCGTATTCACGCCACCTTTCACCGCGCCGTCGTGCGCCTGAGCTCTTCGTCGGGGCAAGGAACAGTCGAGTATGTCGCGCTGATTCTGCTCGTCGCTGGGGTCTTGGCAGGCGTGATCGTGGCTGGAAAGTCGCTCAAGGGCGGTGGGATCGCCCAGACCGTCGTTTCGAAGCTGAAGGAATCGATCGATAGCGTCGGCAGCGCGAAGCCCTAATCCGGGCGCGCTCAGCCCTATGCTCAGGCAATGGCCACGATTAGTGACCCGCGCGAGCGGCCGATCGCCGTCTTCGACTCTGGAGTCGGCGGCCTCACGGTGATGCACGAACTGCTCGTCCACCTGCCTGCAGAGGACTACATCTACCTCGGCGATACGGCTCGTTTTCCTTATGGGGAGAGAACACCAGACGAGCTTGCCACCTTCAGCCTGGAGATCGCCGAAGAGCTTCTGGCGCGCAACGCGAAACTGCTGGTGGTCGCCTGTAACTCCGCGACTTCGGCGGCTCTACCGGTGCTTCAGCAGCGAATGCGCCAGACGACGCTCGGCGTTGAGGTGCTCGGCGTCGTGCGCCCCGAGGCAATCCAAGCGGTAGCGACAACCAACAATGGACGGATCGGCTTGCTTGCGACCAACGCAACAGTCGCCAGCGGTGCCTATGACGAAGCGATCCACGCCGCCGATCCCCACGTAACTTTAGTCTCGGTCGCGGCGCAGGAGCTGGCGCCGCTGATTCAATCCGGCTCGACCTTCGACGACAAGGTCGTCGAGCTGGTTCGCGGTTACATCGAGCCGCTCCGCGAGGCGCGCGTTGACACCGTAATTCTCGGCTGTACCCATTACCCGTTGCTCAGCCCGATCTTGCAGCGGATGCTCGGCCGCGACGTCCGAATCGTCACATCGGGCGTGGCCCTTGCGCGTCAGGTTGAGCACGTGCTCGGTGCGCGCGACCTCGCCAACCCGAACCGGTCAGAAGGTAGCTACCGCTTCCTCTCGACCGGCGACCCGGAAGCATTCGCGGCGGTCGGCACACGTTTTCTGCAGCTCCCGCTCGGCCCAGTCGAGCAGGTAACCCTTCACGAAGGAGTGATCGCATGAGCAACTACGCACGCCCTGACGGCCGCAGCGCGGACGAGCTTCGACCGGTCACAATCGAGCCAGGCTTCGTAAGTACCGCGACCGGTTCGGCGCTGATCAGCTGCGGTGGAACCCGCGTCATCTGCACAGCGTCGATTGAGGAGGGTGTGCCCCGCTGGCGTGCAGGCAAAGGTCTCGGCTGGTTAACAGCGGAATACGGAATGCTCCCGGCCTCAACCGGCGAGCGCAAGCCGCGCGACATCAATAAGGGGCGGCTCGACGGCCGCACGGTTGAGATTCAACGGTTGATTGGGCGCTCTGTCCGCGGAGTGATCGATTACGAAGCACTCGGCGAGATGACGATCAACCTCGACTGCGACGTTCTTGAGGCCGACGGAGGCACGCGCTGCGCGTCGATCACCGGTGCCTACGTAGCGCTGGCGTTGGGCGTTCAACGGCTCGTCGCCGAGGGCAGGCTTGCAAGCATTCCACTAAGCGGTGAGGTCGCTGCGGTCTCCTGTGGGATCGTCGGCGAAACGCCGCTGCTGGACCTCAACTACATCGAAGATTCGGGTGCCGAGGTCGATGCCAACGTCGTGATGACAGGCGACGG
>JANRFB010000011.1:0-34093 GCA_030725785.1 Solirubrobacteraceae bacterium
GCAAGCGCTCAAACCTGATCCTCACCAATCCCGACATGCTCCACGTGGGAATCCTCCCCAACCATCAGGCCTGGGGCGACTTCTTCGCCAACCTCGCCGTTGTCGTCATCGACGAAGCGCACGTCTACCGAGGCGTCTTCGGCTCGCACGTAGCCAACGTGCTGCGGCGCCTGCGCCGAATCGCGCGAGCCTATGGAACCGAGCCTCGCTTCCTGCTGGCAAGCGCGACGATCGCCAACCCTGTTGAGCTGGCCGAACGACTAACCGGGCTGGCACCGGTTGCGTTGGTCGATGACGACGGCGCCCCCGGCGCTCAGCGCCAGATAGCGATGTGGAATCCACCGATCGAGGACGAAGTTCTGCAGACGAGGCGCAGCGCTTTGAGCGAAGCTGCGTCGATGGTCGCTGGGCTCGTCCGCGCCGACGCGCGGACGATCTGCTTCATCAAGTCGCGCAAGGGCGCTGAGCTGGTCGCGAAGATGGCGGCCGACGAGCTGCGACGGCGTGGCGACGGAGCGATGGCCGACCGCGTCGCCGCCTACCGCGCCGGCTACACGCCGCAGCAGCGCCGCGAACTGGAGCAGAAGCTGGTCAGTGGCGAACTGCTGGCGGTTGTCACGACCGATGCGCTGGAGCTGGGGATAGACATCGGCCAGCTCGACGCTGCCCTCTGCATAACGTTCCCCGGAACGGTCGCCTCACTACGCCAGATGTGGGGCCGAGCCGGGCGCCGCGGCCGTGGCCTGGCCGTCTACGTTGCCGGCGACGACGCGCTCGACCAGTTCTTCTGCCGCCACCCGGAAGAGTTCCTGGAGCGGCCGGTTGAGGCGGCGATCCTCGAATACGAAAACGAGCAGATTCACTTAAGCCACCTCACCTGCGCGGCCCACGAAGGGCCGATCAACCCGGATGATGATGCCGAGATACTCGGCCCGCGCCTGCGCGCCCACTGCGAGGCGCTGGTCGCGAGCGGCGTGATGATCGAACGCCGCGGCAGCTTTACGCTGCGAGCGCCGGAGGATTTCCCGGCGGCGCGCGTTTCGCTCCGCTCAGCCTCGCCCGATTCGATCAGCGTGATCGATGTGAAACAGGGTGAGCTGATCGGCACTGTTGAGGCGGCGCGCGCCTGCTCAACGATTCACGACGGCGCCGTCTACCTCCACATGGGCCGCTCCTACTCCGTCAGTGCGCTCGATCTAGAGCGGCGCGAGGCGCTCGTCGAGCCTTTCACCGGCGATTGGTTTACGCAGCCTAAGAAGGAAACCGAGACGGTGATCGAAACCCTCCTCGACCGTCGCGAAACGCTCGGCGTGCAGCTCAGCTTCGGGCGCGTAATCGTCAGCGATCAGGTGCTCGCCTACCAGCGCAAGCGGCTCCCAAGCAACGAGGTAATCGACCTGAATGGGCTGACTTTGCCGAAGACGCAGTTCGCAACTCAGGCGCTTTGGTTTGAGACAGGTGAGCTCAGCGAGCAGCTTCCACTAGACGTTCTGCTCGGCGCGCTGCATGCAACCGAGCACGCGCAGATCGCCGTGCTGCCGCTGCTCGCGATGTGCGACCGCTGGGATATCGGCGGCCTCTCGACCAACGCCCACGTGCAGACCGGTGGCCCAACGATCTTCATCTACGATGGCCACCCCGGCGGCGTTGGCATCACGCGGCAAGGCTTCCTTAGCTTCGAGCAGCTCGTTGGCGATGCGCAGCGGCTGATCGCCGAGTGCCCGTGCAGCGAAGGCTGCCCCTCCTGCGTGCAGTCGCCCAAGTGCGGCAACCTTAACGAGCCGCTGCATAAGGCCGGGGCGCTTGAGCTGCTCGAGCTGATGCTCGCCGCCGGCCGCTAACCAGCGCCAAGCGGCTCTGCAAGCGAGCGTTCATTTTTTTGGCTTGCGCGTCGAAAGGATCCCTTCAGCGTTCTAACGACCATGAACCGACTTCTTCTCTCATCAACCGTGGCTGCCGCGGCGCTTCTGCTCACCTCCGCGAGCGCGTTCGCTGGCACCGGCGGCGTCGACCCCGATCAGCCGGCCGCGCCGGGTGAACAGAGCGGCGGCGCCGGCTATGGAGCGCCACTGGTGACGCTGCCAGGCAAACCGCGGCTGAGCGCTCAGAAGCTCTCGAGCAGCACGGTCAACGTTGGGAGCCAAGCATCGGTGGTTCTGAGGATCAATCGTTCGAAGGGAACGAGCGCGCAGGTCAGGATCGCGATCGCACGCAACCGCGGCAAGACGATCAAGTATTCGCCCGGGCGGATTTCGACCAACCGCTCGCAGGTGATCCGCCTGCCCAAGCTTGCCGCCGGGAGCTACCGCGTAACGGTCAGCGTCTTTGGCGCCTCCGCTCAAGAGACGGTTCGCGGTGGCGTGTTGAAGCTGACGGTGAAGCCCAAGAGCGTTGCCAAGCCGAAACCAACCACCCCGTCGCCACCGGCGCCCACTTCAGGCGTCTTCCCGGTTCGCGGCGCCTACAGCTTTGGCAGTTCAGGAGCGCGCTTTGGCGCAGGACGCACCGGCCACACTCACGAGGGGCAGGACATAATCGGCAACTCAGGGCTGCCGATCGTTGCGCCGCTGGCCGGTGAGGTTCGTTACGTCTCTTACCAGGCCGACGGCGCCGGGCGCTACGTCATCATGCGGGCCAACAATGGATGGGACATGATGTTCGCCCATTGCCAGTACTCCTCGGCGGCGGTCAAGGCAGGGGAGCGCGTCAGCGCCGGCGACCAACTCTGCCTGCTCGGCTCAACCGGCGCATCGAGCGGCCCACACCTTCACTTTGAGATCTGGCCAAACGGCTGGCGCGACAGCCCCGGAACGAAGCCGATCGACCCGCTGCCGCAGCTCAAGAAGTGGGCTGGCAACTAGCTCGCTTCGCTGTAGCGAGCAGTAGATCCCCAGCTGTCGCGACGGTCACAAGGGCGCTATCTCTAAGCTCCCTCAGGCCAACTACCAGTGCGGAGCCAATCATTTTCGACGATCTTTTCGAGCCCTACGTGCTCGGCGGCCTTGAACTACCTAACCGCCTTGTGATGGCGCCGCTCACGCGGATGCGCGCAGACGCCGATGGCGTGATGGGCCCGCTCAACGCCGAGTATTACGAGCAGCGAGCGACCGCCGGCCTGATCATCGCTGAGGGCACCTTTCCCGACTCCTCCGGCAAGTCCTACCCCGGCCAGCCGGGAATCGAAACAGCCGAGCAGATTGCCGGCTGGCGGCTCGTAACCGATGCCGTTCACGGCGCCGGCGGCAGGATCTTCCTTCAGCTGATGCACGGCGGCAGGATCGGGCACGAGCGGATCACCCCGGGCGGCGGGCAGCCGGTAGCGCCAAGCGCACTCAGGCCGCAGGGAGAGGCGCGGATTGCCGGCGAGAAGATTCCCTATGACGATCCGCGCGCGCTCGAGCCTGACGAAATTCCAGCGATACAGGAGCAGTTCGCGCAGGGAGCGCAGAATGCGCTCGACGCGGGCTTCGACGGGGTTGAGCTGCACAGCGCTAACGGCTACCTGCTGCACCAGTTCCTCTCCGACGTGACGAACCTGCGCAGCGATCAGTACGGCGGAGCGATTGAGAACCGCTGCCGCTTTGTCGTCGAAACCGCGCAGCTGGTCGCCGAGCGGATCGGCACAGAGCGCGTGGGAATCAGGCTCAGCCCCGACCAGAACGTCAACGACATCTCCGAAAGCGAGTCGCAGGCGCTCTACCCACATCTGCTCGGCGAGCTGAACGCTTTCGGCCTTGGCTACCTGCACATGATGGAAACGCCGCCCGACTCTGGCTGGTCGTCTCTAGAGATTGCACGCAAGAGCTGGAATGGAACCCTGATCGCCAACTCTAACTTCCAGGTCGACTGGCCACTCGAGCTGGCCGAGGAGACAATCGCCGAAGGCCGCGCTGACCTGCTTTGTTACGGGCGCCGCTTCATCTCCAACCCGGATCTGGTTGAACGGATCCGGAGCGGCGCACCGATCGCGGAGGCCGACTTTCGCACCTTCTACGGTGGCGGCTCCGAGGGCTACACCGATTACCCGTCGCTGGGCAGCGCGAACTAGGCGCCGGCAAGATGGCACGGATTCCATTCCCAGCCCCTCAGTCGCTCTCACCCGAGACGCAGCGCGCGCTCGCATCGCTCCCCGACCTCGGCGTCTTCCGTCTGCTCTCCCTAGCCGACGACGCATTCCCGAAGTTCATCGCGCTAACCGGCGGCCTCTGGACTGACGCGGAGCTCTCACCGCGCCGGCGCGAACTTGTGATCCTGCTCGTCGCGCGGCTGCTGAACTGCGAATACGAATGGTTTCAGCACGTCGAGGTAGCGAAGATCTGCGAGATCAGCGACGCGGAAATCGCTGCTATCGAGGCGCTCGAGCTGGCCAACTTCGACGACGACGAGCAAGCGATCCTTCAGCTCGCGCAGATCACGCTGGAGCGTGGCCGCCCAACCGACGAGCAGCTGGCAGCGGCGCGTGCGGCGCTCAGCGACCGCGAAGTGATCGAGCTTCAGCTTGTCGTGGCGATCTACTCGGGCCTCGCGGCAGTGATGGCAGGGCTCGATCTTGAGCTCGATCAGCGCAGCGGCGCGCATGAGCTCACGCGCGACGAGCGCGGCCCACGGCTCGGCGAATAGATGCAAGCCGCAAGCCCCGGTGACGCTTCGGCTCAGGCCGCGATACCCTGCCATTCGCGGCGAGATAGCTCAGCTGGTAGAGCACACGACTGAAAATCGTGGTGTCCCGGGTTCGAGTCCCGGTCTCGCCATCGCCGCCGCGGAGCGGTTTGGCATCAAGAGCGCGCCTAGCGCTCGAGCCACCTGCCGCGATCGATCGCACGCAGCAGGTACGGCGCCAGCGTGCTGCTGAACGCCGGCGTCAAATGGCTCGTGTCGGAGGTGACAAGGAGCCCACCGATGACTGGGTAGCAGAGCTTCTTGTCGCAGTAGAACTCGGTTAGGTCGGCGACGCCAACGTTGGGGCGGTTGAGCCTGCGCGCAGCGACGGCAGCGATGTCGGGATAAGCATCGAGCACCTCTGAGCGCGGCAATGCGCATGCCGGGCCGGCGGGGCGTCGGTCACCGATCGCTCGCTCAATGCAGTCGAGCGTCCCCTTTGGCGCTTTCGGGTTGTCGCGCAAGACAATGAGATGCTTGACCGTTGGCGGAAACATCCGCCACGTCTCCTGATATCCAGCGACATAGGAATCGAAGGTCTTCGGGTCGAACTTCGGCGTTAGCTGTGCGATCAAGACGGTGTCGACCTCGGGCTGCGCGGCAAGCCAGCGCGGAACCGAGTTTCTCCAGCGCTTGCAGTTCTCCGCTTGCGCTACATCCTTGGCCGGCATCCTTACGTTGTCGGGGCAGCCGAGCAGGCTGGTCGACGTGATGCTCCAATCACGCTCGCGGGCGATTACCGAAAGCGCTGCCCGCCAGCGACCGGCGTGACTGTCCCCGATCAGCGCGACGTGACGTTTCGCGCGGCTGGGCGGCACACCGAAGTTACAAACCCTGCGCCCGCCGTCGAGCCTCTCGCCAAGAGACGGGCAGGATGTCAGCGCAAGAGCCTTCGCGTAGCTGCCGTTGAGCGCCGCTGGTGTTGGTGTGACGAGTAGTTTTAGTTTGGGGTTCACGCATGGTTGGTTTTCGGGGTCGCGGGCGGCTGCGCCCAGGCACCGCGTGTTCTCTTTGAGGAGCTGTTGAGCGAGCTGCGTGTCTTCGTCTTGTTTGCTGCCAAGCGCCGTTAACGCGAAAACAGTTGCCAGCAGAACAGTGCCGGTGCCCGCGACAACGAAAGCGAAGCTGCGCCGGGGCCGATGACCGGCAAGCAGCGGCCCGGAGCGCAGTGGATCTTCAACAAAGCGTTTCGAAAGCGCGGCAAGAATCAACGTCAGTGCGATCAGCGCAAGTTTGATTCCTGTTCCAAGCTGCTCAAGCAACAGAAACGGAGCGAGAATCAACAGCGGCCAGTGCCACAGATAAACGGAATACGAAACATCACCGAGCCACTGCGCTGGGCGCAAACTCATCCAACCAGTTGGCGCCCATCGCAGCTTCGGACTTCCCGCCCAAATCACAGCGAGCGTGCCAGCAATCGGCAAAATTGCCGCAGCGCCAGGAAACGGTGTTTCAGGCGTGTAAGCAAACGCGGCAACAAGAATCATCACGACGCCAAGCCACGAAACAGCAGCCCGCAACGCAGGCCGCGCCGAACTGACCGCCAGCATTGCCAACAGCCCGCCAGCCCCAAACTCCCAAACCCTTGTTGGCGTAACAAAAAACGCGGCCGCTGGATCAACCGCCGTAAACCAAATCGAATAAGCCAAACTCAGCGACGTCAGCAACGCCAACATCACCAAGATTGAACGGCGACGCAGCAACACCGAACCATTCCGCGCAATCGTCATCGCGACCAAAATCAGCACCGGCCAAACGATGTAAAACTGCTCCTCAACCGACAGCGACCAGTAATGCTGCACCGGCGACGGCCTGTTATCAGCGCCAAGATAATCAACCGCCTGATGCGCCAAATACCAATTCTCAACGTAAAGCGTGCTGGCCTGAATCTCAGTAAAAAACTGATCCCAAAGATTGAGCGGAACGATCAGAAAAGTCGCGACGGCGCAAAACAACAACACGAGTAGCGCCGCCGGCAAAATCCTTCGCGCCCGCCGCGCCCAAAAACCAGCCAACGACACACGCCCACTGCCCTCAACCTCACGAACCAAATGCCCCGTAATCAAGAACCCCGAAATCGCAAAAAAAACATCAACACCGACATAACCACCAGTAATCAACCCAGGCCAAAAATGAAAAACCACAACCGTCGCAACCGCAATCGCACGCAAAGCCTGAATCTCCGGCCGCAACACACGCCGCTGCTTCGGTGCGGTCTCGCCCGCAGGTAGTTCAGATTCGTCGGTCATCGCAGCTGCGCCTAGCGTTTCAGCCATCCGCCGCGGTCGACCGCGCGCAGCAGGTAGGGCACCAATGTCGTGTTGAAGAGCGGCGTCAGGTGGCTCTTGTCGGAGAGAACGAGCACGCCACCGATCACCGGGTAACAGAGCTTCTCGTCGCAGTAAAACTCAGAGAGATCGACAACGCCAATGTTTCGTTTGTCCAGACGCTGCGCGGCAAGCGGCGCGGCGTCTGTGAAGCGATCGAGTACTTGCGCGCGCGGGATCGCGCAGGCCACACCGGCTGGCCGGCGATCGTCGATTGCCCTTTCAATGCAGTCGAGCGTCGTCTTCAGCGCCTTTGGATTATCGCGCAGAACGATGATCGTCTTCACCGACGCGGGCAGCGTGCGCCACGCATCCTCGTAGCCCTTGATCGCATTCTCAACGTTCCTCGGGCGGATGAACTGCGAGGCTTGGGAGAAGAAAACGGTGTCAATCTCCGGATGGGCCGCCAACCAACCTGGAATCTCGCGGTTGTGCTGCTGGCAGTTGCGCAGCTCCTCGTTTGAGACCGACGGCGGCGGCACGAGGCTGAACGGGCAGCCGGTCCGGCCGATCGAACTGACGTTCCAGCCACGCTCCATCGCGGCGACCGAGAAGCCTGTGCGCCACTTGAAGGCGTGACTGTCGCCAATCAACGCGACGTGACGTTTAGCACGCTCCTTGGGTGCGCCAAAGTTGCAGATCGAGAGAATCCCAGCGCGCGAGATCTGGGCCCGGCCGCAGATCTCCTCGCCGGTCGTGAGGCCGTCCTCCGCTGCCGCTGGTGTTGGTGTGACGAGTAGTTTTAGTTTGGGGTTCACGCATGGTTGGTTTTCGGGGTCGCGGGCGGCTGCGCCCAGGCACCGCGTGTTCTCTTTGAGGAGCTGTTGAGCGAGCTGCGTGTCTTCGTCTTGTTTGCTGCCAAGCGCCGTTAACGCGAAAACAGTTGCCAGCAGAACAGTGCCGGTGCCCGCGACAACGAAAGCGAAGCTGCGCCGGGGCCGATGACCGGCAAGCAGCGGCCCGGAGCGCAGTGGATCTTCAACAAAGCGTTTCGAAAGCGCGGCAAGAATCAACGTCAGTGCGATCAGCGCAAGTTTGATTCCTGTTCCAAGCTGCTCAAGCAACAGAAACGGAGCGAGAATCAACAGCGGCCAGTGCCACAGATAAACGGAATACGAAACATCACCGAGCCACTGCGCTGGGCGCAAACTCATCCAACCAGTTGGCGCCCATCGCAGCTTCGGACTTCCCGCCCAAATCACAGCGAGCGTGCCAGCAATCGGCAAAATTGCCGCAGCGCCAGGAAACGGTGTTTCAGGCGTGTAAGCAAACGCGGCAACAAGAATCATCACGACGCCAAGCCACGAAACAGCAGCCCGCAACGCAGGCCGCGCCGAACTGACCGCCAGCATTGCCAACAGCCCGCCAGCCCCAAACTCCCAAACCCTTGTTGGCGTAACAAAAAACGCGGCCGCTGGATCAACCGCCGTAAACCAAATCGAATAAGCCAAACTCAGCGACGTCAGCAACGCCAACATCACCAAGATTGAACGGCGACGCAGCAACACCGAACCATTCCGCGCAATCGTCATCGCGACCAAAATCAGCACCGGCCAAACGATGTAAAACTGCTCCTCAACCGACAGCGACCAGTAATGCTGCACCGGCGACGGCCTGTTATCAGCGCCAAGATAATCAACCGCCTGATGCGCCAAATACCAATTCTCAACGTAAAGCGTGCTGGCCTGAATCTCAGTAAAAAACTGATCCCAAAGATTGAGCGGAACGATCAGAAAAGTCGCGACGGCGCAAAACAACAACACGAGTAGCGCCGCCGGCAAAATCCTTCGCGCCCGCCGCGCCCAAAAACCAGCCAACGACACACGCCCACTGCCCTCAACCTCACGAACCAAATGCCCCGTAATCAAGAACCCCGAAATCGCAAAAAAAACATCAACACCGACATAACCACCAGTAATCAACCCAGGCCAAAAATGAAAAACCACAACCGTCGCAACCGCAATCGCACGCAAAGCCTGAATCTCCGGCCGCAACACGCGCCGCTCCACTTCAGTGGCGCCCCCGGGGCTCATTGAATCATCGGTCATAAGCTGAGCTTTTAAGCCCCGCGATTAGCGTTTCATGCGGGGGCAAGAGCGGCAAGTGTACCGGCGCTCGGGGCGCCGCCGCGGCACAACGGAGAGCCGCGCAGGCCCGATTAGGATCGATTCCAGAAGGCTCTAGCGACCGATGTTGACGAGCGGCGCGAAACCTGCGAAGTAGGCAGTCACATCGTTCGTCAGCGGCCTCGACTTGACGCTGCAGTCGACCGTGCCGAAGGCATCAAAGGCGTAGAAGGTTGAAGAGGTCGAACCCACCTTGACCGTTCCACGCACCTTGCCGCTGCTGCACGACGGGATGTTCAGGTTCCAGACCGAACCCTTCTTCAGCTTGGAGCGGTTGGCGCGGACCCACGCGATCGTCTCTTTCACCCCTGCGGCCCAGCCCATCGGCGCAGCGAGCCCTTGGCTTGTGGCAAGCGATGCGATGCCGCGAGCAGCGCCGGCGCGGGCAGCACCAACGGTCCCTGAGATCGGCACAAACGGCCCAACGTTGGCGCCGAAGTTGATTCCTGCGATCACGAGGTCAGGCTTCTTCTTGCCGGTCAGCAGGTTGTCAAGCGCGTAATTGACGCTGTCAGCGGGAAAGCCGTTCACGGCTACAGCGGGGAAGCCTCCGAGCGTCGTCGTCTTCTTGGTCGTAAGAGCGCCCGGCGTCGTCTTGCCGCCGGTCCCTGACTGGTTGGTCGCCGGGGCGACAACGGTCACCGTGACCTTCGCCTCTTTGCGAAGCGCCTTCACAAGCGCGCTCATTCCTTCGCCCTTAATACCGTCGTCGTTGGAGACGAGCACCTTGAGCCGCGCGGGAGCTTTGGCAGCGGACGCGCTAGCGGCTGGCACCACGGCAAGCGCACTGAGCAAAGCAACGGCAAGGAAGGTTTTCTTAGTCAGCATCTGGATAATCATAAGGGGAGTATTTTACGGCCGTCGCAGTTGCCCGTTGGTGATCAAGCGGTTACTTGGGGCAAGCAACCGCCGCTGCCTACTACTCTCAGTGCACGGCCTTTCCATTCGGGACGTCCCGAAGGCAAGGCCAACTAGCCATGGCTGAACGCAACGACATCCGTAACGTCGCGATTATCGCGCACGTTGACCACGGCAAAACCACGCTTGTGGACGCGATGCTGCAACAGTCCGGCGCCTTCCGCAAAGGCGCCGAAGTTACCGACCGCGTGATGGACTCGATGGACCTTGAGCGCGAGAAGGGGATCACGATCCTCGCCAAGAACGCCTCAATTCCATACGAGGGCGTGAAGCTCAACATCATCGACACGCCTGGCCACGCCGACTTCGGCGGCGAGGTCGAGCGCGGACTCTTCATGGTTGACGGTGTGCTGCTGCTCGTTGACGCCAGCGAAGGACCACTGCCACAGACCCGTTTTGTACTGCGCAAGGCGCTTGAGGCAAAGCTGCCGGTGATTCTCGTCGTCAATAAGATCGACCGCCCCGACGCCCGCGTCGCCGAGGTCGTGCACGAAGTTGAGGAGCTCTTCCTCGACCTCGATGCCGATGAAGATCAGATCGCCTTCCCGATCGTCTACACCAACGCCAAGGCCGGAACCGCCTCTCTCGACGCCGAAACGCAAGGCGAAGACCTGAAAGCACTGCTTGATCTTCTCGTCGAAACGATCCCTCCCCCCACCTTTGACCCTGAGACTCCGCTGCGGATGCAGGTCACCAACCTCGGCGCTTCCGACTACCTCGGCCGTCTGGCAATCTGCCGCGTCCATGACGGCACCGTAAAGCGTGGTCAGCAGGTCGCCTGGTGCAAACGCGACGGCACGATCGAGAACGTAAAGGTGACCGACCTTTTCATAACCGAGGCGCTCGACCGCGTCGAAGCCGACGAGGTTGGCCCGGGCGAAATTGTTGCCGTTGCCGGCATCTCCGAGGTGACGATCGGCGAGACGCTCGCCGATCCGGAAGATCCGCGCCCGCTTGAGCTGATCGCCGTTGATGAGCCAAGCCTCAGCGTCACGATCGGCATCAACACTTCGCCGCTGGCCGGCAAGGACGGTTCGAAGCTGACCGCCCGCCAGCTACTCAGCCGCCTCGATGCCGAGATGGTCGGCAACGTCGCGCTGCGCGTGCTGCCGACAGAGCGCCCCGACTCGTGGGAGGTTCAAGGCCGCGGCGAGCTGGCGCTGGCAATCCTCGTCGAACAGCTTCGGCGCGAAGACTTTGAGATGACCGTCGGCCAGCCGCAGGTCGTCACGCGCGAAATTGATGGCGTCCTCAGCGAGCCAGTCGAGGAGCTGACGATCGACGTACCCGAAGAGCACGTCGGCTCGGTCACGCAACTACTCGCGCTGCGCAAGGGCCGACTGGAAGAGATGGGCAACCACGGCAGCGGCTGGGTGCGGATGGAATATCTCGTTCCAGCCCGTGGCCTGATCGGCTTCCGCACCGAGTTCCTCACCGAAACGCGCGGCACCGGCATCGCACACCACGTATTTGACCGCTGGGAGCCTTGGTTTGGCGAGCTTAAGACGCGCCAGACCGGCGCGCTTGTAGCCGACCGCACCGGGCCGGTCACGGCTCACGCCTGTTTCGCGATGCAGGACCGCGGCACACTCTTCGTCGAGCCCGGCGAAGAGGTTTACGAAGGAATGATCGTCGGCGAGAACAGCCGCTCAGGAGACCTTGACGTCAACGCCGTGCGCGAAAAGAAGCTGAGCAACGTCCGCTCCTCGACGGCCGACGAGCTCGTCAGGGTAATCCCGAAGAAGCTGCTCTCGCTCGAGCAGGCGTTTGAGTTCGTTCGCGCCGATGAGGCGGTAGAAGTAACCCCCTCACACGTGCGCATGCGCAAGGTCACGCTCGACCAGGTCGGCCGCGAAAAGGCAGCGCGCCGCTCAGCCAAGGGCGCAGCACCACTGGGCGCCGAAGCCTAGTCCCGGCGCCGCTCAGCCTGCGAGCAGCTTCGCCTTCTGCGCCGCAAACTCTTCATCGGTCAAGATTCCTTGGTCTTTCAGTTCAGCTAACTCTTTGAGCTGCGTGACCATATCTGCCTGCGGCGCGGCGGCCTGTGGAGCGGCAGCGGCCGGTGCAGCATCTCCCTGCGCCTGAGCGTCCTGCTCCTGCCAGCGCTGCGATTGGCGGCGTGAAACGCCACCGGCGACTGCGGTGGCGGTGCCGGCGACAACAGCGGTGCGGGCCATCCTTCTCATCAGTGGCATTTTTAGCTCCTTGTCGGTCGTTAGGCGTTGGCGTCAGCGTCGTCTAGCGCCGCTGCAGCTTCGATCAAATCCTCGGCGGCAACTCGCTCAAAAGCCACGAAGTGGCCGCCGTTCCGGTGCACGGCGGTAACGAAGGGAGCTGCCCAAGCGTTCTCAAATACGATCATCACAGCCGCTCCACCCGGCTCAATCGCCTCAGCGGCGATCTCTAGGTCCTCGTCGCCGATCAGTCCGGTTGACGATCCCTCAAAAGCAATCAGGTCGGGGATGCCATCGCCGTCGATATCGCCAATGTTGACGCCGACAAAGGAGCCGTCCTCGGCCTTGGCAACAGCCAGCACGTCAAGGATCCGGATAACCCCGCGCTCAACAAGATCAAGCAGCAGCGGCAGCGCTTCGCCGCTGCGCGGCGCGTCAGCGGGGTAACCAATTACGGCAATGTCGACGGGTCCGAGTTCGAGTTCGTCTGAGGTCATAGCGGCAGCTTACGGAACGCGCTTAAAGGCGTATGCCTTGACCTTAGGCTCGGCCCGCAGCCTTGGTGCCGGGTCGGTGTAGAAAGCTGACAGCGCGGGCGCGGTTAGCGACGGCGTCGGAGCGTCAAGGCCTGGTGCCAGCAGCTTCGCGCAGACATCTTTGGGCAGCCTTTTGACCTTCGCGGGGCCCTTGTGCGTGAGCGCATCTTCGGCGGCCGCGAACGTCACCGAGTCGAGCGCTGAGCCGATGTGACTTACCTTGCGGCCCGGGCAAACGTCCTGGATGAGGATGTTGGTGGCGCCCTTCAGCGATGAGGTCGGGTTCCGGCCAGTTGTCGGCTGCACGGTCTCATCGGTGGCGGTGCGAACCGTCGTCCATGAGGTAGAACCGGGCGACTCGTCTGGCTCAGCGTTGATCGCTTTGAGCATCTTCGATCGAGCACCTTGCTGCCAGCTAGCGGCCTGGCAAGGGTTTAGAGCGGTGCAGCCGCCAAGACCAACCGTTGTGCCGTGCTGCGTTCCGGCAACCGCGATCACGTCCGTGACCTTGGCCCGCAGGCTTGGCCAGTAGGTCAGCGCCCAGCGCGGCAGCAGGCCTCCCTGGCTGATACCGAAGACTGCAATTGGCTTGCCGTAGCTGGCCGCCATCCGGCGGATGCCGGAGACCAGATACTCGGCGGCAACTTGAATGTCACCGGTAGTGCGGTAAGGGAAGTTGACGTAACAGATTGGTCGACCGGTCGTCTTCAGCGCGGCAGAACCAATCACGTAGGCCTCGGCTCCGGTATATCCGGTGCCGGTGACAAGCATCATTGGCTGCGGTCCGCCACGCTTGATCGCCTCCGGGCATACGAGCGACTCAGCCAGCCGTGCCTTTGGCGCTGTGAGCGCCGGCTCCTTATAGGAGCTCTTGGCGACTGCCGAAGATGCCGGCAAAGCGATTGCGATCAGCGAGAGGGTGGCGGCGGCTAGTAGGCCACGGCGGATTGGATAGCTCATGAGCGCAGACTACTTGCTGGCGGCGCTGAGCCGCGCCGGTCGCCGTTTCCGTACGCTTGCGTTCATGAGTGAGATCTTCCGCACCCCAGACGAGCGCTTCGAAAACCTCCCCGGCTACGCCTACAAGCCCAACTACGTTGAGGTCAACGGAATGCGCCTTCATCACCTCGATGAAGGAGAAGGGCAGCCGGTGCTCTGCTTCCACGGCGAGCCGAGCTGGAGTTACCTCTACCGCAAGATGCTTGACCTTCTAGTCGCTGACGGCAAGCGCGTGATCTGCCCCGACCTCGTCGGCTTCGGCCGCTCCGACAAGCCGACCGATCAGCAGTGGTACACCTACGAGCGCCACTGCGAAAGCATGAATGCCCACCTCGATCAGATCGACGGGCTTGAGGATGTAACCGTCGTCGTTCAGGACTGGGGCGGCGCGATCGGCCTGCGCTGGGCGGTTGAGCACGCCGACCAAGTTGGCCGACTGCTGATCATGAACACAGGGCTATTCACCGGCCGTGTCAGCAAGGGCTTCATGATTTGGCGCGAGTTCGCGGAGAAGACGACCGATATGCCGGTCGGCATGATCATCGACAACTCAACTACAAGCGAGCTCAGCCCCGAAATTATCGCCGCCTACGAGGCTCCGTTCCCGACGGTTGAAAGCAAGGCCGGTGCGCATCAATTCCCGCTACTTGTGCCGATCAACAACGATGAGGAAGGCGTCACCGAGATGATGGCCGTCCACGACGCACTCGCCGTTTGGGAGAAGCCGGTCCTAGTCGCCTTCGCCGACCAGGACCCCGTCTTCCCTTACCCGAAGTCGGGCGAGCGCTTCACCGAGCTGATCCCGACCGCAGAAGAGCAGGTCAGGATCGAGAACGCAGGCCACTTCCTTCAGGAAGACAAGCCGGAAGAGATCGTTGCCGCGATGCGCGCCCAGCTCTTTAGCTGAAGGCGATCACGCTGCGGATCCCGTCCTGAGCTTCCATCAGCTCAAAGCCGCGGTTGACTTCGTCGAGGCTGAGGCTGTGCGAGATGAACGGGTCAACGTCGATCTCACCTTCGAGGTAGCGATCGATCAGCTGCGGTACCTGGTCGCGACCCTTAACGCCGCCGAACGATGAACCACAGACGCGGCGGCCGGTAATCAGCCAGCGCGGAATGATGTCGAGCGTCTCGCCTTTGCCGGCAACACCGGCAACGGTGCAGAGCCCCCAGCCCATCCGCGCAGATTCGACCGCCTGCTGCATAACCGAAACGAGGCCGGTCGCTTCGAAGGTGTAGTCGGCGCCGAAGCCGCCGGTCTCTTCAAGAATCCGTTCAACCGTGTCGGGGCCTGCCGTCCAAGTGTCGGTCGCGCCCTGCCCGCGGGCCAGCTCAAGCCGCTCGTCGGAGAGGTCGACGCAGATGATCCGCTCCGCTCCCTGAAGCCGCGCGCCTGCGACGGCGCCAAGGCCGACCATTCCGGCGCCGAATACAACGCAGGTCGTGCCCGGCTCAACCTTCGCCGTATAGATCGCCGCGCCAAGGCCGGTCGAAAGGCCGCAGGCGAAAAGGCAGGCGTGGTCGAGCGGCGCCTCTTTCGAGATGTTCGCCAAGGCGATCTCCGGCATCACCGTGTACTCAGCGAAGGTCGAGGTTCCCATGAAGTGGCGCAGCGGCTCACCATCGAGCGAAAGGCGAGTAGTGCCGTCGGGGAGGTAGCCCTCGCCCTGCTGCTCGCGGATCGCAAGGCAGAGGTTGGTGCGCGGATCGAGGCAGTGGATGCACTCGCGGCACTGCGGCGAAAAGAGCGTCACAACGTGGTCGCCGACCGCAACAGAGCTGACACCCTCACCGATCGCCTCAACAACGCCGGCGCCCTCGTGGCCGAGCACGGTCGGCGCGTAGCCGGAAGGGTCAACGCCCGAGGCCGTGTAGAGGTCGGTGTGGCAGACGCCACAGGCGACGAGCCTCACGAGCACCTCGCCGGCCTTCGGCTCAGCGAGGTCCACCTCGCGAACCACAAGCGGCTTGCCGAACTCTTCCAGAACTGCTGCGCGGATCTTCATTCGCGCATCTTATGCGCTGCGCTAAATCGTGTTTGACGAAATGAGCAGCGCGGCGATCGAGATCGGCATGCCGAAATCCCAGATCAAGATCATCGTGTTGTTCGGCGCGTAGTTCTTGTCGCGAATGATCTCGACAACGTGGTTGATGCCTGCGAGCAGCAGGAAGGTGAAGATCGGAAGCGAGATCGCGATCCAAGCCTCCTTGCCGTGCTGGCTGGCGTAGATGCTGCCGAGGCCGAGTCCAAGTGAAACGAAACCGATCTCATACTGGAAGCCGTTCGTGACCCAGCCGATCGATTCGGCCATCTTCTTGGCGAAGATGGTGTGCATAAACGATGAGGCGAGGAATACCCAGCCGGCCATGTAAAGCATCCAGCGCAGGTAGGTGACGTCGGTCAGCTCACCGGAGACGTAGCCGGGAGGAGTTGAACCGGCAAGCGCAAAGATCCACGCGAGCACAAAGAGGCCGGGCAGAATGAAGCTGGATACTTTTCCCATGGCGGAGAAGTTCGCGCTGCGAGCGCGGGTTCCTCCCCTAGCGGTAGGCGCGAAATACTTCCCAGCGTCCGTAACTACTGAGTTTTTTCAGCTTTTGCTCTGGCGCGAACGCCGGCTTTGGCCCGGCAACGCGGGCCGGCGCAACGAAGACGATTGCCGGCGGCTGCCAATTCGGCTGCGACTGGGTCGAATTCCAGGTTCCCTGCACATCGCGTAACGGAAGATCTAGCTTCCACGCCAGCCCCGTCTGCTCGTAGGGGTTGATCGCCGGCTTGCCGACCGCGACGATCGCATCACGCCCACCGACGGCGCTGATCGCGCCGCTCAGTTGGTCGGACTGCTCAGCGTCGAGGCGGGCAACGCTTAGTAGCCGAGCATCGGTACGAAGAACGAAGATGCCAAAACCGAGAAAGAGCAGCGCGATCGCAGCGGTCGCGGCGTACTTGACAGTTCGCGCCGAAGCGGCAGCGATCAGCCAGCCTGCTCCTACGCCCGCGAGAACGCAGCTCAGCGCCGCCGGACCGGCAAGGTAGCGGCGCGCGCCGGTGAAGCCGAGCTGCGCCATCACTGCGACAACGGCAACCCAGCCGATGACGAGCAGGGCCAGCAAGAGCACTTCGCGGTTGCGCCGGCGCCAGGCAAAGACGAGAGCGGCCAGAGCGAGCACCAAGACAGGCGCGATCACCGAGTCGCCAAGTCGGCTGAACACCTCCAGCGCCGGTATCGCCTCGCGCGCAGCGCTCGTCGGAGTCTGCCCCTGCGCTGTAGCTGCGCCCTGCGCTAAGCCCCCGGAGCCAGCCCAATCGAAGATCACCCAGACCAGCGGAGGCACAACCACCAGCGCCGCAATCAGGCCACGCCGACGGCCGAGGTGGTGCGCGCACCAGAGGCCGTAGATCAGCGTCACCAACCAAAGCTCGGGGCGAATCAGCCCCGCGAGTGCCAAGAGCGATAGCGCCGTCAGCCGGCGATCGCGCAGATGCAGCAGCACTGCGCCGAGCACGAACGCGACGAGCAGCGGTTCCGACGATCCATAGAGCGCCGTCCGTGGAAGGTCGGTGCTGACGAGCAGTCCGAAGGCGGCGACGACGAACGCTGCGGCCGCGGCGGGAGTGCCCGCGAGACGGGCAGCGCAGCGACCGGCGAGCCAGATTGCGTATAGCGCAGCGCCGCGAACCAGCGCCAGCCACAGAAACGGCGCCAGCCCGTCGATCCAGGCAAATGGCGCGCTGACTAGCACCGGCAGAGGCTTCCAAGACGGGCCGCCGGTCGTGTCGAGCGAGAGCTCGGTTAGCTCGCGCGCCCAAACCATCCAAGCCCAAGCGTCATAGCCGAGCGCCGGGGCGAGCAGGACAGTCGCTGCCCCTATCAGCAGGCAGCAGGCAATCACGATCCGCTCGTCAGGCCTGGCCACAGCGCCGAGAGTAACGACGGGCGCCTTGGGGAAGCGCCGCCGCATGGTCCCGGGCATCGCTCCCGTCAGCGTCTGAAGGTGACCACTGGACTACCGTAGTAAGCAGTGGAAGCTGCAGTCGAGCGAGAAATCGAGCACATCGACCTCCCGGTCGAGGGCATGAGCTGCGCCTCGTGCGCAGCGCTGGTTGAGAAGAAGCTTGGCGAGACCGACGGAGTGAGCGTGGCGACCGTCAACTTCGCGACCGGCAAGGCTGCGGTCGACTTCGATCCCGAAGCGACGACGATGGAATCGTTGGCGCAAGCCGTTGAGCGCGCCGGCTACGCGGTCGCGATGCCGGCCCCTCAGCAGGGCCACGCCAATGACGAAGATCAAGCTGGCCACAACCACATCGGCCACTCCGAGCCGAACCTCGGGCTCCGGCTCGCCGTAAGCGCCGCGCTTAGTGTCCCGATCGCGCTGATCTCGGCGATAATGGCGCTCCACTTCTCCGGCTGGGAGTGGGTCGTCATGGCGCTCACGATCCCCGTCGTCCTGTGGGGCGGGTGGACCTTCCACGCGACGGCGCTCAAGGCGGCGCGTCACCGCCACGCCAACATGGACACGCTGATCTCGATCGGGACGCTCGCCGCCCTGATCTGGTCGGTTGTCGCCGTCCTTGACGGCGGCGCGGACCTCTACTTCGAGACCGCCGCGGTCGTGACGACCTTCGTTCTGGGCGGGCGCTTCCTTGAGGCGAGAGCCAAGAGGCGGGCCGGATCGGCCCTCAAAGCGCTCCTCGAGCTCGGCGCGCGCGAGGCGACACTGATCGACGCCGACGGGCGTGAGCGCCTGATCCCCGCTGAGGAGCTTCAGGTTGACGACCGCTTCGTTGTGCGCCCAGGCGAGAAGATCGCCACCGACGGGACGGTCGAGGACGGCCGCTCCAGCATCGATGAGAGCATGCTCACCGGCGAGTCGCTGCCTGTCACCGCAGGCCCTGGCGACCACGTGGCCGGCGCCACGGTGAATCTCTCGGGTCGGCTCGTCGTGCAGGCGACGCGGATCGGAGCCGACACCGAGGTCGCCCAGATCGCGCGGCTCGTCGAGGCGGCTCAGACGGGTAAGGCGCCGGTCCAAAGGCTCGCCGACCGGATCTCGGCGATCTTTGTCCCGGTCGTGATCGTCATCGCGCTCCTCACGCTCGCCGCCTGGCTCATCGTCGATGGCAACGCTTCCTCGGCCTTCACCGCCGCCGTGGCGGTCCTGATCATTGCTTGCCCTTGCGCACTAGGGCTTGCGACGCCCACCGCCCTGATGGTGGGAACCGGGCGCGGCGCGCAGCTGGGGATGATCATCCGGGGCCCCGAGGTTCTCGAATCAACAAGGCGCGTAGACACGATCGTCCTCGACAAGACAGGCACGGTCACGACCGGAAAGCTTCAACCCGCGGGAATGACGACGACCTCAGCCATTGACGAGGCGAGCGCGTGGAGACTAATCGGGGCGCTTGAGGCGGCGTCCGAACACCCGGTCGCACGCACGATCGCCGCCGAGGCCGCAAGCCGCCAGGAGGCGCAGCTTCCGGCCGTTGCCGAGTTCGAGAACCACGAAGGCCTCGGAGTGCAGGGAACCGTCGAAGGCCGCGCCGTGGTCGTCGGGCGCCCTGCGCTGCTTGAGTCGACTGGCATCTTGCTTCCCCCCGAGCTTGCAGCAGCGATGGACGAAGCGCAGGCCTACGGACAGACAGCCGTCGCCGCGGCCGTCGATGGCGTGGCGGTCGCGGTGCTGGCTGTTTCCGACACGGTCAAGCCCGGCGCCGAGGAGGCGATCACTAGGCTCCGAGCCCTCGGGCTCAGGCCGATCCTCCTCACCGGTGACAACCAGCGCGCCGCCGCCGCCGTCGCCTTGCAGGTGGGTATCTCAGACGTGGTCGCCGAGGTTCTCCCCGCCGAGAAGGCCGAGGAGGTCGAAAGACTTCAGGCAGAAGGCGCCGTCGTGGCGATGGCCGGCGACGGCGTCAACGACGCCCCGGCGCTCGCTCTGGCCGACCTGGGCATCGCGATGGGGACTGGAACCGACGTGGCGATCGAGGCTTCAGACCTGACGATCGTCAGCGGCGACCTTCGTCGCGCGCCCGACGCGATCTCGCTCAGCCGCGCGACGCTTCGCACAATCAAGCAAAACCTCGGCTGGGCGTTCGGCTACAACGTTGCCGCGATACCGCTCGCCGCCGCAGGACTCCTCGACCCGATGATCGCGGGGCTGGCGATGGCTCTCTCGAGCGTGAGCGTCGTCGCCAACGCGCTGCGACTGCGCCGCTTCAAGCCAAGTCGGTAGCCTTCTCGCAGCCTTCGCTCGGAGGCGATAACGAGGGAGATCAGCGTGGGTGCATTTGAGGGACGGACCGTTTTTATGTCAGGTGGCAGCCGCGGGATTGGGCTGGCAATCGCAGTCCGCCTAGCGCAGGAGGGCGCCAACGTCGCGATCATGGCCAAGACCGACGAGCCAAACCCGAAGCTGCCGGGAACGATCCACACCGCCGCCGATGAGATCAACGCCGCCGGCGGCAAGGCGCTGGCGATCCTCGGCGACATTCGCTTCGAAGATCAGGTTGCTGACGCGGTGGCGAAGACGGTCGAAGAGTTCGGCGGGATCGACATCTGCGTCAACAACGCCTCGGCAATCGACCTGCGTCCGATCGGTGAGCTGCCGCCGAAGCGCTACGACCTAATGGCCGACATCAACGTCCGCGGCACGCTGGTAGTTACGCAGGCCTGCCTGCCGCACCTGCGCCAATCCGATCACGCCCATGTGCTGACGCTGAGCCCACCGCTATCAACCGACCCAAAGTGGCTGAAGGGCCACGGCCCTTACACCGTCGCGAAGTATGGAATGTCGATCCTGACGCTCGGTCTCGCCGCCGATGAATTGGAGAACGGCGTTGCCGCCAACTGCCTGTGGCCGCGCACTCTGATCGCCACGGCCGCAGTTCAGAACCTGCTCGGCGGCGATGAGGCGATGGCGAAGGCGCGCACGCCGCAGATAGTGGCCGACGCCGCGCGAGAGATTCTGATCCGCGAGCCGGCCGAATGCACAGGCAATGCGTTCATCGATGACGAGGCGCTCGCGCAGGCAGGGATCACCGACCTCAGCAGCTACGCCGACGATGATTCGCAGCTCGCGCTCGACCTCTTCGTCGACAGCTGGCCGGAGGGATCGGGACAGTAAAAATCTCGTGAAGGCGCAGCGGTAGTGGCAACAAAGTGGCGAAGTGGTCCTAGGCTCGTTACAGACCACAAAATGTCATACGTAGATATCCACTGCCACATTCTGCCCGCCGTCGATGATGGCGCGCGCGACCTTGAAGAGAGCGTCGACTACGCGCGCAGGCTCGTTGACGAGGGTGTTCGCGAGCTGATCGCAACGCCGCACGTTGGCAATCCACGTTTCCCGTTTGAGCCAGAAGAGATCGAAGACCGCCTTGGCGCGCTCAGCTCGGAGCTCGAACAGCGCGAGATTCCGCTGCGAATTCACGCTGGCGGTGAACTCCACCCGTCCGATCCAAACTCACTGACGGACGCGCAACTGGAGCTGGTCGCAAACGGGCCCGCTGGCGCCCGCTGGCTGCTTTTTGAAGTCCCATTCGCCGGCGTAGACCAGCGCTACGCCGACGATTGCCGCCAGCTGATGGCTCGCGGCTATGGCCTCGTTATCGCCCACCCCGAACGCGCCCGCGGCCTCTTCAGCGACGGCGGCTGGCAGCTACTGCGTGGCATTGTCGCCGAAGGCGCACTGCTGCAGATCAATGTCTGCTCGCTGCTTGGCAACAACGGCCTCGAAGCACAAGAGGCCGCCGTCGGCCTGCTGCGTAGCGGCCATGCCTTCACGATCGCCTCTGACGCCCACCCGGGCACGCGTGACCATACCGCTGCGCTCGGCTTCGCGCTGACGCTGAAAGCCGGTGCCTCGTCGCTGCAGGCTTGGCGGCTAACGCAGGCGAACCCGCGCTTCTTGCTTCGTAGCGGCATCCCCGCCGGCTTCAACGAGCAGCGCGGAAGCGACCTGCGCTCAGTGCTGCCGGTCATCTAGACGAATCTCCGCAGCAGTCGCGCTACATCGGTATGTTGCGCCAATGCGCACCTCACAACGATCTTCAAACCTCACCGCTCTGATAACAGCCGCTGCGATTTTTGCCGCCTTCCCCGTCGCCGCTTCGGCCGCTCCGAGCGCAAGCGACCCCGGCATCTGGAAGCTCAAGGCTGCGACCACGATCAGTTTCACCTACTGGCAGGGAATCAGCAGCATCACAGGCTCTGCCGATCCGTCACTGCTCTTCACCGGCCCCTCCGAAGGCGCCTACCGCACAAGCTCGAAGCTAACGCAGGTGGCGGGCAACAGCAGCGAGATACCAGCGACAGTAAAGGAAGCTGAACGCTACAACCACATCGGCGACGGGTCGTTTGATCAAGCAGAGGGTGGCCGCTTCCTGCTGCCCCTCGAGTGCTACTACCCCGGCGCCGGCGGCAATACGTGCAAGACGGGATCAATCGGCGTCGCCGACCCGAAGAGCCTGAACTGGCGTTACTACGTGAAACTCGACCCAAGCGCAATCGCAAAAGCGATGTGGGTCGAAGTTTCGCCCGACGGCAAGTATGCCTGGACTTCTTCTGGGGATGACCTGCTGGCTTTTCGCACCTCCGACATCAAGGCTACGAACGCTGCCCCTAGCGGCGCCGCAATCAAACCTGCCCGAACACTGAAGGGCGCGCTGAAGGGCCTCGGTGGGGTTACGGGCGCGGTCTTCTGGCGCGGCAAGCTTCTGGTCGCCGGCGAGCTGTCGGGAAGGTTCCAGATCAACTCGATCAACCCCGCAAACGGAACCGTGACACTTGAAGCGGAGCATCTTCTATCGGGCGAGAGCGAAGGGCTCGACATCGTTCCCGCCGGCGGCGGGCTGCTGCAGTGGCAGATCATGCCGGTAACAGACACGCCGCCGGCCAGCTACTTCCAGCCGACGATGATGAGCTTCGTTCCTGTCAAGCCGCCAGCGCTGAAGCTGAGCGCGCGCGCCGATGGCCGCAAAGCGATCGTCGTGACGGTAACCGCTGGCGCTGGTCAGCCAATCCCCCATGCCGCGGTGCAGCTTGGGTCGGCGCGCGGCTGGAGTGGCCGTGATGGAACCGTGCGCCTGAAGGCAGCGATGCCGAAGAAGCGCTCAAAGTTGACGGCGAAACTGGCCGGTACACGCGGCGCTTCGCTGACGCTTCCGCGCTAGCCAGCCTTGCGGGGCAGGCTACGGGCGCCCGGGCGCGCAGCGACCGTAGGCGAGGAAGAACTCGCTGCCCGCTAGGTATTCGAAACCGGGCGGCGGAATTTGGACCTCAGCCCAACCGTTGTCAACCGCGTACTCGTTGATATTCATATCGGGACGAACCTCATAGCCGGGATTGATGACGATCGCGACACCCTCCGTTTGAACCGGGATCGTCTTGTCGGAGCGAGCAATTATCTCCGGAACCGAAGGGTTGGAACCAGGGAACGGATCGCCAGTATCGAGCTCGAAATCCCACTTCGCTTCGGCCAACAGCTTCTGCGTGGGAACGCTCACGGGGCCGCAGCGCCGAGCCCGCAGAACCGCCGGAGCAGTCATCACCTCAACGAACTGGTCATGGAGCGCGCGGCGGCGCTTAACCTCCTCGTCGACGCGTTTGAGGTTCAGGTGAGTCGCAGTCCAGGCAACCCCGGCGGCGACCAGCAGCACAGCGCCTACCGCCCACCAGCGGCGCAGCTTGCTGCCGCGCTCGAGCGTTGTCCAGCCCGAGATCGCGAAGGCCGCGAACACAATCAGGCCGATCGCCGCCACCAACACATAGCGCCAAACGTTTGCCAGGCCGCCGCTGGCGATCACTAGGTATGAGAACCAAGTCGTCGCAACCATGATCGCGGGCATTATCAGCTGCTTGCGGCGCTGCTGAATTGCTGCAATAACGCCTAACGCAGCGATAATCGAAACCGGCAGCTTCAACATCGCGTTGGTCCAGTAGAGCGTGTAATAAGGGAGCGTGTCGAGCGGGCGACTGCGGCCCAACGCTTCTGCCGCGCTGCTGGTCATCGTCATCGAGAAGAGCGGGTTGCCGGTGACGATAAAGTCGACGATGAGCCAGATCAGCGGCGCAATCGCGGCGTAGCAGAGGGCACGAATCCGACCCCACCAGCCGAGCGGGTAACCGATCCAAAGCGCGTAAAGCCCGGCCAACAGCCAGGCCTCCGGGCGAAGCAGGCCAGCCATCGTGAGCAGCACCCAGACTGGCCAGCCGCGGCGAGTCTTTCGAGCCTCAAGTACCGCTGCCCAGCAGACCAGCGCAGCGTAAGGCGGATCGAGGAAGCCGACCCCTGCCATGTAGGCAACCTGCAGCCTAGTGACGAGCAGGCCGAACGCCACAAGGCCACCAAGGACGCCGGCAGCCATCGCGCCGAGGCGGTAGACGGCCATCAGCAGCGCGATGTAGCCGATCAGCGACCAGGCGACCATTAACGATGCCGCGTAGTCACCGGCCGGCTGGACAAGAAGCCCAATCGCCAGCAGCAACGGGTGCTGTGTCGGTACTCGATAGGCCTCGAAGTTCGGCAGTCCCCCTTGCCAGATATCGCGCGACCAGTTCAGCGACCAGAGCGTGTCAAAGGTCGCCCGCGGCTCGTAGATGATGTAGCCGACGATGACAGCGGCGGTCAGCGCCACCAGCAGCGCAATCATCACGTTGCGCTCGAGGCGCTGGTCGGCGCCGTCGCGATTGCGTTCGGTCGTCGACACGACGCTTCAGGTTAGCGGCCGAAGCGGATTACCAACTAAAGCGGGCCGCTCAATTGAGCGGCCCGCGTGTAGCAATTAGTTGGCCTCGGCTTTAGCGGTGGCCGTTGAACTCAATCGCCTGCTGGAACGTTGGCCGGTTGGTCCAGCGCATCGTCGTACCTGTCAGCAGACCCGGTGCAAACCTAATCCGCTCAGCCGTTGCGCTGGCATGCCAAGTTGCCGGATCTACTCGGCCTGTCTCAGCCGCAAGGCCTTCAGCGGTAGCTGAGATAGCAGCCCATAGGGCCTGCGAGCAGCTCTCGGCTGTGCCGTCGCCGCAGAACTTATCGGCCCACGGAGCCTTGACTTTGTCACCAAGTGCCTGCCTGAGGACCTTGTCGACGTACGAGTACCAGCCGCTTCCAAACGACGAGCCACCCGGGCCTGGGTTGTTCGAGTAGTTCATCTGATTGCGCAGAGCGTCGGTCATGTCGCGACCGAGCTTGCCTTCCATCACGGCGCGAGAGATGCCAGGGAAGGCCTTATCTAGCACTGCAGCCCCTGGCGCGGTGATCTCGCCATTGCCAGTCTTATCGAGGCGATCCGACCCGCTGGCCAGCCAGGCGTCTACTTGAGCAGCAGCTTGACCAGCCAACGCGTTTGGCGCTGGCGTCTTGTCGAGCATCCGCCTAATCAGCGGCCAGTTCATAGCCGCACGCAGATCGCGCGTCGCGGCGCCGTTCATGACGCCAACAACGTTCTCCAACTTCGACTTAGCCGGGAAGCCGGTGAACAGCTCAACCCGCTGCGCCGATCCCCAACCGTAGGTACCGTCGGCCGCGCCCCACATCGGAGCAGGCTTGTTGTTCCAGTTGAGGATGTATCCGGACGGCGGATCGGCCTGGTGTGGATGCTGATCGCGGGTCAGGAAGCCCTTCCAGTCGTAAGCACCGGTACCAAGCGTTGCGAGGCTTGGGTCGGTCCCCTTGGCGCGGACAGGAAGCCGGCCGGAGGAGAAGAAAGCAATGTGCTTGCGCTCGCTGTAGTGAATGTTGAACGTCGTCTCAAGCTCATTTGCGACCTTGAAGAATGACTTAGGCGACTTCACCTTGTTCTCATTCATGTGCTTGAAGAAGAGCGCCGAGACCGGTTCGCGGCCACGTGTTGCGCGCATCGTTGAGATCGCGTACGGCTTGCCGCCGACCGTGACCGTTCCACCGACCGGCCCGTGAACCGTCTCGTTGAAGACCAATTGACGTGCAGGCTCGGTCGCGCTTGCACCAAGCAGGCCAGCGTCGAAACGCTTCATCGCTATGCACTTGCCCTTGTAGGTGTAATGAGTCGATGTCCGAGTGGCCGTTCCTCCGCCAGGCTCACAGAGCTGCTCGAGGAAGACGTCGGTGTTGTCGTTGCTTGCGCTGGTCAGCGACCAGGCGTAATCCTTGCCACGGCCGAGCAGCACGTATGGCATCGTCGGAGGCGCGGCGCCAGCAGAATCGAGGCCGCCTCCGTGGATATCAACCTGCATCACGATCTCGGGGTAGTAGTAGCCCAGCTGCGGGCCCATCACGGCGAGCGAGTTACCGCTTGCCGACTTCTTCGGCCCTGCTAGGAGCGCGTTAGATGCGATCCGGTGGCTAGAGGTGGTTGCTGCGAGCGTCGCAGCTGCCGATGCACCAACCGAACCCGGATCAACGAGCGGCGAACCTGGAGTGGCGCCGGTCGGAACTAGGTTGTAAGGGAAGGCCTTCGGAATCGAGGTTGTTGCTTCAGCCTCGTTCGTCTGGCTCACCTCGCGGTAGATGCGCTTGCCAACTTCTGGGCCAAACTTGGTCTGCAGCTGATTCAGGAAGATCGAGCTGTCGACCCCACCGCCACCACCGTTGCCGAAGATCGAGCCGATGAAGGCGTAAGCAGCAATCGCTTCGGTCAACCCAACGCGCGGCATGCGGTCGGCCGCGGCGCGCTCGCGCAGGTTGAAGGCGTTTACACCGTCAGCCCAGCACTTCAGATCGGCGAGCACTTCCTTGCCTTCTTTGCCGTACTTGGTCATCAGCTTGGCCTGATCGGCGACAAACTTCTTCGCTGCAGCGCTTGGAGTGAAGGTGCGGCCTGAAGTAACAAGTCCAAAGGCGTTGATGCCTGGGATGTCGAGCGTGGCAGCGAACGCTGGCCCGAGGCCGAGTCCAAGAAGCAGGCCGCGGTCCTTGGCAGCTACATAGCCCATGCCGAATGTGACGTCGCAGCGAGTCTTGCCCGTGATGTGAGGAATTCCATCGGCGGTGCGGACGATCTTGAGACCCTTGCGGCCGGTGCTCTCGGTCTTAACGACCTTGCCGGCAGGGCCGAACTTCTCTGACAGGAACTTGGTCTTGAGATCGGTGGCCGTGACGTTGCCGCGCAGAGGCGTCAAGGAGTCGTAAAGCTCAGCTTGATCGGTCGAGTTGGGCGTTAGTGGCAGGTTACCGTCGGCGCCCGGTGCGAGCACTTGGAATGCCTGCCCGGCAAAGTCGGTTCGGGCCGAAGCAGCGGCCGGAAGAATTGCGATCGCACTAACCGCACAACAAGCACCAACTAGAAAACGCTTCATCTAACTCTCCCCCGTAGCTAAAACAGATTGCCGCCCCAACGACGACCGCCGCGACGTTACAGCAAAGTGGGGTCCGTGCGCGCCAGTTGGCTAACAGCCGCTCCTAGCGACGCGCAGATCAGTCTTCGCTGCGCGACTTCTGCGCCGTGCCGAAGACCTTGTCCCAGTAAGGCGCGCTAACGCCATAGCCGCGATCGTGGTCTTGAAAGTGGTGGCGCATGTGAAGCTCGCGCAGCTTGCGGCCGACGGCCGTCGTTGGCCGACGGTGGTGCAGGTAGTAGTGCGTCATGTCGTAGGTGAGGTAGCCGGTGAAGAAACCGGCGCTGAGCATGCATGCCTGCGGGAAGGGCAGCAGCAGCTGAAATGCGGCGATGAAAATCAGCCCGAGCGGAATCGAGGCCGATGGCGGCATCACGAGCCGCATCGGGTCGTTGGGATGGTCGTGATGGACGCCGTGGATCATCCAATGGAGCCTCGCGCCGAGCGGGTGGTCGGGCTCGAAGTGGAAGACGACGCGGTGGAGCCAGTACTCGGTCAGCGTCCAAATCGCGTAGCCTCCTGCCGCCCAGAGGAGCCCCTGCCAGAAGACGATCTCGCGCAGGCCGAGAATTGCGAAGGCGACGATCACGGGGATGAAGACAACCGGCACGACGGCAACGTGAACTCGCGTGAAGCGATCGAGCCACGGAGTACCGAACATCGGTGGAGAAGCCTTCAGCAGCTCCTGCCGAGGCAACTCGGATGAATCATTCTGAAGCACCGTTTGAGCGTCGGTCATCGTCTATTTCTTAGCACAGTCGGCGGCGCTCATAAAGGCTCGCAAGCGCTGTTCTAGCCGGTGTTTAGTTCGATCCAGCGAGCGCCAGCAGGGCCGCGCCGAGAGCGCCGCCGTCATCGCCGAGCTCTGTCGCCAGCAGCGCCGGGGGGGCCTCCTTGCGAAATAGGTGCTTGGCGGTCTCACTCTCGAACTGAGCCTGGCGGTCGCTGAAGAAGCGCTCGCCCATACCGCCACCGATCACAACCGCAGGAACGTCGAGCAGGTTGACGGTGGATCCAATTCCAGCGGCGATCGCTGCGATCGCGCGATCGACTGCCTTGGCGGCGAGCTTGTCGTCGTTGCGAATTCCCTTCGCCCAGATGCCGCTCGTGAACGACTCGCGCTCACGGTGCTTCATGATCTTGACGAGGTCGGTCTTCTTGCCCTTCTTGCGCTGCTTGCGAACCCAGGCCTCCATGTCGCGGCGTCCGGCGTAAGCCTCGACGCAGCCGCGGTTGCCGCAGCCACACTTCGCGCCGCCAAGTTCGATCACCATGTGACCAAATTCACCTGCGTAGCCGCGCCCGTCCCACTGGCGGCGGTCGATAATCAGGCCACCACCGACACCGGTTCCCCACCAAACACCAAGCAGCGAGTCATATGGCCGACCGGCGCCGAGCTTGTACTCCGCGTTGACGGCAACGCTGACGTCGTTGCCAAGGCGCACCGGCAGATTGCCAAAGCGCTGAGAGAGCACGCCACCGAGCGGGAACGGTTCGATCCAATCGGGCAGGTTGCTGGCGTTGGCAACGGTGCCGGCGGCCTGGTCGACCGAGCCCGGCGAACCTACGCCAATCCCCTTCAGGTGCTTTGCATCGGCGCCGGCCTGGCCGAGCGCGTCGTCGATGTTGTCGGCGATCTGGTCAGCGACGGCCTGCGGGCCCCCTTCGTGCGGGGTCGCAGCGCGCGAGCGAGCGAGAATCTTGTTGTTGCCGTCAACGACGACGACGAGGATCTTTGTGCCGCCGAGGTCAACGCCGGCGCGCAGTTCGCCAAGTGCGCCGACAGCGGCTGGTGTTGTCGTCGCAGCAGGAGCTGAGACGCCGGCAGCAGTGGCAGTTGGTGCAGTGTCGCGGGAACGTCGACGCAGTGGCATTCGTTAGGCCTTTCCGTAAACAGGGATATGGGCACCGCTTGTTGCGGCAAAATCTGAACCGCAGAGGTCAAAGATTGTGGCACCTATCTGTGCCGCTGTCACCCAATCGGCTGGGTCGGCATCAGGCATTGCAGCGCGGTTTCCTGGCGTGTCAATCGTTGAGGGAAGTACAGCGTTAGTGCGAATGCCGTCATCGTGGTACTCAACGTGGAGCGCATCGACAAGCCCGAGCACCGCACGCTTGGCCGTTGCGTAGGCAGCTCCACCCGAGAACGGCTCGAGTGCCGTGCGTGAAGAGACGCAGACGATCGCCCCCTCACCTGCCGCCAGCATCGCTGGGATCCCTGCAGCCGAAACGAGCCATGCCGGGGTCAGGTTGATCCGCAGCTGAGCCTCAAGCTCAGAGACGTTCGTTTCGTGTAAGCGGCCGCCGGCCGCGAAGCCACCAACGAGATTCACAACGGCGCGCAGGTCAGGGCCGGCCTCAGCGGTCAATCCGGCAACGGCATTCTCGTCGAAGAGGTCGGCCTGAACCAAAACCAGATCATCGCTTCGCTCTACGCGCTCAAGTTCAGCCTCGTCGACCCAAGGAACGATTACTCGCCAGCCGCCAGCGATAAAGCGGGCTACAACGGCGGCGCCAAGGCCACCAGTTCCGCCCGTAATGATTGCTGTCTGTTGCATCTGTCAGTTACCTCTCCCTCGGTACGACCACAACCCTATGCGAATTGCCCCTCTCCCGTCCGAAACCGTCCCTACCGTTGCCGACGTGCTGCTTAGTGAATTCAGCGACGGCGATGATCTAGATCAAGTGCTGCTCGTGCGCAGCGCAGAGCTGCGCGACAAGAAAGCAGGCGGCTCGTTCTTACGGCTCTCACTCGGCGACCGCAGCGGCTCGCTCACGGGGATGGTTTGGGACAATTACGACGAGGCGCTCGAACTTTGCAAGCCGGGATCCCCCGTTCGTGTTCGAGCCCGCTTTGAAGTCAACCCCAAGTACGGCCCGCAGCTGAAGCTCTACGACCTGCTCGAGCCCGAAGCAGGAAGCTTTGACGAAGCCGACCTCGTCGACGGCCCGCCGCGTGACGCCGTAACGATGGAGGCCGACCTGCGCCAACTGGTGGCCACAGTTCAAGATCGAAACCTTCAACAGCTGCTGGAGCGAGTCATCGGCCCCGACGCCCCTACCTGGGAGCGCTACCGCGACGCCCCGGCGGCGAAGTACTTCCATCAGGCATACGCTCACGGCCTACTTGAACACTCGCTAACGGTCGCGCAAGCGGTCAGCGCCAGCAGCGCGATCTTCCCCGGCGTGAACCGCGACATCGCCGTCACCGGGGCGCTGCTCCATGACGTCGGCAAGCTACAGGCCTACGGTGAGGTCGATGGCATCATTGATCTGACCGATGCTGGCAGGCTGCAGGGCGAGATCCCGCTCGGCTACGCGCTTGTCCGTGACCAGATCGAACAGATTCCCGACTTCCCGCCCGAGCTGGCGGCTGCGATCACGCACATCATCCTTAGCCACCACGGCTCACTTGAGCACGGCAGCCCTGTCGTTCCAGCGACGCGCGAAGCGACACTTGTCCACATGATGGACAACCTTGGGGGCCGGCTCGGAAGCTTCGACCGGATTGAAAAAGAGCTGGCCCCGGGGGCGCAGTGGTCAAGCTTCGACCGCGCGATCGGCGGCGGTGCCTACTTCGGACCACGCAGCTCAGACGAGCCTCGTCGCGCCGCCGCCTGATCCCTCAGGGCTCGGCTTACTAGCGAAAATGGGCGCAAACTGCGGCGAAACTTCGATTCCAGCTGACGACTGGTGCGACCGGTCAATAGGGTGACCCGCTGATGGCAAAAGACACAGAAAAGCTGATCCGCCAGCTTTCGTTGATCTCGTACCTGATGGCCGAGCGCCGCCCGGTCACAGCGCTTGAGATCCGCCGCGACGTTGAGGGCTACAGCGGAATGAACGAAGACGCATTCGCGCGGCGCTTCTACGCCGACCGCGCCGAGCTCGACTCGCTTGGCATTCAGCTGACCGTTGACCGCCCCGCCGACGGAGCCGCCGAGCAGGAGAACTACTCGCTGCGGCCCGAGAACTTCCACCTTCCCGCAATTGAGTTCACCGACGATGAACTTGCGGCGCTGCAGTTTGCCCTTAGCCTGCTCGACGGCGAGTTCGCTTACGCCGAGCCGCTGCGCCTCGCCCTGCAGCAGATCACTTGGGGGCGCCCAAGCCCGCTGGAGGCGCCCGATCAGCGTTCGCTGGCGCTCGGCATCACGGCATCTGCCGGTGGTCACGAGCTCTCCGGGCGGCTGGCGAAGATCGAGACGGCAATTTTCCGCCATAAAACGATCACCTTCGAGTACTTCACGATTGCCCGCGACGAAGTCGGCTCGCGCAAGGTAGACCCTTACCACCTGCTCTTCCGTGGCAGCCAGTTCTACTTGCTCGGCTACTGCCACGACCGCGAAGCGATCCGCGTCTTCCGCCTAACGCGGATCCAAGGCAAGGTCGCCTACGCAACGAAAGCCGAGCACGACTTCAAACGGCCAGACGACTTTGACCCGCGCGCTTACGCCAAGCGCGCCGACTGGCAGTTCGGCGAGGAACAGGGCGTCGCAGAGATTCTTGTATCTGAGCGGCTCGCCTGGCAGGTTGAGCGGCACTTCGGCCGCTTCGGGGAGATCCGCAAAGCCGACAGCGAAAACGAGATGCTCTTCACAACCCCTTACGCCTCATCGCGAATGGTCATCTCATTCGTTCTAGGCCTCGGCGAGCATGCCCGCGTCGCCGGGCCACCAGCGCTCGTTGCCGAAACTGAAGAGCGGATCGCCTTGATTCAGGAACGCCACGACGGCGAGCTGGAGATGGCCGACGTTCTCCCAAGCACGACCGCCGACGGTGAGGAAGGCGCGGAAGTCGAAGAGATCGACACCCGCCCCGACGTCGCGATCCGCCCCGAGCGCTTCGCGCGCCTTGTAACACTCGCTTCGATCCTGATCAGCTCCGGCCGCGCCGGCGCAACGCTGCAAGCAACCGACGTCTGCGAACAGGTTCAAATTACGCGCGACGAGCTCGCCGAGGACATTGCTGTGCTGAACGTCGTCAACTTCGGCGGTGGCTCCTACGTCCTTTACGCCGAGCTGGCCGACGACGGCACGATCGAAGTTGACCCCGAGCCTTACGCCGACAACTTCGACCGCCCAGCGCGACTGCTGCCGGTAGAAGCAAAGGCGCTGATCGCCGCGATCGACCTGATCGGCGACCACATGCCGGAAGGAACGCTGACTAGCGCGCGCGAGAAGATCGTCGCCGCGCTCGGCGCCGACCCGCTCGAGCAAGGCCTGCAGGTTGCCGACGGCGGCGCCGACGATTCGCAGGTTGCGCGCGTCGTTTCAAAAGCAATCTCGGCAGGCAAGATGCTCAAGCTCGACTACTACAAGCCGAACGAGGACGAGTTCACCGAGCGCGTCGTTGAGCCCTACGCACTCGTCAACGGGCGCGAGGGCTGGTACGTCGCCTCGTTCGACCCGGAGCGCGACGACGTACGCCACTTCCGCCTCGACCGCGTGCGCCACGCCTCGGTCAGCCGCAAGCAGTTCAAGCGCCGGCCGGAAGTAAACCCCTCGGCCGACGTTGAGGGCTGGCCAAAGACCGGAGAGCTGCCGGCCTCGAACACGGCGCTGATCTGGATCTCCCCCGAGCGCGCACGTTGGGCTCGCGAGGAGAGCACCGTCGTCGAAGAGCTCGCCGACGGCGCAGTGCTAATTGAGACGACTTACGCTGGCCGAGACTGGCTTGTCCGCGAAGTCCTGAAAGAGGCCGGCGACGCGGCCGTGATCAAGCCGGTTGCAGCGCGCAAAGCAGTGCTCAGCGCCGTTCGCAAGCTGCGCACCGCCGCGCGGGCCTAAGCTTTCTCGACGATGGCAAGCCGCCGCGACCAAATCCGGATGAGCGACGAGGAGGTCGTCGAGTTTCTGGATCAGGAGAAGACGATGATCTGCGCAACCAACGGCGTGGGTGGATGGCCGCACCTGATGCCGCTCTGGTTCGTCGTCCGCAACACTGGGCCGGAAGGCGCGGCCGAGCTATGGGCCTGGACCTTCGCCAAGTCGCAGAAGACCAAGAACCTTGAGCGCGACGCGCGTGCCTCAATCCAGATTGAGGCCGGTGAGGAATACCAAGTGCTGCGCGGCGTGATGTTTGAGACTGAGGTGGTAATCCACCGCGAAGTTGACGACGTGCTGGCGTTAGGGATGGAGATCTTCGCGCGCTACACGCCGGGGCTCGAAGAGGGTCTTAGCGACGAAGTAAAAGAGATGATTCGCGGGCAGGCGGCAAAGCGTGTTGCCTTCCAGTTTGTTGAGCAGCGGCGGGTTAGCTGGGACCACCGCAAGCTCGGCGGCGTCTATTAAACGCCCGCGCGAGTAGCCTGCGGCTAATGGAACAGCTCAAGGGCCTAATTCTCTCCGGCGGTAAAGGCACGCGCCTGCAGCCGATCACCTTCACCAGCGCCAAGCAGCTTGTGCCTGTCGCCAATCGTCCGGTGCTTTTTTACGGGATCGACGCGATGGCCAGCGCCGGGATCAAAGAGATCGGCATCATCATCGCCCCTGAGACCGGTGACGAAATCCGCGAGATGGTCGGCAGCGGCGAGCAGTTCGGCGTCAACGTCACCTTCATTGAGCAGGACGAGCCAGCCGGGCTGGCCCACGCTGTCCTCACGGCGGAAGAGTTCCTCGGCGCAGATCCATTCGTGATGTACCTCGGCGACAACCTGCTTCAGGGCGGAATCAGCGACCTTGTAGAAGCCTTCCGCTCAAGCAGCCCCGACGCGCTGATTCTGCTGACCCCCGTCTCCGACCCGGAGAACTATGGCGTCGCAGAGCTCGACGGCGACCGCGTAATCAGCCTGCAGGAAAAGCCGCCGGAGCCGAAGACCAACCTCGCGCTGGTCGGCGTTTACATGTTCACCGCTGGAATTCACGACGCAGCCCGAGCAATCAAGCCGTCAGCCCGCGGCGAGCTCGAAATCACCGACGCGATTCAGTACCTCGTTGACGACGGCAAGCGCGTTGAGCCTCACGTCGTGCAGGGTTGGTGGAAGGACACCGGCCGGCTAGAAGACATGCTCGAAGCGAACCGGCTGGTGCTCGA
>JANRFB010000011.1:34193-36172 GCA_030725785.1 Solirubrobacteraceae bacterium
CGCGTTGAATCCTCGCTGCTGGGCCGCGACGTGACGATCGCCCGCTCCGAAGGGCAGCCATCGGCTTACCGCTTCCTCGTTGGAGATCGATCCGACATCGGAGTTGTCTAGCGGTGGCAAAGCTGCTCGTCACCGGCGCTGGCGGGATGCTCGGCCAAGCGGTCGCCGCGGCCGCCGAAAAGTCCTCTGATCAAACGCTCGCGCTTGGTCGTGACAAGCTCGACATCACCGATGCCGCAGCGGTAACCGCAGCGATCGACCAGTTCGAACCGGACGCCGTGATCAACTGCGCCGCCTGGACCGACGTCGACGGCGCCGAAGCCGAGGAAGCTGCCGCAACTGAGATCAATGGCGCTGGCGCAGCAAACCTCGCGGCCTCATGCGCGGCGAGCGGCGTGCGCCTCGTCCAGGTATCAACCGACTACGTCTTCGACGGAAGCGCAACCGAGCCGTACGTCGAATCGAGCCCCATTAATCCACAGTCTGCCTACGGCCGGAGCAAGCTCGCTGGCGAACAGGCGATCGAAGCTGCCGGTGGCGACTACGCGATCGTCCGAACCGCCTGGCTCTTCGGCGCCGGTGGCAGCAACTTCGTAGACACAATGCTCAGGCTCGGCGCTGAGCGCGAACAGATCGAGGTCGTCACCGACCAGATCGGCTGCCCAACCTGGACCGGCCACCTCGCGCCGGCGCTAATTGCCTGCGCTGCGGCCAACGGAACCGGCATCTTCCACGCCATCGGCGGCGGACGCTGCAGCTGGTTCGAATTGGCGAGCGAAACGATCTCGCTCGCAGGCCTGAAGGCGAAGGTCGAACCGACCACAACCGAGTCGTTCCCCCGCCCCGCGCCGCGCCCGGCCTTCAGCGTTCTCGGCAGCGAACGTGGCGACGAGGCAATAGTCCTGCCAGACTGGCACGAAGGGCTCCGCGGCCATCTGGCCGCAGCGGGCGTAATCGACTCGGCCGCTGGCGCGGCGCAAGGTGCTTAAGTGAAACTTCTTGTCTGCGGTGGCGCAGGATTTATCGGCTCCAACTTCGTCCGTGCCCGCGTGAACGAACACGGCGACGAGGTAACGGTGCTCGACAAGCTCACCTACGCCGGCCGCAAGGAAAACCTTGAAGGCGTTAAACACCGCTTCGTCCACGGCGCGATTGAGGATCCAGCCGCAGTTGCCGACGCGATCGCCGGCGTCGACGCTGTAGTCAACTTCGCCGCCGAAACGCACGTTGACCGCTCAATCTCCGAGCCCGACGCATTCGTCCGCACGCACGCGCTCGGCACCTTCGTGCTGCTCGAAGCCGCGCGCGAACATTCACTGCGCTACCTCCAAGTTTCAACCGACGAGGTGTACGGATCGATCGAATCCGGTTCGTTCACCGAGGAGAGCCCGCTCGAACCGTCATCGCCATACAGCGCCACGAAGACCGGCGCCGACCTGCTCGTCCAGTCCTACAGCCGCACCTTCGATCTCGAAACGGTGATCTGCCGCGGCTCAAACAACTACGGCCCCTACCAGTACCCCGAGAAGCTGATCCCGCTGATGATCCTCAACGCGATCCACGGCGACCCGCTGCCGGTCTATGGCGACGGGCAGCAGGTCCGCAACTGGCTCCACGTAAGCGACTTCTGCGCCGGCATCGGCCACGTTCTCGCCCACGGCGCCAGCGGCGAGGTTTACAACGTCGGAGGCCCCGACGAGTGCGTCAACCTTGAAGTCGTCGAGCGAATCATCGCGCTGACCGGCGCCGACAAGTCACTGCTGACCTACGTAGATGACCGCCCCGGCCATGACCGCCGCTACTCGCTCGGTTCGGAGAAGGTCAAGGCGCTGGGCTGGGAAGCGAAGGTTCGCTTTGAAGAAGGGCTTGCCGAAACGGTGGCTTGGTACCAAGAGAACACCTGGTGGTGGGAGCCGATCCGCTCCGGTGACTACCGCGAGTATTACGAGCGCCAGTACGGCAGCTCGCTTGGCTAGCGC
>JANRFB010000011.1:36272-41192 GCA_030725785.1 Solirubrobacteraceae bacterium
GGCTCAAGCGGTTCGCCGGTCGCCGCGCCGAGGCGTGAAAGCGCCCTCCGGTCGGCTTTCACGGAACTCCTCGGCCGCGGCGCCAACGAACCGCTTGAGAGCGGCGCTGTGGCTACTGCCGGCTTCTGTATGTTTGCTCAATGACTCAGATTCGTATCGCAGCAACGCTCGCTGTTGTCGTAGCTGTGATCGCTGTCGCTGGCTGTGGCGACTCCCAATCAACTTCGCAGGACGGCAATCCAGCCAGCTTCATCAGCGCCGCCGATGAGGATCTGAGCGGGTATTGGCAGAGAACGGAGCGGGCGGTACTCGAGTCCAGCTACTCCGCCCCAGCCATCATCAATACGGCAGACACGCAATTCGAAATGAAGAGCCTGGGCGAGGGGTTCTACGAATACAGCAACGCAGTGAAAATTCCCGCGAATAAGCCGCCGGTTCTCCACAACGGTAAGTTGACACGCGCCTTCAGTACCAGCTACCGCATGGTCGTCGCACCGGACGGAACACTCCGCGGCATCGGCACAGACAGCAAGACAGACGCGATGATCACGACGGCCTGGCTGATCAACCGCGACACGTTGAAGATCGTGATGCAGGATCCCGGGCCTGACGGAACGCTAGTCAAGATAACTTTCTCGCGCGCGCGCGTGGGTGGTTAAGCTCGCACAGCGGATCAGTTGGACTCCACCGGCGTAAGTGAGAATTAGCTGCCTAATCGCAGCAACTCAAAATGCTGACTCCCCGAACCGCGTTGAATGGTTGCGCTTGGGGCCCGAGTCGTTGGCCTAGTGGAACGCCAGCTGCTGCGCGACCGTCTGCAGCGGCGCTAGGTCGACGCCGATCCCGCTGGCGAACGGAAATGCCAGAGCGATGACGACCGTGATTGACAACGCCGGGATGATGCACCAGACCAAGAGCAGGACCGAGTGCCGTGACCTGACCGTCGAGACTCCCACCACCGCAGCAACGAGAAGCGCCGTTACAAGCAGAAGCACCGCAAGTAGGTCGGGCAGAGTGCGGTGGGCAACAGCCGACACGGCAGCCGCCGTAGCGCCCACAGTGGCAGCCGCGCTGACGAGGCTTGAGACCTCCGCCTTGGGCGCCTTCGGACCGAAGGCGTAGGTGTGGAGCGCGTCTTGGAAGCGGTCGAGCGGGATCGCCGACGGAAGATTGCCGGTTTCACCGCGGGCGAGATCATCAGTGTCCTCGTAGGCCGCCGTCGTTGCGTAGAGCTTGAGCTTCTCTCTGAGAATTGCCGACTCTTCTTTGTCGGGAATGTTGTTGATGCTCCAGTTCATCTGCTGAATTGCCGATGACTGCTGCTCAACCGCAGCCTGCCCGACAGCTACCGCTCCCCATGTGACGGTGATTGCGAAGCCGACAAAGAAGGCAAATGTTGCCGCCAAACCTGTCAGCAGGCGAGTCGCTTCGTCGGCCAGCCCTTCGCGGCTCTGTTCGCTGCAGCGCTTCGTCACGACGACGCGAACCAAGCTCGTCACGCCGAGGAAGAAGGCAAAGAGTGCCACCGCAATCAGCCACAGGGGCAGGGATATGAAGAGATCCCTCACGGTGCGAAAAGCTACCACGGCGCTTAGCGCCGGCCAGATTTCCCTGCAGCCGCGCTACTCGGCGGCGGTTGCTGCGAGCCCGGCGAGGATCACGGTCATGATCAGGTTCTCCAACTTCTCCCGATCGCCGATGCTCTCGATTCGCCACTCTTCAGCAGCGTCCTCGAGAAAACCGAAGAGGCCGAAGAACAGTGCGCGCACGGCCGGCGGCGGGTTCGCGATACCAAGGTGGTTGAGGGCCATTCCCTCCACAACGGCTTGCCTCGTAGCGATCGCGTAGGCGCGCAAATCGTCGTCGGCGCTGCGCAGCGAGCGCGTATAGAGCTTCCAGCGGTCGGTGGGAACGAGCGCCTCATCGAGGTAGCGCGAAATGTTCGTCGGCATCTTATCTCCGACTGTCGCCTCGGCACTTGAGTCGTGAATCTCTGCTAGCTGGGCGCATGCCCGCTTGACGGCCTCGAGGTGCAGTTCGCTCTTGCCTCCCGGGAAGTAGTGGTGGATTAGATTTGGCGTGACGCCAACCTCGCTAGCGATTTCTTTCAGCTCGACGCCGGGATAGCCGCGATCTGCGAAGGCGACTAGCGCCACATCGATCATCTGGTCGCGGCGAGCCTCAGGGTCTGAACGGCTTGCGCGCTGAGCTTTTGCAACGGCCATCGAGCCGAGCATACCGGCAACCTCTCGCTGCAGAGACCGCCGGAAGCTCGACAGAGTGATCCTGCTGCGAGTAGCCTCGATTCCATGCTAGGCAGACGTAACTTCGCCAGAGCGCTCGTTTGTCCAGCGTCAATTGCAGCTTTGGCCGCACCGAGCGTGGCAACGGCCGCTACCCCAAAAGAGGCCTATAACGCCCGCTACTGCGAAGTGCTTGCCGTCAAGGGGACCTTCCCGAACGATCTCGTCGCCGACATCTGGGGAACGCAGGGGGTCAACGATTGCCCGCCGGCGCTGTGGAAGAAGCAGAATGCGGCGGCGCTTGCGACCGAGCTCGGCGCGCTAACGGTAAGGCTCAACGGACCCCGCTTCTCTCTGCTCTCGAAGCTAGTCCTGAAGGTCGCGCCCGGCTTCGGTGGCAAGTACCGCACGTTCAGCGGCCTGAAGATGCGCACGATCGCCCAGATCAAGGTGCCGGTCACCAACGGCGTGCCGGGGCTCACCCCTTACACCCCAGCCGTGGCTAGCGGCTCACGCGTTTTCACCTTCGGCAAGGAACACAAGGTCTACGAGCTGACGGCCCCCGACGGAAGCGTTTACGTGATGCAGACCTACTCGCAGCACGTCGACCCGAAGCTGAGTCTCAGCGGGCTACCGGGCCTGAAAAAACGCCTGAAGCCGCCAGCCGGCTGGACCTTCAGCTCGAGGAAATTGAAGCGCGACCTAACGCTCACAACGAAGACCCAAGTAACCGTTCTCTCCGACGAGTTCGACAACACCTACCAGCTCGAACGCAAGGGCTAACAACCCCCACCTTAGGTCGTTCCCCGCCCACGCGAACCGTGAGCGGTCCGTCGGCGCGCCGGCCGAGGAATTCCGTGAAAGCAAGCCCGGAGGGCGCTTTCACGCCTCGGCGGCGCGACCGGCGAACCGCTCACGCCCACAACGCCAGCGCCGGCTAGCCGAAGCTGGAGATCTGCCAGCGCTTGTCGGCGCGCTCAAGCGTGAAGCTGTACTTCTGCGAGGATTTTTCCCCGGTCTTGGCGCTGACCGTGGCCGTCGCCTTGTTCTCGTCCTTCGGATCAATCGTCACGTCAGTGACGGTGAGATCGGCTTGGTCGCTCGCTTTCATTCCCGCCGTGACGGCGGTCGCGCAGCTAGCCCCGGAGTTCTTTGCCGTGATCTGCTTCGCGAGCTGAGCCGTGATCTGCGTAGAGCAAATCTTCGCGCCGTCCTGGGCAGTGGCGTTGGCTTGAAAGTCTTCGATCGTGTTGGCGACCAGCTTCTCGTCACCCGAGTAGTTCTCTGACGAGCTGGTCGACTTCGTTCCGCCCTGGGCGCAGCCGGAGACGGCGAGGAGCGCGACCAAAGCCGCGGCTGAGAAGAAAAGACGCATCGGTTGGAAGCGTAGCGGGGCAGGGCGCGGCTAGGTCAGCTTCTTGCCCGGGTTCATCAGGTTCTTTGGGTCGAGCGCCTGCTTGATCGCTTCGTGCGCGCGCGAAGCGGGGGTTCCCCATTGCTTATGAAGCCAGCCATTCTTCGCGAGGCCGACGCCGTGCTCGCCGCTGATCGTCCCTCCCAGCTCGATTGCCATCTCCATCAGGTCATCACCGGCAGCCATCGCGCGGCGCAGGGCCAGCTCGTCATTGGGGTCGAGCATGAAGGTTGAGTGGAGGTTGCCGTCGCCGGCGTGACCGAATGAGCAAGCAGCAACGCCATGGCGCTCGCCGATCTCTATCGTTTGCTCGATCGCATCTGCCAACCGATCCAGTGGAACGGCGATGTCGTCGGAGATCTTCGAACCGTGCTCGTTGCTGACGCTCGTTCCAAGACCTTCACGCCAGCGCCACAACATGGTCGGATCGTCGGGGGCTAGAGGTGCGCAGAGCGCGTCTTCGGCCAAAGCGCGGAGCAACTCATCGCGGTCAGTCTGGCCGCTGTCGCAGTCAACTATCAAAAGGAATTCGGCGCCGGCGGGAAGTTCGCCAGGGAAGCCGCCGCCGGTGATCTCAAGCGTCGCGCGGTCAAGGTACTCAATTGCCGCGGCCACAGGTCCAGCCGCCATAACGCGCTCAATTGCCGCACAGCCACTGGCCACACTCGGGTAGAAAGCAGCCAGCGGAAGCGATGGTTCGGGCGTCGGAATTAGGCGCAGCGAAACCGAAGTTATTACGCCCAACGTGCCCTCGCTGCCGGTCAGTAACGCCGCAAGGTCGTAACCGGCCACATCTTTGCGCGCAGCTCCACCTACACGGATCAGTTCGCCAGGCGCTATCACTGCCTCAAGGCCGGTCACCCAGGCGCCGGTTACGCCGTATTTGAAGCAATGCGGTCCGCCTGCGTTGGTGGCAACGTTGCCACCGATCAGCGACTGCTCAGGAGCTCCGGGATCCGGCGGGAAGTAGAGCCCGTTTTCGAGCGCGAGGCGGTGAACAGTCGCCGTTGTAACGCCGGCTTCGACCTCAATTCGCCACTGGAGAGGTTCGAAGCTGCGGACCGCGCTCAGACGTTCCAGGCCGAGCACGATCCCCGAGCCCAGCGGTACTGCGCCGCCGGCCCAGCCGCTGCCACCACCGCGCGGCGTGATCGGAACATCGTGCGAGTAGCACCAGGCAACGACCTCGGTCACTTCCTCGGCAGTGCTTGGCAATACAACGAGATCGGCTAGGCCGTCAGCAGCGAAGATCGTCTCGTCCGC
>JANRFB010000011.1:41292-45144 GCA_030725785.1 Solirubrobacteraceae bacterium
CACAAGGGCGCAGACGCGCTGGTCCACGGCAACACCGCTGCCAGCTTCGACGCAGCGCTGGCGGCCGGCGTCGACATGATTGAGTTCGACGTCCTGCCCGAACGCCTCGACGGCACCGGGGGGCTGCGGCTAGCGCACGACTTCAAGGACGCGCGCGAGCGCACACCGCTGACGCTAGACGAGGGGCTCGCCCATCTAGCGCAACCCCAGTTTGCTCACGTTCAGCTCGACGTCGACATGAAGCTCCAGGGCTATGAGCAACGAACTGTTGACGCGCTGCGCCGCCACGGCCTTGCCGATCGTTCGCTGATCTCGACGATGGAGAAACCGAGCCTGACGCTGCTAAGAAAGATCGCCCCGCAAATCACTATCGGCTGGTCTTTCCCCCGCGCCCACCGCGACCTCACCGACCATCGCTTCTACCGCTGGCCAGCCTACGCAGCGATCATCTACTACCGAATTCGCCTGCCGTGGATGGCGGCGCAGGCGATACGTGAGGGGCGTGTCGATGCGCTGATGTGCCACTGGGCCTTCGTTACCCCACGCTTGGCGCGGGCAGTCCGCGATGTGGGAGGCGAGCTGTACGTGTGGACCGTTGACGATGCGGAGCAGATCGCCCAGTTCGAGCGGCTTGGAATTGCCGGCGTCATCAGCAACGACCCGCACCTTTTTCCCCGCGCATAGGTAGCCTCCATCGCGATGAGCGAGGAGACTTACACGCTGCTCCAAGCTGTACCTGTCTTCGAAACGCTCGGGGATGAGGATCTCCACCGCGTCGCCGAGGTTGTGGTCACGCGTCGCTTCCCCGGTGGCCAGGTGATCTTCCGCGAGGGAGACCCCAGCAACACCTGTTACGTCTTGCGCAGCGGCCACGCCCGCGCTATCCGCGAGCATCCAGACGGTCGCACGATCACGCTGACCCACTTCGGCCCGGGCGACATCTTCGGCGAGCTGGCAATGTTCGACGACGAGGTTCGCTCAGCGACTGTTGAGACGCTCGACGAGGTTGACCTGATCGCCATTCCAGGCCGCGACATGCGGCGCCTGATGAATGATCATGGCGCGATTGCAAGCAAGCTTGTCGTATCTCTTGGCCGGCGAATGAGGGTCGCCAACGAGCGGCTCACTCGCCAGTCGTTCCAGACCGTGCAGAGCCGTGTCGCAATTGTTCTCGGTGACCTTGTAACTCAGGCCCGACTTGAGGGCGCAGGCGACGACGCCAGTGTTGAACTGACGATCACCCAGGCCGACATTGCTCAGCTAGCTGGATGCTCACGCGAATCGGCGAGCCGCTTCCTGACGACGCTCGCTAACTCCGGTGCGATTGAGCAAGGGCGAGGGCGAATCAAGGTCCTCGACACCGATGTACTGACCGGCTTCATCTACTAGCGACGCCGGGCCTCGCGCCGAGCGCGTTAGCTCTGTAGTCTTTGGGCGTAATGCAGGTACTGAACTTCTACTCGACGATCTTTGCCGATCAGCTTCGCCGCGGGCGCAAGACGGCGACGATTCGGCTTGGCGACAAGAGCCACAAGTACCGCAAGAACCAAGCGGTGCTGGTGACGATCGGCTACCAGTTCTCGCCGCGAGAGAAGATCTTCGAAGCAGTGATCGATCAAGTTGACGTGAAGCGCGTTCGCGACCTTTCGCCGCGCGATATTGAGCACGACAATCCCGAGCTGCGGCGCCAAGAAGATCTGATCCACTTCCTTGAGCAGATCTACGGCCAGCCGGTGACGATGGAGGACATCGTGACCGTCGTTCGCTTCTCCCAGATCGTAGAAAACCCGCAGTCCTTCACCGATGCCCGTCTCGGCATCGGTGGCGCGCAGAACTAAGGCGCTATCATCTCCCGGAGCGACTTTGGCACTCGCTAGTTGTGAGTGCCAAAAGCGTCGGGCTTTAGCCCTAAAACGTTCGTAAACAGCGCAACTACCGGAGGCATTTGAAATGAATTTGAAGCCGCTTGGCGATCGAGTGATCGTCCGCGCCATCGATGAGGAGGAGACGACCGCTAGCGGCCTGCTGCTCCCCGAAACAGCAAAAGAGAAGCCCCAGAAGGGCGAGATCGTCGCCGCTGGCGAAGGTCGTTGGGATGAGGACGGCGAAAAGCGCGTCCCTCTCGATGTAAGCAAGGGCGACGTCGTGCTTTACAGCAAGTACGGCGGCACCGACATCAAGGTTGACGGCGAGGATCTCCTCGTTCTACGCGAGAGCGACATTCTCGCCATCGTCGAGTCTTAGGCCTAAAGGAGAACTGAATAAATGGCTAAGGAATTGAAGTTTGACGCGGACGCACGCAAGGCCCTCGAGGCCGGCGTTGACGCCGTAGCTAACGCAGTCAAGGTGACGCTCGGTCCGAAGGGCCGATACGTAGTGATCGACAAGCGCTTCGGTGCACCGACGATCACTAACGACGGCGTCACAATCGCTCGCGAAATTGACGTTGAGGACCCATTTGAGAACCAGGGTGCTCAGCTCGTCAAGGAAGTCGCAACAGCGACCAACGACGTTGCCGGAGACGGCACGACGACAGCGACCGTTCTGGCTCAGGCGATTGTTCGCCAAGGCCTCAAGAACGTAACCGCTGGTGCCCAGCCGCTCGCGCTTAAGCGCGGGATTGAAGCCGCCGTGGACGAGATTGTTGCCGGCATCGGCAAGCAGTCGAAGGAAGTCACCGGTAAGGAGCAGATCGCTCGCGTGGCCACGATTTCGGCTGGCGACGAGGAGATCGGCGACGTAATCGCTGACGCGATCGAGAAGGTCGGCAAGGACGGCGTTGTAAACGTCGAAGAAGGCCAGACGTTCGGCATGGACCTCGAATTCACTGAGGGTATGCAGTTCGATAAGGGCTACATCTCGCCCTACATGGTCACCGACCAAGACCGCATGGAGGCAGTGCTGGACGACGCCTACGTGCTGATCGCCAACCAGAAGATCGGTTCAGTCCGTGACGTGCTGCCGGTTCTCGAGCAGGTAATGCAGTCCGGTAAGGCGCTGCTGATCATTGCCGAGGACGTTGAGGGCGAGGCTCTCGCAACTCTGGTTGTCAACAAGCTGCGTGGCACCTTCACCGGTGTTGCAGTCAAGGCCCCTGGCTTCGGTGACCGCCGCAAGCGGATGCTCGAAGACATCGCGATTCTCACCGGTGGCGAAGTAATCACCGAGGAGATGGGGCTGAAGCTCGAGAACACGCAGATCTCACAGCTCGGTCACGCACGCCGCATCGTCGTTTCGAAGGACACGACGACGATCGTTGACGGAGCCGGCGACGGCGACGCGATCAAGGGCCGCGTTAACCAGATCAAGGCCGAGGTCGAGAACACCGACTCCGATTTCGATCGCGAGAAGCTGCAAGAGCGCCTCGCGAAGCTCTCAGGTGGTGTGGCCGTAGTTAAGGTCGGCGCCGCAACTGAGACCGAAATGAAGGAGAAGAAGCACCGCGTAGAGGACGCCCTTCAGGCAACCCGCGCGGCGCTCGAAGAGGGCATCGTTCCCGGCGGCGGCGTAGCACTGCTGCAGGCCTCAAAGAACGTTGATCCTGCCAAGCGTGACGACGAAGACGAGCGCACCGGAGTGAAGATTGTGCTCCGCGCCGTCGAGGAGCCGCTGCGTCAGATCGCCGAGAACTCGGGCCTTGAAGGCTCCGTTGTTGTCGCCGATGTGGCCAAGGCAAAGGCCGGGTTTGGCCTCAACGCTGCGACCGGCGAGATCGTTGATCTCGTTGCCGCCGGCGTAATCGATCCAGCGATGGTCACGCGCTCGGCGCTGCAGAACGCAGCCTCGATCGCGAAGAACATCCTGATCACAGAGGCGATCATCGCCGAGATGCCTGACGAGAATGCCGGTGGC
>JANRFB010000012.1:0-17547 GCA_030725785.1 Solirubrobacteraceae bacterium
GGCATGCTGAAGACAACCTCGCTCGTCAGCGTGCTCGCGTACACCGAGCTGCTCTACGCCGTGCAGCTGATTTACGCCGCAAACTACAAGCAGATTCCGCTGCTGATCGTTGCCAGCATTTGGTACCTCGTGCTGACGACGATCCTGTCGATTGGCCAGTATTTCATTGAGCGCCACTATGGCCGTGGAACCGCGCGAGCGATTCCACCGACGCTTCTGATGAGGATTTGGCAGAGCTTCAGCACTTGGCGCCACACTGAGGTTCCCACGACCGAGCAAAGGCACGGACTATGAGAGAACCGATGGTCAAAGCCGAGGCCGTCCACAAGCGTTTTGGACGAAACGAGGTTCTGAAGGGCATCACGCTGGAGGTGGCTGCGGGCGAAGTGATGTGCTTACTTGGGCCTTCTGGTTCTGGGAAGTCGACCTTTCTGCGCTGCATCAATCACCTTGAGAAGATCAACTCTGGGCGAATCTGGGTCGACGGAGATCTGGTGGGCTACCGCCAAAGTGGCGAGAAGCTGCACGAGATGCGCGAGAGCGACGTCGCCAGCGAGCGCGAACAGATCGGGATGGTGTTTCAGCGCTTCAATCTGTTCGGCCACATGACGGCCGAGCAGAACATCATTGAAGCCCCAATTCGGGTCGCCGGTACGAAGCGTGATGTCGCCAAGGCCGAAGCCAAGGTGTTGATGGATCGTGTTGGGCTGGGCGACCGTCTCGATGCCTATCCGGCACAGCTCTCCGGCGGCCAGCAGCAGCGCGTTGCAATAGCGCGCGCGCTCGCGATGAAGCCAAAGTTGATGCTCTTTGATGAGCCGACTTCAGCGCTCGATCCTGAGCTGGTCGGTGAGGTGCTCGACGTAATGCGCACGCTGGCCGCGGACGGAATGACGATGGTTGTGGTCACGCACGAAACCGGCTTTGCGAAAGAGGTTGGTGACACGGTTGTCTTCATGGACGACGGCGTCGTAGTCGAGTCGGGCGATCCCGCAGCGGTGTTGGATAGTCCCCAGCACAAGCGGACCCAAGCCTTCCTCTCAAAGGTTCTCTAAGCGGCTGGAAGTCCGAGCGGCAGCTCAAGCTGGCCGCTCTGCTGGCGGGGTACAAAGCCAGCGACGCCGACGCCAACGAGCCTTACCGGGCGCTGCGGGGCGTACTCGCGCAGCAGCGCGATCGCGACGGCAATGATCACTCCGTACTCATTTGTAAGCGTTGGGATCGTCCTTGCGCGCGTCACCGTCGTCCAGTCATCCAGGCGGACCTTGATGCGAATCGTGCGGCCGCGGCGACCGCTCTGATTGAGTGCTCGGGCCAGCTCGGCTGCGAGCAGCTTCAGCTCAGTCTCGAGCTCGTCGCCAGAATTTATGTCGCGGTCGAAGGTTGTCTCGCGTGACTCGCTCACGGCCTCTCGGTCCGTGACTAGCTCGGCCGACGCCTCGAAGCAAGCGAGCGCGATTAGCGCCGGCCCTTGTCGGGCGCCGAAGCGCTCAATCAGGGCATCCTCGTCGGCGGCGCGTAACTGAGCGAGGGTCGTTATCGCCATCTCCCCCAGCCGCTCGCTTGTCCGCGGACCAATCCCTGGCACCAGTGAGACTGGCGAGCCAGCAAATCTGTGCCGTGCCTCGTCGGCGGTCAAGACAACAAAGCCGTTTGGCTTCTCGGCGTCGGAGGCGACCTTCGCCACCAGTCGGTTCGGGCCAATCCCGATCGATGCCCGCATCGCCGTCTGGTCGTAGATGTCACCGACAAGGCGCCGCATCGCCGCTTTCGGCGAATGGAGCCCTTCAAGATCCAGGAACGCCTCGTCAATGCCGAGCTGCTCGAAGCGCTCGATGTGATTGCCGATGACGAGCATTACGGCCCGTGAAACCTCCCGGTAGGCGTCGAAGTTAGGCGCGATTATGACCGCGTCACGACAGAGCCGTTTGGCCTTTGAGGCCGGCATTGCTGAACCGATGCCGAAGAGACGTGCCTCATAGGAAGCTGTCGTGACAACCGCGCGCGGGCCGCTGCCGGCAACAATTACGGGCAACCCCTTCAGTTCTGGGCGCCTGCTCAGCTCGACCGAGGCGAAGAATGCGTCCAGGTCGAGGTGTGCGATAGGCCCGGGCATCGAGCCAAGGCTACGTGGCGTCGCTGACGAGTAGGCGCAACGAAGTTGTGTTAAGTCGGCTCGCTCTAGTAGGTTTCAGAGCGTTAGTGGCGAAGCCCGCAGTGAATCTGCTCGGCAGCAGGCCAAATCAATAGGAGGAGTCAGAAAAGATGGATACAATTATGACGTCGAGCCAGGAGACCTGGCTCTGGATCGGTACCGCTGGAATGGCGCTCGGTGCGCTAGGTATTTTGGTCGTTGGGCACGGGATGCAAGAGACTCACCACCGCGTGACGAGTTTCTTCGTCTGCGCGATCGCTGCTTGCCTCTACTTGCTCATGGCTCAGGGACAAGGCGACATCATCGTGTCGAAGGCTTCGCTGGCGCTGACGCCGCTCGGAATTGGAGCGGACATCTCGGCCAAAATGGTCTACTTTGCTCGCTACATCGACTGGGTCTTCACGACTCCATTGCTGCTGCTGGGCCTGCTCACAGTTGCGCTGAAGCCTCTAACCGGTGGCGGCGAGCAGACGCGCGAGCGTCTCGGGCTAATCGCCGGCATCATTGGTGCCGACATTCTGATGATTCTGACTGGCCTGTTTGGCGCGCTGTCGCTCGATTCGACGCATAAGTACGTCTGGTTCGTCGTCTCCTGCGGGTTCTTCCTCGCAATTCTTGTATTGATCTGGGGCCCAGTTCGCGCTGCGGCTGCAGAGCAAGGAGCGCAAACCGCTGCGCTTTACAACAAGCTGCTGGGGATCTTGACCGTTCTTTGGTTCATCTACCCAGTTCTTTGGTTCCTCGGAACCGAAGGCACGGGAGCGATCAGCCTCAACACTGAGGTCGCGGTATTCACGATCATCGACCTGACAGCCAAGGTTGGCTTCGGGCTGCTGCTCGTTACCGGCATCAAGAAGATGAGCGGCTCGTCTGCCGCTACGACTGCCGCCTAGAGCGCCAGCCGTTTACGACAAGCCCCGCCCGCGCTCGCGCGGGCGGGGCTTTTGTCGTTCTAGGCCGCGTTCGCGGCGAGGTAGCCCTCGCCGAATTCATCGCGCAGCTTCGTTAGCCCGAGCCGAATCCGGCTCTTGGCCGTGCCAAGCGGCACAGCAGCACGGCGCGCAACCTCTTCAGCCGTGAGTCCACCCCAGTATGCGAGCACGACTGCTTCACGCTGGTTCGCGGGCAGTGTACGCAGTGCGCTCACGACAGTGTCGGTGGCTTCGCTGCGTTCAAGGACTTGGTCCGGTCGGTCATCACCATTGGAGGCGCCGACAATCACGACGTTCTTAAGCCGGTCGCTGGCACGACCAGCGGCTTGACCCTCACGCCAGAGGTCTAGCGCGCGGCTGCGCGCCATCAACCGGAGGTAGCTGCCCAGCTCGCCGCGCTTGGAGTCGAACGAGGCTGGCTTGCGCCAGACCTTGATGAAGACATCTTGCGCGACGTCGTCCGCTTGGGCCTCATTGCCAAGAATTCTGAACGCCGCGGCGAACACACCGCGCCGGTGCTGCTCGTAGATCTTGGTGTAGATAGTCGGGTCGCTGATGTCCATAATCGGCCTCGTCTGGTTGTTTGAACTACACCAACTATACACGCGTTGTGTAAGGTTTCGCGAAAGGTTGTGTAAGGTTGCTCACAGAGGCCATTAGACTGGCTCGATGACGAATCCAGATCGCCTCTCGGGGCTCGACTCCGCCTTTCTGCACCTTGAGCGCGGCGGCGCGCACATGCACGTCGCTTCGATCATGGTTTTCTCTGGAAAGACGCCAAGCTACGACCAATTCCTCCGCTTCCTTCAGTCGCGCTTGGACAGTGTTCCGCGCTATCGCCAGCGACTGGCGTTCGTGCCCCTCGAGCAGGGCCGACCGGTTTGGGTAGACGATCCACACTTCAATGTTCGCTACCACCTCCGCCACTCGGCGCTCCCCAGCCCAGGCGAGGACGCGCAGCTTGCCGCTCTCGCGGGCCGTCTGTTCGCAGAACGGCTCGATCGCGACAAGCCGCTGTGGGAGATGAACCTCGTTGAAGGCTTGGCCCCCGGCGCCGACGGGGAAGCTCGCTTTGCGGTCATCGTGAAGACTCATCACGCCCTTGTGGACGGGGTATCGGGCGTCGACATCACGTCGGTGTTGTTCTCGGCGAGCCCCGGAGAGGAGCTGATCCCCGAAGCGCCCGAGTGGATTCCGCGCCCGCTGCCATCAGCAGCCGATCTAATCGGCGACGCACTTCGTGAGCGCTTCTCCGACCCAGCGGAGGTTTCGCGCGCCGCGCGTTCGTTGGTTCGTTCGCCACGCCGCGCGCTCGGTGAGTTGGGTGGTCGGATCGAGCAGACCGGAGCATTAGCCTGGGCCGGCGTCCGCTCGGCGCCGCAGACAGCGCTCAACCAGCCAATCGGCCCTCACCGTCGGTATGCCTGGGTCAACAGTTCGCTGGCGACCTTCAAGCAGATCAAGAATGGACTCGACGGCACGATCAACGACGCCGTTCTCACGACCGTGTCGCTCGGCCTCGGACGTTGGCTGCGCCGCCGCGGCGCCGAAACCGATGGGCTGACACTAACGGCGATGGTTCCGGTGTCGGTTCGAAGCGAAGACCAATCTGGCCAGCTAGGTAATCGCGTCTCGGCGCTCTGGGCGCCGCTACCGGTGTTCGAGCAGGACCCTGCCGCTGCGTTCCACTACATCTCGAAGAAGATGGGCGACCTTAAGGACTCCGATCAGGCAGTCGGCGCCGACACGCTGACTGAATTGGCTGGCTTCGCCCCGCCAACGATTGCCAGCCAAGCTGCGCGGCTACAGAGTCGCCAGCGGCTCTTCAACCTCGTCGTGACGAACGTGCCAGGGCCGCAGCAACCGCTCTATCTACTCGGACATAAACTCACCGCGCTTTACCCGGTCGTTCCGCTGACGAAAAACACTTCACTCGGCATCGCAGCAATGAGCTACTGCGGACGGCTGAGCTTCGGCCTACTTGCCGACTACGACCTGCTGCCTGATCTTGGTGACGTTGTCGGCGACTTCAAGGCCGCGCTGTTTGATCTTGGTCGCGCCGCCGAGACTGACCGCCATCGCTGGGATAGCGCGGAGCACGAAACGCTGTCCTCGGCCCACACCCCGGACGGCGCAGCGCTGACTGTCGCCTAGCTGACGTGAGGATCGCTTTAGCGCAGATCAACCCCGTCGTTGGTGACATCACGGGTAACGAGCTATTGATCAAGAACTCGATCGCCGACGCGGTCGCTGCTGGCGCTGCGCTCGTCTGCCTCCCGGAGCTCGCCCTGACCGGCTACCCGCCGGAGGATCTGCTGCTCAAAGATCACGTCCTCAGCGACGCGGCGCAGGCGCTCGAGCGGATTGCCGCCAGCGTCGAAGGAATCGTCGCAATCGTCGGCTACCCACAGCGAGATGGCGCTGTCTATAACTCGGCAGCAGTTTTGGCCGACGGACGGGTTGCCGGCAACTACAAGAAGAACCATCTGCCCAACTACGGCGTCTTTGACGAGCATCGTTACTTTGAGGCTGGAAGCAAAGGCGCGCTCATCGAGGTTGACGGCCGGCTGATCGGCCTCAGCATCTGTGAGGACATTTGGAGCGAGGGTCCTCCCGAAAGCGATGAGGCGGCTGCAGGAGCCAGCTTGATCGTCAACCTTTCTGCTTCGCCATTTCAGTCCGGCAAGGGAATGGCCCGCGAGCAGATGTTGGCTGAGCGAGCGACTGCCAACAACGTTGTCGTGGCCTTCTGCGCCCAAGTGGGCGGTCAGGACGAGCTGGTCTTCGACGGGCACTCGCTCGTAGTTGACAGCAGCGGTGCCACTATCGCCCGCGCCCCGCAGTTCGAGCAGTGGCTGCTCACCTGTGAGGTGACGCTCCCCGAGAGCGAGTTTGATGCCGCCGTCGATTCGGTTGAGCTGCTCGGGAGGTTTACGACCAACCCTCCCTCGGGCAACACCAGTCTTGACCATCTGGTCGCGCGGATCGAAGGCGACGACGAGGCGGTCTACGCGGCGCTGGTGCTCGGAACGCGCGACTATGCCGACAAGAACGGCTTCGAACGGGCGGTTCTCGGGCTGTCGGGCGGTGTCGACTCTGCGCTGGTCGCCTGCATTGCCTGCGATGCGCTCGGCGCCGAACGCGTGCGCTGCGTGACGATGCCGTCTCAATTCAGCTCGGAAGGCACGTACAGCGATGCGGTGCAGCTTGCCGAATTGCTCGGCGTCGAGCTGCTCGAGCTTCCGATCGGGAATCTGATGGACGGCTACGACGCGCTGCTGGCTCCTACCTTCGATGGTCGCGCTGCCGACCTCACCGAAGAGAACCTTCAAGCCCGGATCCGGGGCAATCTCCTAATGGCGCTTTCGAACAAGTTCGGTTGGCTTGTGCTTACGACCGGCAACAAGTCCGAGATGGCGGTCGGGTATTCAACTCTCTATGGCGACAGTGCTGGGGGTTTTGCCGTGATCAAAGACGTCCCCAAAACACTCGTCTACCGGCTCTGTGAGCTCCGCAATCGCCTCAACGACGCTCCTATCCCCACCTCGATCCTTACTCGAGCGCCGTCCGCCGAGTTGCGCCCCGATCAAGCCGATGAGGACTCTCTTCCGCCTTATTCGATCCTCGACCCTCTCCTAGAGGGCTACGTTGAGCGCGATTTGGGGGCCGAGCAGCTGATCGCCGAAGGCTTTGACCCTGAGATTGTCGCTCAGGTGATCGGGCTGGTCGATCGCGCCGAGTACAAGCGTCGACAGCAGCCGCCCGGAATCAAGGTGACCGGCAAGGCGTTCGGCCGCGACCGTCGTATGCCGATCACTAACCGCTACAAGGGCTGATGATCAGGCGCCGCTCAGCGGCCGCACCGCGATCGTCATGCGCACAAGTGCGCAAAGCCGATCCTCGTCGTCGCTGATCTCAACCTCCCACACCCAAGTTGTTCGGCCTTTGTGGCGTCGGCGAGCGACGGCATGGATCGTGCCCGAGAGAATCGGGCGCAGGAAACTGGTCTGGTTTGAAAGCCCTTGAGCCGAATTGCCGTCTGGGACCACTCCCACGGCAGTAGCCGCGGAGCTAAGCGATTCGGCGATTGAGGCGAATACGCCGCCGTGCACGAGCCCAAACGGTTGCATGTGGTGTTCCTGGACTTGCACCTGCGCTCTAGCGATTTCGGGCGTCAGCTCCAGCATCTCGAGCCCGTAGAGCGCATCGAATGTGCGGTCGAGCGGAACAACCGGTTCGAGCTTTGATTCGGGCATAAATTCGGTCATGGGGCGCACGATACAACTGTGCTGCTCTAGGCTAGATCGCGATGGCCACCGTCGAAGAACTCCCAGCCGACCAGAGAGCGGTATTGAGTCTGTTGCTCTCACAACAAAAGAGCTACGCCGAAATTGCGGAAGCGCTTGATCTCAGCGGAGCAGCGGTCAGTGAGCGGGCGTACGCAGCGCTTGCCAGCCTCGCTGAGCCGGAGAGGGCTCCGGCCAACAAGCGTCGCGCCGAGATCAGCGACTATCTACTCGGCCAGCAAAGCGAGGACGTCGCCGCCAAGACAAAACGCTCGCTTACACGCTCTGCGTCCGACCGCGCTTGGGCGCGTGCCGCCGCCGCCCCGCTAGCCGACATTACGGGTAGCCAGCTTCCGCTTATCCCTGGCGCGGAGGTCGAAGTTGCGCCGGCGGGAGAGGAAGAGCCAATGACCTCCCCGACTGCGAATAAGCGCCCCGGAGCCGGGCGTGGCGGGATTTTCCTTATCGCTGGAGTGTTGTTGCTGATCGCAGTTGGCATCGGTTTTGGGCTCGGACGTGTGACTGGTGAGAGCAATTCCACCGCAAGTGAGCAGAAGCCAGCCTCCGGCACAAACGCCGCGAACGCCGAGGCGAGCACCGTCGCGCAAGCGGCCCTGAAGCCACCAGCTGGCGGTCCGGCTCCCAAGGGCCTCGGTTTCGCCGGTATCGCTGCGGAGGGAGATCAACGCACGATCAGCGTTGTGGCTAGAGATCTACCCGCCGCGCCGAAGGGCTCCCAATACGGCGTCTGGCTCACATCAAGCGGCAAGCCTGCTGTTTGGCTCGGCTACCTCCAATCGGTTGGCAGCGGTGGCGTCGGCCTACAAGGGACTCTGAACGGAGACCCGAAGGCCTATAGCGGCGTCCTACTGACGCTCGAGAAGGCGTCACCGACACCGACGAACCCATCGAAGACTTACCTCGTAGGTCCGCTCAGCTTCGCCTCCTAAGCACGTCTAGAGCAACTTGCCAGGGTTCATCAGGCCACTTGGGTCAAGTGAACTCTTGACCGCGCGCAGTGCCGCCACTCCTGCTGCTCCATCCTCAGCTTTGAGATAGCGCCGGTGGTCAATGCCAATTGCATGGTGATGAGTGATCGTGCCGCCGTTGGCGACGATTGCATCGCACGCCTCGTGCTTGGCGGCAGCCCACTGTGCCAGCGGGTCGCGTTGGTCTTGCGGCGCGACAAACGTGAAGTAGAGCGACGCGCCGCTCGGGTATAAGTGCGAGATGTGGCAGCCGACGATCGGTGCGTGTGCAGAGAGCGCTTCGCCCACGCCGCGATATAGGCGCATCAAGTTGCTCCAGGTCGTCGCCGTCTCGAGTGTCTCGACCATGACGGCGCGCTCAAGTAGGTGGTCGCGCAGGTATGGCGTGCTAAAGCGGTTCTTCGCCCAAGTCCGACCCGCACCAGCGCCAAGACCGACCGCGCCGTGTTGCTTCAGGAGCGACAGCGCGGCCCTTCTTCGAGAGTCGATGCTGCCGCTCGCGCCCTCCCAGCCGAGAATCACCAACGCCCCGGCTGCGGCGCCGCGGCGGCGCAGGTAGCCCTCAAGGAGTTTTCCTTTCGCTCCATCGATACCAGCGAATGCAAGGCCCATCTGCGTTTCATTCTCATCCGAGGCGCGCGTGATATCGGGTGCCTCACCCTGCAGCTCAAGGCTTCTTAGCGCCTCGGCAGCGCCCGCAAATGACGGCAGCATCAACGCCTCATAGCGAGTGACCTCTGGAGCCGGGCTGATCTCGAGCGACGCTTCGGTGATGACGCCAAGGGCGCCCTCCGATCCAGCTACGAGGGCGCGTAGGTCGGGGCCGGCGGCGCTCGCCGGGCGAGCCGCCAGTTCCAGCTCGCCGGCAGGCGCTATGAGCTTCGCGCCGAGCAACTTCTCGTCAATGCGCCCATATCCACTTGACGCTTGGCCGGCCGACCGAGTCGCCACCCAGCCGCCTACCGTCGAGTGCTCGAAACTCTGTGGGAAATGACCCAGCGTGAAGCCGCGGGCGCGCAGCAGGTGCTCCAGTTCGGGGCCTCGGAGCCCGGCCGCGAAGGTGCCGATCTGCGATTTAGTGTCGACGCTGATTAGCTGGCGCATCCGACCGAGGTCGAGCGAAATTACCGAGTTGAAAGCGCCTCGCAGCGGCGTGACACCGCCAACAACACTGGTTCCGCCCCCGAAGGGCACTACGGCGATGCCCTGTTTGGCACAGGTTTTCAGGATCGCTCGTACGTCCGACTCGTCGCCCGGGAAGACGACCGCATCGGGCGCGAGTAGTTTGTCGGCGGCGCGGACGGCGAGGAGATCGGGATATCCCTTGCCAGCGCAGTGAGTCAGCCGGGTTAGATGGTCGGTGCGAACGTTCGCCGCGCCTACTCGGGATGACAGCTTCTCCGCGGCGCGCGTCGACAGGCGGCTCTTGGTCAGACGCACGTCGGCGGCCTGCGGCGGTGGAACTCGCGAACCGAGAGCTGCGCCAAAGCGTTGCTCAAGCCACTCGATCACATGGTCAGAGAGCTCGCCGGCGTCGGCGTCTGTACCCCAACCCGAAAACCGCATCTCAGTTGACGGTTCCATGGATCTCCCCTAGTCGCATTAGCGCTTCACCGAGCTGCCGCTTGGCGGCGCGCTTCATCATCGGCCCACCGAAGCGACCAAGGCCCCGGGGTCTGCGCTCCAGCACGATCGAGAGCTCTGTCGCATCAGCGCCGCTGGGCTGAAGCTCGACGGTAGTCTGCGAGTCCCGCAACACTGCTGCAAATGGGGTCTCTTCGAGCTCCTGTACGAAGCGCCAGCGGCGCGGTTCCTGCATCTCTGCAATCACGAAATCAGCCCGTACGTCGCGGCCCTTGTCGGTTGTCAGTACCTCGGTGAAGGCGCTGCCGCCATCGAGCTCAACGCGCACGACCTTTGGCCACCAGCGCGAGAGCTGGCGCGGGTCGGAAACCTGCGCCCAGACGACCGCCTGTGAAGCAGCGAGGGTGATGCTGCCGCTTACCGTTGCCACTAGCGTTGATCGATCGTCGACGAGAAGCGGCCGCGCCGGCGGCGCTCAGGCGAGCATCGCACGGAGGTCACCGATTAGCAGAAGATGCTTGAGATGGGTCGTTACTGCGGCCAGGTCTTCGAGCGCCTCGGTCGCCTCGTGGCGCCGCTCGGCACTGCGGGAGCGCAATGAAGGAGCAAGCAGCTGCTGGAGCAGCGCTGACTCGCGGTCAGCCGACGTCTTAAAGACGCGTAGGTTGCGCGCGGCAACGCCGTACCGAGCGAGCTCAACGGCCGCGCGGACGACCTCGCATTCGTTGTCGTCATAACCAGGGCCGACGCCGGCAACGGCTCCGCTAATAATGCCGAACGCTTCGAGTTCACGGACCAGTTCAAGATCAGCGCCGGTAGTCTCAAGGAGCTCATCTAGAGAGCGCACCGGCCCCACCGAGGTGGCTACGACGGGAGGCATCCTCCGGGCCTTTGCTCGTTGCGTGCCGGAGGGAACGAGCGTCTCGGCCCCGCCTTCGGCGCGACCGATCGCGAGTTCCTGACGGATAACGCGCAGCGGCAAGAACTCGTCGCGCTGGAGCCGGAGAATAGTGCGCAGGCGAGCAAGGTCGTCGGCCGAATAGAGGCGGTATCCACCTGGTGTGCGTCGGGGTTCAACGAGCCTTTGGTTTTCAAGGTAGCGAATCTTCGAAATCGAAATCTCGGGAAATTCGCGCGAGAGCGACTTGCAGACAGCGCCGATTGTCATCGGCTTGCTGCGGCGTGGCTCAGGGCGCGCCGGCGAGGTGGCGATCTTCTGTTGAGCTTTGCGAGCCGAGGGCATTAGTTAGCGCGAGAGAAACGTCAGTTTGTATTTGCCGATTTGAAGTTCATCGGCATCCTCGAGCTGCTGCGTGTCTATGCGGCGGCGGTTCACGTAAGTGCCGTTCAGAGAGCCAAGATCGTCAAGAAACCATTGGCTATTTCGCCTCACAAGTAGGGCGTGATCGCGCGAAACTGTCACGTCATCAAGGAGGATGTCGCTGTCTTGGCCGCGACCAACAGTGAGGCGCTCGGCGTCAAGCGCAAAGCTCTCGCCCGCCCGGCCGCCGCCGCGGACGACCAGAAGAGCCCCTTCTTCGGCTAGGAGGTCGTCGAGATCTACCGGAACGAGCTCTCCGCTCGCCTGATCGACTCGGTAGCTGGCTGTGGACTCGCGATCTTCTTCGCCCGGCTCGCCTAGGAAGGCTCCGCATTTTTGGCAGTATTTGGCGCCCTCGGCATTGGCGAAGGCGCATTCAGGACAATGCAGCATCGGCGCGAGCATACCAGCGCTAGCCCTACGGTCAACCTTAGGTTGAGGCCGTGCGCTCGGCGAGCTGAACACGGGCCGAGCGGTAGTACTCGACCGACGCGATCACGAGCAGAACAAGCCCAATCGCAAGCATGATTGTTGCCGGTAGCTCTGCGCCACAGATCCCGAGGAAGAGCCCGCCCATCGCCGGCCAGACGCCCCATCGGCCCCACCAATTGATCTCCAACCGCACGCCGCGACGCAGCGCGAAAAAGCCACCAATCAACATCACCAGCTCGCGGGCGACAAGTGCGGCCAGAAGCGCTATTGGCACAAGCTCAAAGCGCCAACAGACGACGATGCCGGCGATCACCAGCACGCGGTCAATTATCGGGTCGAGCATTGCGCCAAGGCGGCTGTACTGGCCGGTTACGCGAGCGGCGATTCCGTCGGCGTAATCACCCCACGCGACGACTGCGTAGATCGCAGCGGCGGTCAACGAGGCACCGCCAGCATTCCAAGCGACGGCGACGAAGGCGGGAATCAGAATCAGCCTAACGAGGCCAATCGCGTTGGGAATCGTGAATGGGCGCAGCGGCGCGTCGGCAAGTGTTTCCGGGGGCGGCGGGCCGGATCGGTCGAGGCCCGCGAACCGGCGCAGCGTCAACGGGGGTCGCTTCTCGCCGCTAGCTGTCACGGCAACCGGGCGAGTGTTTCGAGAATCACCGCCGCGCTGTCGGCGTCGAGCGCGATTGGCTCGAGCTCGGCAAGACCGCGACGGCCTTGAACTTCAAGCGTGCCACTCTCAAGTGAGCGCTTGCCGAGAGTGATCCGCAGCGGGCAGCCAAGGAGCTCGGCATCCTTAAATTTCTCGCCCGGTCCTGCATCCCTGTCATCGAAAAGCACGTCGGCGCCGAGGTCACGGAGCTGTTCGTAAAGAGTCTCGGCGGCCTCACGCTCAGGGCTACCAGCCTTGCCGAGCGATACAAGCTCGACTTCCCACGGGGCTATCGCCTTCGGCCAGGCAATTCCGCTGTCATCGGCGTTCTGTTCGATCGCTGCGGCAGCTATTCGCGCCGGGCCAATCCCGTACGAGCCCATAACGATCGGATGTTCGGCGCCGTCTTCGTCAAGGAAGGTCGCCCCAAGTGGTTCCGAATAACGCGTACCGAGCTTGAAGATATTGCCCACTTCAATCGCAGCTTCGAGCCTGATCGGCTCGCCGCCCACGACATCGCCTTCCTCAACCGACCGTATATCGGCGGCCTCGAACTGGAAGTCGCGGCCGGGCTCGACGCCAAGCAGGTGAAAATCAGCCTTGTTGGCTCCTGCGACCCATCCACCCTGCTGGCCGGCGACAGCGGCATCCAGCAAGACGGGGATCTCCGCTCCGACCGGCCCGATGAAGCCAGGTGGGCCAATTGTGCTTGTTATCTCCTGATCGGTTGCTGGCCGGAATCCTTCGCCGAGAACAGAGCGCAATTTGAATTCGTTTACACGATGATCGCCACGGACCAGTGCGAGCACCGTTCGCCCGCCGTCGGTCACGACCGGGAACGCCTTCAGCAGCGCGCTCGGATCTAGATCAAGCGCCGCGGCGACTTGGTCGATTGTCTTCGCGCCCGGCGTTGCGACCTCGCTAGCTGCACTGCCAGGTGGCGGCACCTTGGCTGGACTCGCCGCTGCGCTAGCGACCTCGACATTCGCTGCATAGCCAGGCGCCAAAGCCACCTCGTTCTCGCCCGCAGGGCAGGGCGCCATGTACTCGTGCGCGCCGCTCCCGCCCATCACGCCGACGTCAGACTCGACCCGGTACCACTCCAGCCCGCTGCGCTCGAAGATGCGGTCGTAGGCGCCGATGTGCTTCGCGTAGCTCTCATCGAGGCCGGCTTCGTCGCGGTCAAAGGAATAAGAGTCCTTCATAATGAATTCTCGAGTTCGTAAAACTCCAGCCCGTGGCCGCGGCTCGTCCCGGCCCTTCAGCTGGAGGTGGTAGAGGATCAGCGGCAGGTCGCGGTAGGAACGGACGAGCTGCGACACGTGAAAAGTCACCGCCTCCTCATGCGTCATCGCCAGCACGAGCTCTGCGCCCTTGCGGTCGCTCAGCGAGAAGATCTCATCGATCTGATCGCGGCCAGTTTTCTTCCACAGCTCACGAGGCTGAATCAGCGGCATCAATAGCTCCTGGCCGCCGATCGCATTCATCTCCTCGCGGATGATCGCCTCGACCTTCTGATGGACGCGCCAACCAGCCGGCAGCCAGGTCCAAAGTCCCGCGCCGAGCTGGCGGATTAGGCCAGCACGGACACCGAGTATGTGTGAGAGAGCCTGCGCGTCGGCTGGCGCCTCGCGCTCGGTCGGTAATAGAAGCTGTGACATCCGCATCGCGCGGCAAGCCTAACCCCTTAGGCACGCTAAGTTAGGGTTACCCCCAGATTCGACGACCGAGGAGATAGATAATGGCTTTCGACGTACCAGCACTTCCTTACGCATATGACGCGCTCGAGCCTCACATTGATGAGGCGACGATGCAGATCCACCACGACAAGCATCATCAGGCTTACGTCGACAAGCTCAACGCTGCGGTTGAAGGAACTGACGCCGCTAATTCGTCAATCGAAGAGCTCATCTCCGGGCTCTCGGCGCTCCCCTCCGAGATTCAGGGTCCTGTCCGCAACAACGGCGGCGGGCACCTCAACCACTCGCTCTTCTGGGAGTCAATGAGCCCCGACGGTGGCGGCGCTCCGGACGGTGATCTCGCCGCCGCGATTGACGAAGCCTTTGGTTCATTTGATGCCTTCAAGGAGGCCTTCGAGGCTGCCGGTGTTGGTCAGTTTGGCTCTGGCTGGGCCTGGCTCGTCGCCGATGGCGACGGCGTAGCAGTGGTCAGCACTGCAAATCAGGACTCGCCGCTAACCGACGGCAAGACCCCACTCCTAGGTAACGATGTCTGGGAGCACGCCTACTACCTGAACTACCAGAACCGTCGCCCTGATTATCTGAAGGCGTGGTGGAACACGGTTGATTGGTCGGTCGTGGCTGCTCGTTACGCCGCTGCCTGAACGGGAACCTACGCGCCAAAAGCGGCAAGGCTGCTCTTATAGGTGAATGACGCGGATTATTCTCGGGACGGTCGCCGCATTGATGGCGTCGACCGTTTGCGTCAGTGCTGCTAGCGCCGGCGCGCTGATGAAGGTCGGCGTCGCAGATGACGGGCTGATGCAGCGTCTGCCCGGGCGGGCCGCAGGCACTGCCGCAGCTTGGCAACAACAAGGCGTCGATCAAAGCCGCCTTACGCTGGTCTGGGGATTGATCGCCCCGGATGGAACTAGCGTGAAGCGACCGATCGACTTCGATGCGCGCGACCATCGGAGTCGCGGCTATGACTGGAGCGCCGTGGATACGGCGGTTGCCGCGCTGAGAGCGCGTTCGATCAGAGTCGAACTTTCGATTACTACGCCGGCGCCAATTTGGGCGTCGAGTGTGCCATCCCGGCGCGAACCGACGTATCGGCCCGACCCGACTGAATTTGGCGATTTCGTACATGCGGCTGCTTCGCGTTACGGCACAAAGGTTTCCAGTTACGCACTGATCAACGAGCCAAATCTTTGGCAGTGGTTGACACCGCAATGGTCGTGCAGCAGCGAAGCTGAGAGCAGCTGCCGAGCCGCCAGCCCTGGGATCTATCGAGAACTTTTCCGTGCCGGGTACGACGAAGTCAAGGCGCTGACGCCGCGGACGCCGGTCTGGGGTGGCTCACTCGCGCCTCTCGGCACAGTGAAGCGAGGTGGCCCAAAGACGTCGCTTGGGCCGCTGCTCTTCCTGCGTCGGCTTGGATGCGTCAAGGAGAACTTCGCTCGCGACCGCACCAGCAGCGATTGTCGGGGATTTAAGCCACTCAGCTTCGACGCGATTGCGCACCACCCCCACAGCTCGTGGCGCGCGCCGCGTGAGTCGAACGGCGTCGCTGACAGCGTCACGATCGGGACAATCTCGAGGCTGACGAAAACGGTCGACAAGATTCAAGCTCGTGGCGGAATCCTCAACGGCTCGGTCGGTGGCAGCGAGGCTAAGCGCAAGCGTCTCGACGTGCAGGTCGACGAGTACGGAATTCAGACCAACCCGCCGGACGGTTGGTCGGGCGTTTCGCTCTCGAGGCAGAACGACTACTTGCAAGAGGCCGCGTACATGATGTGGAAGAACTCGCGCGTGAAACTATTTGCTCAGTACCTCTGGCAGGACGAAGCACTCGACAAGCTCAGCATCACAGCCGGCTCGTGGCAATCAGGGCTCTACTTCGACGATGGAACAGCTAAGCCTGCGGCATCCTCGTTCCCCAATCCGTTTTGGGTCGACCTTCCTCGGCGCTCGCGCAGGGCGAGGGTTTGGGGTCAGGTAAGGCCAGGCGCGCAGACCAAAGTCACGGTGCAGTCGCGGACGATCGGCCGGGCTCAGTTTGCCGCGCTGCGCTCGATCAAAACCAACCAAGCCGGCTTCTTTAGCTTTAGCGCCGTCGTCAAGAGGAAGACGGCGTTTCGCTTCTACTACGACAGAGACGGCTACGGCGTGGTCACGTCCTCAGTGAGGACCGTAAAACCGCGCTGATCCGTAGTTTTACTCGGAACCGGCGCATTTGGCCGCCACGGCTGCTTAGATATAAGTATGCAACGCCCCCTCATGGCTGCGGCCATTTTCTCGCTGCTCGCGCTCGTTTTTGTCGCACCGGCCTCTGCGAGCTCCTCGCTGCAGATCGGCATTGACGACGACGGGTTGATGCAGCGCGCGCTGGGGACCACCGAGCCGACAGCCGCTCTCTGGAAGCAACAGGGCGTCGGTCAGGCTCGCCTGACGCTGGTTTGGACGAGGATCGCCCCAGGCGCCGAGAGCACGAAAAGGCCTGCCGGCTTCGATCCCCGTGATCCGAACAGTCCCGGTTACGTTTGGGGTGACGTTGATCGTGCCGTCGCGGCGCTTGAGGCGAATCAGATCGATGTGTCGATCTTGGTCGCGGCGCCAAACCCATACTGGGCGTCTCGGGTGCCCTCGAGGCGCAGTAAAACCTACAAGCCTGACCCCAAAGCGCTAGGCGACTTCATGTTTGCGATCGCGACGCGGTACAAGGGCCGGATCAAGAGCTACCTGCCGGTGAACGAGCCCAACCTTTGGCAGTACATCACGCCGCAGTACAGCTGTAGATCGAAGTCGGCGAAGAGCTGCACTCTTTCCGGGGCAGCGATCTACCGCGATCTCTACCGCAGTGGCTACGCGGCCGTCAAGGCCGCCGATCCGGCAGCCTCGGTCTGGATCGGTTCGCTAGCGCCGCACGGCCGGCCAGGTGTCTCGCCAACCGCTTCGTCCCCCGGGCCGAGCGCCTTCTTCAAAGCGATGGCCTGTGTGAAATCGAACTACGCGGTTGATAAAAGCAGCCCAGGCTGTAAGAGCTACAAGCCGCTACTAACCGATGGGATCGCCCACCACCCGCACACCGTGCTTCTCTCGCCAACCAAGCGCGAACCTGGAGATGCGATCACGACGGCCAACATCTCAACGCTGACGAAGCTCTTCGATCGTCTTCAGTCGAACGGACGCGTCCGCAATTCGGCCGTCACGGGGTCGGCTCAGAAGCGCAAGCGCCTCGACGTCTTCCTTGATGAGTACGGAGTTCAAACCAACCCGCCCGACAAGCTTCAGGGCCTGTCGCTGACGAAGCAGGACCAGTACTACCAGCAGGTCTCATACATGATGTGGAAGAACCCGCGCGTCAAGCTGCTCGCCTTTTATCTCTGGCAGGACGAGCCCTTAACGCAGGCTAAGAGCTGGGCATGGCAGTCCGGCATGTACTTCGCGAACGGCAAGATCAAGCCGTCAGGCCGGAGCTTCGCCCACCCGTTCTGGGTCGACCTGCCAA
>JANRFB010000012.1:17647-44445 GCA_030725785.1 Solirubrobacteraceae bacterium
GCCGCGTCGAAAGTAACGATGGCTCGTTGGCCCAAGATGCCGTCGGCATTGATGCGGCAGAGCGCTGCGTTCTTCGCCGCCGCGGCTTTAAGCGCCGCAATGGTAGCCCCGGCGGCGGCCGCCGATGGGGGCGCGATGGTCGGCATCTCCGACCCCGTGGCTACCGGTTCGACGCCGGGGTTGTTGGAGGCGTTCGCGCCCCGTTGGCGCGCCTCAGGAGTCGACCTGGCCAGCGTCACCGCAGACTGGCGTGAGATCGCGCCCGAAAAAGATGCGAAGGCGCCCCCGGCGGGATTCGACGGTGGAGACCCTTCCTCGCCGCTCTATAACTGGACTAATCTTGATCGCGTTATCGCTGTCTTGGGGGCGAACCAGTTGGAGCCACTGCTTACTATTACTGGCCCAGGCCCGCTCTGGGCCAGCAGCGACCCCGAACGAGGCAGCGCGCGATATCGCCCGGACGCGACGCTGTTTGCTGCATTCGCGAGAGCAGTCGCGCTCCGTTACGGCCCCCGGGTAGGCCGGTACATCGTCTGGTACGAGCCAAACGATGCCGCCAACCTGCGGCCTCAGTGGTACTGCACCAAGGGAGAGTGCTCGCCACGCTCGCCGCAGATCTACCGCGCAATCTTCAATAGCGCCGCAAGCGCAATCCGCGCCGCCGACCAAGGCAGCGAAGTCCTTGCAGGCGGTCTCGCGGCGCGTGGTCGAAGCGCGCCGGAAGATTCAGACGACCCGTTGACGCCGATCGAGTGGTTGCGGGCCTTCGGCTGCGTCGACTCGGACGGAGCCGCCGACCGTAATTCGCCGACATGTACGGAGTTCGACCCCGCGGCAGTCGACGGACTCGCCTACCACCCTGATCAGCGGGCCGCTGCGCCGAGCCAGCACCTTCGCAACACGTCGGAGGCTGGGATCAACGACACGCCGCGGCTGACGCGGGTCTTAGATCAGATGCAGCTCAGCGGCGGCATCGTCAACGCCGCTCAGGCGAGCACTCCGATCGATCTGTATTTCACCGAGTGGGGCTACCAAACGAACCCTCCTGACGTCTTTAGCGGCGTCAGCCTTAAGAACCAAAACAAGTGGCTCCAAGAGGGCGCGAAGATCGTCTACGGCCAGCCTCGCGTCAAGCTCCTGGGACAGTACCTCTGGCGCGATCAGCCGGTTCGCGACGCAGGTCAAGGTGTCGACGCCTACTCCGGAGGCCAGGGCGGGCTCTACGGGTTTGACGGCATCGCCAAACCTGCGGCTACAAGCTTTCCGAACCCCTTTTGGGCGATATCGCTAGTGGGCAGGCGCGCGGCAAGCCTCTGGGGTCAAGTTCGGCCTGGCGGTGCGCACACGGTGACGATCGAGCGCCGCCTTGGCCGCAACCGCTACCGGCGCGTGGCCTCGGTGCAGACCGACGGACAGGGCTACTTCAGGTCTAGGTCGCCGCTTTCGACGACGGCAAAGTTTCGCTACCGGTGGGCGCCGTCAGCCGGAGCCAAATGGCGCTACTCCAATTCGATCTCTCTACGGCCGCGCTGAGTGGCGCTTAGCTGCGCGTGAAGCGGCGGCCGGCCGATGGTGAAGCGTCTTCGTCAATCGGCTTCTTGGCAGTAATACCGGCGGCTTGCAGAACGTCATCGCCGCCCCCCGCCTTCTCACTCGCTTCGGCCTCCATAGCCGCTAGGCGCTCAGGCGTCATCGCTTCGGCGTCTTCGTTCTCGGCAAGCCACTCGGCCGCTTCAGCGGCGGCAGCCTCGTCGCGGACTACTGTCTTGCCCGAGTCGTAGTAGCGGTCAATCTCAGCGAAGAGTTCGTCAACGAGCCGCTCTGTCGGCACCTTTTTCAGCGGCTCGCCCTTCGAGAAGATCATGCCCGCGTCCTTTGCACCGGTGATGCCAAAGTCGGCGTGGCGAGCCTCGCCAATGCCGTTAACAGCGCAGCCGAGCACTGAGACCTCAATCGCGTCAGGGTAGGCAGCGAGCCGCTCTTCGATTTCGATGACGACCGAATCCATGTCGAATTGAAGCCGCCCGCAGGTCGGGCAAGCAATAAGCACTGGCCCGCGTTCACGAAGCTTGAGCGCCTTAAGAATCTCCCAGGCAACCTTGACCTCTTCTTCGGCATGGAACGTGGAAAGCGAGATCCGGACCGTGTCGCCAATGTTGTCGGCCAGCAGCGTGCCGAGGCCAACAGCTGACTTAAGTGATCCCGTCCAGCGCGTGCCGGCTTCGGTTACGCCGAGATGGATTGGGTACGGGATTCGCTCCGCGAGCCTGCGGTTGGAAGCGATTGTGTTGGGCACACTAGTTGACTTCATCGAGATCTTAAAATTGCTGAACTCGAGTTTTTCCATCAGCTCGACAAACTCAACAGCGGCCGTAACAAGCGCCTCAACCGGGTCGCTGAACTCGAGCTCCATCAAGTGTTTTGGCAACGAACCCGAGTTGACGCCGATTCGCAGCGGCACTCCGGCCGCCGCCGCCGCGGCAACGACCTCGGCAACCTTTTCTGGACCGCCAATATTGCCGGGGTTCAGGCGCACGCACGCGGCTCCGTTCGCGATCGACTTCAGAGCCAGCGTGTGGTTGAAGTGTATGTCGGCGATGATCGGTATCGGCGACTGAGCTACCAGCATTTTGAGCGCCTCGGCATCGGCTTCACGCGGCACCGCGCAGCGAATGAGATCTGCTCCAGCATCGGCGCAACGAAGAATCTGTGCCAGCGTCGCCTCGACGTTGGCGGTCTCGGTTTTGGTCATCGTCTGGACGGCCACCGGGGCGCCACCGCCGATAAGGACGCCACCCACGTTGATCTGTCGCTCAGAAGCCACCTAGACAGTGTACGAAGGAGTGGCGAAGAGAGAGTCGGAGATACTCTTCACACACCAATGAGCACTTCCCCTGATCCAATCAACGTTGCCGACTACGAACGGCTCGCAAGCGAGCTTTTGGCTGATGGCCCGGCCGGCTACTTCAATGGTGGCGCTGGCGACGAGAACACTCTGCGAGCAAACGCGCAGGCTTGGAGCAGGATTACCTTACGACCGCGCGTCTGCGTCGATGTGGGCGATATATCAACGGCGGTCACGGTGCTCGGTGAGCAGCTGTCGATGCCGATCTTAGTCGCGCCTACCGCTCTCCAGCGGATGGCTCACGCTGACGGCGAGCTGGCGATGGCGAGGGCAGCGCAGGCGGCGGGCACCTTGATGGTCTGCTCGACTTTGGCGAGCTCTAGTTTGGCCGAGATTGCGGCTGCGGCACCCGGCGGGCCGCGGTGGCTGCAGCTCTATCTCTGCCGCGACCGCTCGGTGAGCAATGCCCTCGTTGATCAGGCTGTTGAAGCTGGAGCGACGGCAATCGTTGTCACCGTCGACGCGCCATACGCTGGACTTCGCGAACGCGATCCGCGCAGTGGCTTCGTCGTGCCGGAGCAGATCGACATGCCGGGTGTCACCGCCGCGCTCGGTCGCTCAGCGGGGCTGACGGTCGATGAGTTCTTCTCAATGGTCGATCCGACGCTGACCTGGGCGAAGCTGGAGGAGTTCATCGCGAGCGCGCCGTTGCCGGTGCTGGTGAAGGGAATTCAGTGTGGTGAGGATGCCCGTCTGGCCTGTGACCACGGCGTGTCGGGCATTATTGTCTCAAACCACGGTGGTCGTCAGCTCGACAATGTTGCGCCAACCGCCGACGTGCTCGGCGAGGTCGTAGAGGCGGTCACTGGCCGCGTTGAGGTGCTAGTCGACGGCGGCATACGCCGCGGCAGCGACGTCTGCGCGGCACTCGCACTGGGTGCAAGCGCCGTCCTTGTAGGGCGGCCGGCGCTTTGGGGGCTGACCGTAGGCGGCGCAGCGGGGGCAGAACAGGTGCTCGAGGTGCTCCGACACGAACTCGAGATTACGCTAGCCCTGCTGGGCGTCACCTCGCCAAGGCAACTAACAAGAGCTCACGTCACTGGCGCATAGAGCGCTTCTATCTCGTCCGCGTACTTAGTCGCGATTGGCTTGCGCTTCAGCTTCATCGTCGGTGTTAGCTCGTCACCGCCTGGCTCCCACTCGGTGCTAAGCAGTTTGAACTTCTTGATCTGTTCGACGCGCGCGAGGTGCGAGTTGCCCTCGTCGACGGCCTCCTGTACCAACTGCAACAACTCCGCGTTCTGCGAGAGCGAAGCGATCGAGGCGTCCTCAATCCCCTCGCGCGCCGCCCACTGCGGCGCGAAGTCGCCGTCAAGCGAGATCAGTGCCGTGTTGTACGAACGTCCGTCACCGATGCAGCAGACTTGATCGATCAGCGGCGATGCGGTTTTGATCTGTGCCTCGATATTTGCCGGCGACATGTTTTTTCCGGCCGCGTTAATAATCAGTTCCTTCTTACGGTCAACGATCTTGAGGTACATCGCGTCGTCAAACTGACCGATGTCGCCGGTTGCGAGCCAGCCATCGGCGTCGATCGTGGCAGCCGTTTCGTCTGCCATGTTGCGATATCCGAGCATGATCAGGTCGCCGCGGATCATCACCTCGCCGTCCTCTGCGAGCTTCAGCTCTACTCCCGGTACGGCGGGCCCAACTGTGCCGAGCCGAACTTCCCCAGGCGGGTTCACTGTTCCGCCCCCGCAGGTTTCCGACATTCCCCACAGCTCGGCTAGTGGCAAGCCGATCGCGTGGAAGAACTCGAGAACCTCAAGCGGCGTCGGCGCAGCGCCGACGTTGATCGTGACGACCTGATCGAGCCCGAGCATCGCCCGGAGCGCAGCGAAGTACTTCTCGTCGGCCTCGGCGACGGTTGCGGCTAGTTCAGCGGGAACCTCTTCGCCCGCCTGCTCTAGACGAACCTTCTCAATTGCTGCGCTGAGCGCCTGCTCCAATGGTTCGCGCTGCTCATCTGGCTGGCCGGCAACCATCGCCTGCAGGCCGCCGCGGAGCTTTTCCCAAATGCGCGGCACGGCAAAAAACCAGTTTGGGCGGACCTCAGGCAGAACCTCCATCACAAGCCTGTGATCGGGCACCGAGGTAATCTCGAATCCCATCACTGCTGGGATGTAGTGGTGCGCGGCGCGCTCGGCAATGTGCGCTGATGGAAGCCAGCTAATGACGCGCGAGCGGCGCGGAAAGTTGACGATTGCAGTGGTGCCGCGAACCGTCGACATCAAGTTGCGATGGCTCAACTGAACGCCCTTTGGCGGCCCAGTCGTCCCGCTCGTGTAGATCAGCGTGAGAACGTCGTCTGGACCGATCTCCTCAGTCGCAGCAGCGCCGTCAAAGTCGGGATCCATCTCTTCGACCTCGGCGAGACTGATCGTCCCTTCGACGCCAGATGGCGGGCCGTCTACGAGGACAATCTGGGGTGGGCTATCGAGCGCTGCGCAGGCGGCCTGGACCGTCTCAAGATAAGTTGGTTCGGTAACAATCAACTTGCTTTCCGAGTCTTTGAGCAGATAGTCGATCTGATCGGCGGTGTAGGTCTGGTAGACCGAGAATGGCGTGCCGCCAGCGATCGTCACGCCGAAGTCGACGACGTGAAACTCAGGCCGGTTGACGAGCATCAGCGCTACCGTGTCGCCCTTCGCGATTCCTAGTGCCCGGAGCCCCCCGGCGATCCGGTCGGCGCGCGCCAACCCCTCGCCCCAAGTAATTAGAACCGAGCCGTCGCGATTCTTGACCCACGTTTCATTGCTGTTCTCGGCGGCTGTGATACGGAAAGCTGCCGCCAGTGTCGGCGCGTCCATCGCGGCGTACTCCACTACCTCGCTCGTCATCGCGTTCTCCTTGAGCTCGTTGGCGTCCCCAAAAATAGCAATTAACCGAGCCCCGGGGATTAGCGCAGACCGAAGCCCTCGCCTTGGAGCCTGGAGATGTCATTTGTGAGGCCGACGGCGAAAAGAATCAAGATCAGGACGAAGCCTACGGCGCTGGCACGCTCCATCACCGAGTAGGCAATTGGCCTGCCGCGCAGCTTCTCAGCAATCGCCCAGAAGATGTGGCCTCCGTCGAGTGGAAGGAACGGGAACAGGTTGATCAACGCAAGCGAGAGCGAGATGATTGCGAGCACGCTCAACGCTTGGACGACATCAAATTCGAAGGATTGGCGTGTCACTTCGTAGCTGCCAACTACCCCGGAGATTTCTTTTCGCGCCTGCGGGTCATAGGCGAGTCTCGAGAGTGCGCCCATCGTCAGCGTCGTAATGCGCCACATCTCGGAAACGCTGCGTGACGCCGCGGCTACTGGGCCCAGCGTTTCGCGCTCGATCGCGAAGTTGAAACCAAGCCGCGTTTTTTCTGCTTCGGCGTCGTATCGCGGCGTAAGCAGCAGAACCTGCGTTTTGCCCGCTCTTTCGACAATTACGCGGGCAGGCGTGGCCGCCTCGCACGCTTCGGTTTGGGGGCCGGGGCAGCGGTGTTTCGAAATAGCCGCTCCGAGCGCGGCGACGTCCCCCTTCTGACCATCAACGGAGATCAGCGTGTCGCCCGACTTCAAAGCGCTCGCTGCTGGTGAGCCCGGCTCGGTCTGATCGATTGTGCTCGAAGCTGAGCTGAGACCGATGACGACAAAAAGCCCAAAAAAGATTACGAACGCCACGAGCACGTTCATCAGCGGTCCAGCGGCAATCACGAAGATGCGCTTGTTCACCGCCATCCGCGAGTACGAGCGGGCTTGCAGCTCGGGCGGGATCTCCTCGTTCGGGTTCATTCCCATGATCCGTACGTACCCGCCAAGCGGAATCAATCCGATGCAGTACTCGGTCTCGCCCTTAGTTTTTTTCCAAATGTGCGGCGGAAAGAAAAGTGAGAAGCGCTCGACCCGCATCCCAACCCTTTTCGCAGCCCAGAAGTGGCCGAGCTCGTGGAGCATTACTAGCGCTGAGAAACCAGCGAAGGCGAGCAGATAACTCATCCTTGGAAGTGTAGGAGCCGCTAACTACGCAAGCGCTGCCAAGTGCGCGCCTGCCGCGCGGCGCGCGCCGCGATCGGCATCAATCAAAGTCGCAAACGAATAGCTCTGCTCGATCTCGGCGGCATTGAGAGTCGCCTCGATCACCTCGGCGATCTGAAGGAAACCGCAGCGGCGATCCAAGAATGCCGCCACGGCAACCTCATTCGCAGCGTTAAGCACGCACGGCGCTGTGCCACCTACGCGTCCGGCAGCGAGCGCAAGGCCAAGGCATGGGAAGGCATCGTTGTCGACGGCCTCGAAGTCCAGCGAACTGAGCTGCTCGAGGTTGAGCTGCGGCAGTCCAAGTTTTGCGCGCTGCGGCCAGTAGAGCGCATAAGCGATGGGGACCTTCATATCGGGGTATCCGAGGTGCGCCAATGATGACCCATCAGAGAGAGAGATCATCGCGTGGACGATCGATTGAGGGTGGATTACAACCTCGACATCCTCGTAGGCTGTGCCGAATAGCTGATGGGCTTCAATCACTTCAAGGCCTTTGTTCATCAGCGTCGCGGAATCGATCGAGATCTTGCCGCCCATCTGCCAAGTCGGGTGGTCGAGCGCCTCTTCGACGGTCACCGAGCCGAGCTCGGCGCGGCTGCGGCCGCGGAACGGGCCGCCAGACGCGGTCAAGGTGAGACTTTCAATAGTCCCGGGCGACTGTCCGTTCTCGCTCGCGATCAGTTGGTAGAGGGCCGAGTGCTCCGAATCGACCGGGAGCAGGCGGGCGCCGGTCGCGGCGGCCAGCTCGATCACAAGTTCACCGCCAACGACTAGCGATTCTTTGTTGGCCAGCGCGAGGTCGATTCCCTCGCTGAGCGTGATCACGGTGGCAGCGAGGCCGGCAGAGCCGACAATCGCATTGAGTACGAGGTTCGGCTCGGCGCCAAGGATCAGCTCAGCGAGCGCCTCCGGCCCGCTCAGCACTTCGCCGTCCCAACTGGCGCGCGCACGCTCCGCACTCTCCTCGTCGGCCAGTGCGACCCGCCGGACGCCATGCTGGTCGGCCTGTGAAATCAACTCTTCCCAGTGACGGTCGGCGGAGAGTGCGACCACTTCGAGGTCGCCCGCAGCTGCGACGAGCTCTAGGGCCTGAGTACCGATTGAACCGGTTGAGCCGAGGATTACGAGTTTGCGCATTGGCGTCAGGCGCTAGAGCAGCGCGGTCCAGACGTAATAGCCAGCGACAATTGAGAAGCAGACCGCGTCGAGTCGGTCAAGGACGCCGCCGTGAGCGCCAAATATCGTCCCGGAGTCCTTCACGCTGGCCTCGCGCTTGACGTAACTCTCGAAGAGATCCCCCAAGGGCGCGACGAGTGCGACGGAGAAGCCAAGGATCAGCGCGTCGACGCCACTGAGCCAATCGAAGTAGAGGCCTGTGAACCAGGCCGCGGCGGTCCCGGCCACGACTCCGATCAAGAGCCCTTCGATCGTTTTAGCTGGCGAGATGCGGGGCGCCAGCGAGCGGCGGCCGAAGGCGCGGCCACCAAAGTAGGCGCCGGTGTCGGTGAGGAAAGTCGCGATCAGCACCAAGAAGACGATCGCAGAGCCGTGGACGAGCTCGCGCAGCATGATCGCGTGAGAGAAGGCGAGCCCGATCCAGACCAAACCCAAGATCACAATTGCAAGCCCGGGCAGGCTCGTCGGTTGGTGATCGCTGATGCTGATCAGGAAGACAACAACGAACGAAACGACGAGTGCCAGGAGCACGCGTGAAGGGCCGCCCGTTTCCGCCGCGATAAGCAGCAGCAGCAGCCCGACGAAGCCAGCAAGGATCGGTGGTGAAAGGCGCTCGAACATCGAGAACAGTTCACGCAGTGCAATCACTCCGAGCACGAAGATGCCGACGCCGAATACCCAGCCACCGATTGCCACTAGTGCAATGGCCAATAAAGCGAGCGGCACTGCTGTAGCTACTCGGGCCGTGAGGTCGGAGCCGCCGTTGCGAAGCTCGAGCCATCTAAGCCGGGCACCGCGTGATCGCTGCGTTGGCGGCAGCCGTTCGGCCATCAGCGGCCACCAAAGCGGCGTTCACGCGTGGCGAACTGTTCGAGCGAATCAACTAGCGCTTCGCGACCGAAATCAGGCCACATTTCATCTCGGAAGACAAGCTCTGAGTAGGCACACTGCCAGAGCAGGTAATTAGAAACGCGGACGTCGCCCCCGGTCCGAATCAACAGGTCTGGATCGTGCATCTCGGGAGCGTAGAGGAGCTCAGCAAAGGCCTCCTCTCCACCGCCTTCGTAGCGCGCAGCCGCATCGACGATTTCAGCGCGAGAGCCGTAGTCAAACGCGATGAAAAGCGTCATCAGCTCATTGGCGACCGTCTCCGATTCAGCCCATTCGATGCGCTCAAGCAGTGTCGCCCCGATTCGATCGCGGCGACCGATGAACCGCATCCGCACGCCCTCTTCTTTTAGCTCAGGCGTCTCGGTTGTGATTCGCTGCGCGAACATCTCCATCAGGCCGGCAACCTCAGCGGCCGGCCGGCTCCAATTTTCGGTCGAGAACGAATACACGGTCAGCTCTTTGACGCCAAGCTCGACAGCGTCACGCAAGCGCGCCTTAACGTTATCGGCTCCTGCGCGATGCCCTTCAAGCGTCGGAAGCCCGTGGCTGTCAGCCCAGCGTCCGTTGCCGTCGGTGATGATGGCGACGTACCGCGCCGCCGCCGCGGGGCCGGTCATCAGACCTCGGTGATCTCTGCTTCTTTTCCCTTGAGGTGGGCGTCAAGGCTGGCAACTCTTGCATCGGTCAGCTTCTGGAGCTCCTGCTCAGCCCGGTGCTCGTCATCGGCCCCAGCGTCGCCAGCTTCGCGCAGGTCGCGCAGGTCGCCCATCACGTCGCGACGGACGTTTCGGATCGCGATCCTGCCCTCTTCGGCGATAGAACGAACGACCTTCACAAGCTCGGCGCGGCGTTCCTCGTTGAGCTCCGGTATCGAGAGGCGGATTAGCTTCCCGTCATTGCCAGGCGTCAGCCCGATGTCGGAGTCGATGATCGCCTTCTCGATCAGTTTGATCGAAGAGATGTCGAACGGCTGCACAGTCAGCAGGCGGGCTTCGGGAGCGTTTATGGTTGCCAATTGCTTCAGCGCCGTCGGGACCTCGTAGTAGTCCACCATCACACGATCAAGCAGTGCGGGGCTCGCACGGCCGGTGCGAATCGTCGCGAACTCAGCGTTCGTGCTCTCCACCGTCAGCGTCATCCGCTCGCCGGCGTCGGCGAGGAGCTCGTCAATTAGATCGCTCATGTCTTAACCAAGGTTCCCACAGCGTTTCCGCAGACTATCCGGTCAATGTTCTTTTCGTCGTCCATGTTGAAAACGTGTATCGGTAGGCCGTTCTCCATGCAGAGCGTCAGCGCCGTGGCGTCCATTACCTTCAGTCCGCGCTGGATTGCGTCCATGTGCGTGATTTCTGGAATGAGCTTGGCGTCAGGGTCACTCTTAGGGTCAGCGCTATAGACACCGTCGACGCCGTTTTTCGCCATCAAGATCACTTCAGCGCGGACCTCGGTGGCCCGCAGAGCGGCGGCTGTGTCGGTCGTGAAAAATGGGTTGCCGGTGCCGCCGGCGAAGATCACAACGCGGCCCTTCTCAAGGTGACGCATGGCTCGGCGCCGAATGTACGGTTCGGCTACCTCGGCTACAGCGATCGCGGACTGGACGCGAGTGTGCACGCCAACCCGCTCGAGTGCGTCTTGGAGCGGCAGGGCGTTGAGGAGTGTCGCGAGCATCCCCATGTAGTCGGCTGTGGCGCGGTCCATCCCGTCAGCGGCTCCGCTCATGCCCCGGTAGATGTTGCCGGCGCCGACGACGATCGACACTTCGATCCCGCGGTCGTGAACGACCTTGATCTGTTTGGCGACTGCGTTTACGCGGTTGGGGTCGGTGCCGAAATCAAGATCACCCATCAACGACTCGCCGGAAAGCTTGATCAGGACCCGCCGGAATACCGCCTCGTCGGCCATGACCGAAGGCTACTCCCCTACGGCGTAACGCTCGAAACGCGAGACCACGATGTTCTCACCGGTCTTCGCTGAGAGGTCTTCGCGGAGCTGCTCGATCGTCTTTCCGTCGTAACGGTCGGCGTTGACATGCTTCTGGCGAAGCAGCACAACCTCGTCGAGCCATTTATCGAGCATCCCCTGAACAACTTTTGGACGTACGTTTTCGGGCTTGTCGGCGGCCTGCTCGGCGAATACGCGTTCCTCGGCTTCGCGCTCGTCGGCGGGGACTTGATCGTCTGTGACGAAGCGAGTTGTCGGCGATGCCGCGATGTGCATCGCGATTTCGCGCGCGAAGGAGACAAACTCGTCGTTGCGGGCGACAAAGTCGGTATTGCAGTTAACCTCGACCAAGACGCCAACCGTTCCGGTCGCATGAATGTATGACTGAACCGTACCCTCAGCGGCCTCGCGGTCGGCGAGCTTACCGAGCTTGTTGCCCATCTTGACGCGCAGAATTTCTGTTGCGCGCTCAGCGTCGCCGTCGGCCTCCGTCAGCGCCTGCTTGCAGTCCATCATTCCGGCGCCTGTCGCTTTGCGGAGCGCCGCTACGTCTGCTGCCTTTACCTCGCTCACTTGGACTCCTCGGTTGAGTCGGCTCCTGCCGCAGGCGGCTCCGCCGCTGCCTCAGGTGCGACTGCTGTTTGATCTGAAACGGCTGCACCGGGAGCCTTGGCTACCGCAGCTGCCGGCGCGGCGGCTGGAGCTTCAGGTGGCTGCGCGGCTGCAAGCTCAACGGCTGCCGCTTCAGCTGCAAGTCGCTCGGCCTCTTGAACTCGCATTTGCTCGGCCTGCTCGGCCTCAATCTTCGCCTGTTCTTCGGCACGGATGCGGGCCTGTTCCTCAGCCTCGACACGCGCCTTTTCCTCATCGGCAAGGAAGCTAAGGCGCGCCTCCGCAATTACGTTGGCAAGGCCATCGGAGATCACCTTGCAGGAACGAATAGCGTCGTCGTTCCCGGGAATGACGAAATCAATGCCGTCTGGGTCGCAGTTGGTGTCGACTAGACCAATAACCGGAATGCGCAGCCGCTGCGCCTCACGCACGGCAATCTCTTCGACGTTCACGTCGACGACGAAGATTGCGTCCGGGGCGCGCTGCATATGCTTTACGCCACCAAGATTGGAACGCAGCTTCGTAAGGTCCGCGAGCGCCGACATCCTCTCGCGCGTGGGCAATAGCGCGAGCTGCCCTTCTGCTTCGTAGCCCTCAAGGTCATGAAGGCGACGGATGCGTTGGCTAATCGTCTGGTAGTTGGTCAGCAGGCCGCCGAGCCAACGATTGTTGACGTAAGGCATGCCGGCGCGCTCGGCAGCGTCCTTGACGGAGTCGCGAGACTGCTTCTTAGTGCCGACGAAGAGAATGATGCCGCCGCCGCGTGCAATCTGCTCGACGAAAGCCTGGGCCTCGGCCAGAAGCGCCTCTGTGCGCAACAGATCAATGATGTAGATGCCTTCGCGCTCACCGAAGATGTAGCGACGCATCTTTGGATTCCAACGCCTCGTCTGGTGACCAAAGTGGACGCCAGCCTCCAGCAGTTCCCTCAGTCCGACCGCGTTTGTGGCGGTGGTCATACGTACTCCCTTGGTTGTCTTCGAATAAAGCCCGCGGCGGAGCATTGGATCCCGACTTCGCGCTCAGCGCGTGGCGGGCAGGGCCAACATTCCGTTGAACCGCGGGGTAGCGGTTGATTGAGCTTCCATACTAGCCGGAATCCCGCCGAGCAGCTGCTTAGCGGCTATCGCCGGCCGCTTCGAGGGCGAGCGCGAGATCAACTGGGAGCGGCGAGACGACGTCGACCTCAGCTCGGGTCGTCGGATGCTGGAATCGCAGCCGCGCTGCATGCAGAAATTGCCTCGAGAGTCCATAGGCGGGCCCTTCACCGTATGTCTGATCGCCGACGACGGGAAGCCCTATGGCCTCCAAGTGGGCGCGGATCTGGTGCGTGCGCCCAGTATCGAGCGTCACGCGCAGGAGCGTTGACTCGGGCAGCGTCTCTTCAATCTCAAAATGTGTGACTGCCGACCGAGGCCGGTCGGTATCCAGGGAAACCTTTGTGCGGTTGCGCCGGTCTCGGCCTATCGGCGCATCGATCGTGCCGGTCCGCGCGGTCGGCCTGCCGTTGACCAGCGCGAGGTACTCGCGAGTGATTTCCCGCTCGGACATTGCAGCCCTCAGCGCGCGATGCGTTGCTTCATCGCGAGCTACGACCAACAGGCCCGACGTATCGCGGTCGAGGCGGTGGACTATCCCGGGCCTCTCGGGATCGTCCCCTCCCCCGGCTCGCCCTGCGAGCGCTTGAACGAGCGTGCCGCTTGAGTGGCCACGGGCTGGGTGGACGACGACGCCGGCCGGCTTGTCAACCACGAGCAGCGAATCGTCTTCGTACGCAATCTGGAAGGCCGCCGGTTCTCCCTCGTCGGAAGCTATTTCGCGCAGGTCGTTTTCGTTGATCTCGATAACAGAGCCGGCGGCGGGCTTTGAGGACTTCGCCGCGATCTCGCCGTCAACGGTGACCTGACCAGCGGCGATTAAGCGCTGCGCGCGTGCGCGCGAACCAAGAGGGTGCGAGAGAATCCAGTCCAACCGCTCCCCGACTTTGTCGGCAGCGACCTCAAGTCGCACGGGACTCTTCCAGCTTGCGCGTCCTACGAGCGTCCACCTCAACCAACACGACGAGCGCAAGCACGCCCACCGTGATAGCCGCATCGGCAAAGTTGAAGGCGGGCCAGTGCGGCAGTTTGATGAAATCGGTTACCGCTCCGGATCGGATGCGGTCAATGATGTTGCCGACCGCGCCGCCAACAACGAGCCCGGTCGCCAGCCAGATCAACGGCGTCCCCAGATGGCTCAGGAAATACCAGATCAGTGCACCCAAGGCCAGCGCGACGACAACCGCTACCAATGTCCCGCCGCCGCTCAGCTGGCCGAACGCGACGCCACTGTTACGGACGTCGACAATCTCGACAAAGCCGCCGAAGATCTCGATCGTGCTGTCTCCGGCGATCGCGTCACGTGCCAGCACCTTCGTGTATTGGTCTATTGCTACTACGAGGAGCGCTGTCAGCCCGGCAAAGGCGATCACGCCGCTCTGCCTCCCATTCATCCGGCGACCAGCCTCACGATCAGCCCACCGCCGATAGTAAGCACCAAGATTCCCACAATCGGGCTCAGGTCGAGCGGGCCGATCGGCGGGATGAAGCGGCGAAAGATGCTCAGGTATGGCTCGCATACCTGGCGCAGAAAATCAAGGATCGCGATTAGCGGACGGTTGTACGGAATTCTCCCTCCGAACGACTGGTAAATCGAGCTGAGAATGTAGACGAAAATCAGGATCGTGTAGACGTCTATAAGCGCACCGAGGTAGTCGCCGACGGTTGACCTCACCGTGGCTAGTTGCAATGAATCCCAGGCGTTCATTTGCTTCGACCGAGGACCGCGTTCATCGCTGCAGTGAATCCGTCCCGCAGTGGGCCAGCGAGCGCCGCCAGGCCTTTCTCGGTCACGCCTCCGGGAGTTGCAACCTCACGGCATATCTGCTCGCTGTCATTGGAGCGCGCGACGAGCAGAGCGCTGGACCCTTTGAGCGTCGAGCCGACAAGCTGCTTCGCTATGGCGACGTTCATTCCCTCTGCGACGGCGGCATCAACCTGGGTTTGAGCGACGAGCGCGAGATAAGCCGGCCCGACGCCGCTGATGCCGGTCAGCACGGCGAAATGCTCTTCCCCGATTGCAAATACGTCCCCGAGCTCTTCAAGCAGTGCGATGACGTCCGCAAAGACGGCAGCGTCGCCGGCATCATCATCGACGATCCCGATCGTCGCCTGCCCAATCTCGACGGCCAGGTTGGGCATTATCCGATAGACGCGGCTGTCCGGGTATGCCGCTCGAAGCTGCGCAACTGTGACGCCCGCAAGGATTGAGATCACGACCGAGCAGCCGTTTGCAATCTCGGTAGCGACCTCGTCTAGCTGCTTTGGTTTGTGGCAGAGCACGACGACGTCACTGGCGGCGGCCACGTCTGAGTTAGTTGCGGCGGCGACGCCACCGACAAGGGAAGCCAGCGCCTCTGCCTCTTCGAGCTGGGCCGCTGAGCAGGTGACCGGCCTGGCCCAGCCAACTGCTAGGGCCCGCGCCATGTTGCCGCTACCGATAAGTCCGATCCGCATAGTCCCCGAACCGTACCGCTTGAACGTGAACCCGAATGCGCAGCGCCGCTTAGCTCTGGTTGAAGAAGCCCTTCTCGATCAGAGAGGCGCGCTCCTCGGCTGAAATCTCGACATTGCGCGGTGTAAGCATGAACACTTTTTCAGCGATCTTCTGCATGCCGCCGTCGAGGCCATAAGTCAAGCCGCTGGTGAAGTCGATCAGGCGTTTGCTCAGGTCCGAGTCGGTCGACTGGAGGTTGAGCACAACGGGGATACCGTCGCGAAACTTGTCGGCGACTTGCTGAGCGTCGTTAAAGCTTTTTGGTATGACGAGGTGGACGCGGTCTGCGGATCCACCATTGCCACTTCGCGGCGAACCACCGCGAGGGGTTCCGGCGCTACGGCGCGGCTCATCGTCGGGGAAAATCTCTTCGATCTCGTCACCCTTACGACGCTTACTGAGCCGCTTTACGTTGGGACGCTCTCGGTAGCGGCCTTCGAGCTCCGCTTCGGGTTGGAAAGAGCCGGTTTCGGGCGCATAAGGATCCCTGTCCTCGGCTAGACCGAAATAAACCATTGCGCGGTGCCACGTATCGCTAAGAGCCATCAACTTAGTTTAGCCGCGGAGCGGCGTTTTCCTGCCTGAAAACGTGCGGGCCTCAGCGCAGCAGCCGGCTTCCAATACGCACAATTGTTGCGCCCTCTTCAATTGCAACCGTGAAATCCTGCGTAGTTCCCATCGAAAGCTGGTCCAACCCCCGCTCTGCCCCGAGTTCGCGCAACTTTGCGAAGCTCTCGCGACTCGCCTCGGGATTATCAGCTAGTGGAGGCATTGTCATCAGCCCGACAACCGGCACCGGACAGCGAGAGATGAAATCATCGAGCTGCGCGATTGCGACGCCAGCCTTCCCTTCCTCGCCGGCAACATTGACCTCAACCAAGACTTTGGTCTCCTCGTTGCGGTGTTTTTCGAGTTGCGCGAGGACGGAATCGCTGGCCACCGAGTGAATCAAGCGCACGTGAGGAACGATTAGTTTCACTTTGCGGCTCTGCAGCGCTCCGATGAAGTCGATTGTGAAGCGCCCCGGGTAGGCGTCGGCGCGGGCGACGAGGTCCTGCGCGCGGTTTTCGCCGATCAGATCGACGCCAGCCGCAAGCAACGTTCCACTCTCCTCGATCGGCACATACTTGGCGGCGAGCAGTACCTCGACCTCGGAGCGGTCCCGGCTGGCGCGACGGCAGGCCTCAGCCACCTCGAGCTCGACTAGAGCGCGTGCGGCAGCAATCGCCTCGGCGCTGAGACCTCGGATCAGTTCAGCCATATTGCTCCGATCATCCTGCCAGTTTCGCCGTCGTCGCGGCGATAAGAGAAAAACTCGTCGCGGCGAGAGCAGATCGTGCAGATCGCGCAGTCATAGATGTCCACGATCCCAAGATTTAAGAGCTGCTCACGAGCAATCAGCGCGAGGTCTAGCCGCCCTGGCTCTGTCTGCGCGGCGGGATACTGCGAGAAGGTATCCAATAGATCGCCGCCAACTTCGTAGCAGCACTCACGCGCTCCTGGGCCGATCGCTGCTGCCAGCGGCCCCTCGTCAAGCGCCCGAATCTCGGCCACGGCGGCGCCGATGACGCCCTCGCTCAGTCCGCGCCAGCCAGCGTGAACGGCGCCGAACGCTTTCGAGCCGGTAATCAGCAGTGCGAGGCAATCGGCAGTCCTGACGGCGCACAGCAGATCGTCGCGGTCGCTTACCTGCGCGTCGGCAGGCCCCGTGCGGGGCTCGGGTTTGCTCCCAGCTCTAACCACGTTGACGCTAGAGCCGTGGACCTGCTCATCCTGCGCCCAGTGGTCGCGATCAATATGGCTAAGCGCTTCGAGCGCCTCGATTGCCTGCTCCGAGGGCACGGCAAAATCGCCCGCGGCGGCGGAGCTAAAGAGCATCTCAGTCCGGCCGATCGTGAGCCGGAGGCCGAGCTCACCCGCTTTGAAGCTTGGCCGAGGCGAGCCACCCAAACTGCTCACTTTTCAACCTCCTGCACCCGACGAAGGGCAGCTTCGAGTTGCTGCCCCGCGCCAGCGATTTCGCCGTTGACGGTTAGCTCGAGCGCGTACCGGAGCCCCGCACCGATTGCAGGCCCTGGCTTGGCGCCGGCCGCGAGCAGCTCGTCGCCGCTGATCTCGAGCCCGACATACTGCAGCTCGTCGATCCACCGGCGCGCGTTGTCGCCGCCGCAGAGCGCGATGGCCTCAATCGGTGCACCCCTCGCTGCCGCCGCTACCTGCGCCGGCGTCTGCGCATTTCGAAGTGGCGCCGCAGTCACCCAGCGCGACGCGATAGCTACGAGATCCCGTTCGCTGGCTGTGAAGCCAAGGTAGTCGAGCCAGCGTGTTAGAAGCTCAAGCTCCACGCCCTTGCAGCAGGCGGCAATCGTCAGTAGGTCGCCGCGGCCGTCTTCGCCGAGGAGCTCCAATGCCTCGCCGAGACCCTGCGGCGATGCGCAGAACCCTTCCGGCAGGGCGCCAGGGTTGAGTGTTTCGACTGCCTTAAACACGGCAGTTGGGTGTGGCTCGCCTAGCGCGAGCCTCAGCTCATGCCCGATCCGCTCGCCACTTACGGACCCCGGAGTCGCAGCGGCTGCCAGCGACGCGGTTTCGGGCTCCATACCGAAGCCGAGCCGGGCGCTGTAGCGAGCGCCCCGCCAAAGCCGTGTCGGGTCGTCGAGGAAGGAGCGCTGACTGAGAACGCGGAGCGTCTGGGCCTCAAGGTCGCTCAGCGCCTCGGGATCGGCCCTGAGCTCGCCATCACTGATCCGTACAGCGATCGCGTTGATCGTGAAGTCGCGGCGCTTCAGGTCTTCGTCGAGGCTCGCAGGCTCGACCTCGGGAAGCGCCCCAGGTTGAGCGTAAATTTCTGAGCGCGCCGAAGCAAGGTCGACCCGCACATCGTCCAATAGAACCGTTGCCGTCCCGAACCGCTCGAACCGCTCGGCCTCACCGCCGAGCCGCGCGATCAAGTCATCCAGTGGGCCTTCGATGACGAGATCGATCTCGCTCGGTGTGCGGTCAAGCAGCAGGTCACGCACTGCGCCGCCGACCAACCAGACGCTCGTGTCGTCGCCGACAGCGTCGATCACGGCCTGTCCCCCGGGGAGCTCTGAGAGCTTGGCGACCACCATTGCTGCTTCCATACTGATCATGTTCCCGCGATCGCGCAAAGGACGCGTCCTCGTCGGCATCTTGGCGGCGGCAATATTGCTCACCGCCGCTGCGCTCGCGTTCTTCTTGAGCGCTCGTAATCCCGCCGACGTGACCAATCCCGATGTCGCCTTTCAAACAACGAGCGCCCCGGAGCCGGTCTCAAAGCCGACTGACGCCAATTTCAGCTGGCCTTTCTACGGATACGACGGCGCGCGCACGCATAATTTTCCGCTCGAGCGGCCGCTGCGGCCGACAAAAAAGGTGCGGTGGTCGCTGCGCAGCAACATCCTGCTTGAGTTCACACCGGTCGCGGAGGGCAAATCGCTCTTCCTCCTTCGTAATAATGCCTCGTTTTATGCGCTCAACCGTGCGACCGGCGAGGTCTATTGGAAGAAGTTGCTCGGCCACCTCGCCGCTTCCTCCCCGGCCGTAGTTGACGGCATCGCCTACTGCACGATTCTCGTTGGTGAGCGCGGCAGCAGCAAGGGCCGAATCGTCGCGGTCGATACGAAGAGGCAGAAGATTCTCTGGTCGAAGGACCTCCCGAGCCGTACCGAGAGTTCGCCCTTCGTTCGAGCTGGCGTCGTCTACTTCGGCAGTGAGAACGGAACCGTCTACGCGATGCGCGCGAAGAGCGGCAAGGTGCTCTGGACCTACAAGGCGGGCGGCGCCGTCAAGGGCGGCCTCGCCTATGCGAACGGCAAGCTCTTCTTCGGTGATTACGGAGGCCAAGTCCACGGCATCAGCGCCAAGAATGGCAAGGGGATCTGGACCAGCGGCGGCGGTGGGGCGCTCGGCGTCGGCGGCGGCCAGTTCTATGGGACCGCCTCAGTGGCTTTCGGTCGCGTTTACATCGGCAACACGAACAGCAGCGTCTACTCGTTTGCGACGAGCAATGGCGAACTAGCTTGGCGACAAGGCACCGGCGGCTACGTCTACTCGTCGGCCGCGGTGGCAGATATCCCGAAGCTAGGTCCAACTGTCTACATCGGCTCCTACGACGGAAACCTCTATGCCCTCAACGCCAAGAGCGGCGCCGTGCGCTGGAGCAAGCCCGCCGGCGGGCGGATCTCAGGGGGAATTCAGATCATTGGGGATCTAGTCTTCTACTCCACATTGGAGAAGAAGACCGCCGCACTCTCGGTGCGCAGCGGCAGGACGATCTGGTCTGTTCCAAAGGGCCAGTTCAACCCCGCGATCTCAGACGGGAAGCTGCTCTTTGTCGTCGGACTCACGAGCATGTTCGCCTACGAAACCAAGACTGCCGGCAAGCTCAACTCAGAGCCTGCCGGTTAGTCAAGGCGGCTAAATGGCACCGGCGGCGCCGCGGCGCTCAATCTTGGCACCGAGCTCGCGTAGGCGCTCATCGATTCGCTCGTAGCCACGGTCGATCTGACTGACGTTGCCGATCTCGCTGCGGCCATCGGCGCAGAGCGCCGCGATCAGGATCGCCATGCCGGCGCGGATGTCCGGGGAGTCGACTCGTTCTCCGCGCAGCCGGCTTGGGCCGCTGACAATCGCCCGATGTGGGTCGCAGAGCGTGATGTCGGCGCCCATCAGGACCAACTTATCGGTGAAAATAAGGCGGTTTTCAAACATCCACTCGTGGATTAACACCGACCCCTCGCACTGCGTTGCCAGTGCCACGGCAATCGAGGTTAAGTCTGCCGGGAAGGCCGGCCACGGCCCGTCTTGGATCTTCGACTTGTACTCACCAACGTCGCGCGCCGCGATCAACTTCTGATCCCCTGGGACGATTACGTCGCCGCCCTCCAGCTCAGTGTGGAGACCGAGTTTGGAAAAGACAAGACGGATCATCTGGAGGTCGGGCGGGTCGGTGTTGACGATCCGCATCTCGCCGCCGGTTACGCCAGCGAGTGCCATGAAAGAACCGATCTCGATGTGGTCTGGGCCAACGGCATGGGTGCAGCCGCCAAGTTCGCCGCGGCCGCTCACCGTCATCACGTTCGAGCCGATTCCGCGGATGTCGGCGCCCATCTTGCTAAGCATCCGCGCGAGGTCCTGAACATGGGGCTCACTGGCGGCGTTACCAATCAGGGTTTCGCCAGGCGTGAGTACGGCCGCCAGCAATGCGTTCTCGGTCGCCATCACCGAGGGCTCGTCCATGAAGATCTGTGCGGCGCGCAGTCCGCCGAGAGGCGCCTCAAGGACGATGTCGCGGCCGTGCGTCATCGTCGCGCCTAGTGCGCCGAGCGCGTCGAGGTGCGGGTCGAGTCTCCGGCGGCCGATCACGTCGCCGCCAGGCGGCGGCATTGAAGCTTTCCCAAAGCGCGCCAGCAGCGGCCCGGCGAGGAGGAATGAAGCGCGAATCCGTTCGGCGCACCCCCGGTCGAGCTCTTCTTCTCCAGTGACGTCTTTCGCGCAGAGCCGAACTTCATTGTCACCGGTCCATTCGATCGCTACGCCGATCCCGGCTAGCAGCTCGAGCATCGAATCGACATCGCTGATCCGGGGGACGTTGGCGATCAACAGCTCTTCGCTGGTCAGCAGCGAAGCGGCGAGGATCGGCAGCGCGCCATTCTTGTTTCCCGCCGGTACGACAGTGCCGGAGAGTGGCGTTCCGCCGTCTATTACGAAGGTTTCCATAGTTATTGGGAGGTGCTGCGGCTGGCCTGTAGCTGCCGCAAGGCTAGCTCGTCGGTCGCCGGAGCTTGTCGTGCCTATCGAAGCGGCGCCGTTGGAAGGCGAGCATGAGCGTCGCCGCGATCAGCAAGGACACGATGTTCAACGCCAGCTGCATAGATGAACCTTGGACCGATTGCCAGTCGCCGTAGCTAAGCGCCAAGCCGATATCTGCAGCGGCCGGGATAGTCGTGATCGAGACGGCCACTCCAACCAGCGCTCCCGACTTGCCAAGAGTGACCGAGAGCATTCCCGCCGCGCCGGCGCAGGCCGCGACGACGACCGAATAGATGTTCGGCGCGGCGATTGTCTGCGCCAGCGTGTTCCCGCTGATGTCAAATGACTCTGGCGCAATCCCTGTGACCCCCAGCAGCGTGACGGCAGCGAAGGCAGCGACAATCCCGCTTGCGAAGCCGATCAAGAGTGCAAGTAGGCCGCCTCTGGCGCGGCGACGGTCGCGACGGACGATCCCGATCGAGAACGCTGCAATCGGACCGAAATCCGGGCAGAGCGCCATCGCGCCGACAACGATCGGCGCTGAGTCGATCAGAATCGCGACGGCAGCAATCACGCCCGCAAAGGCAAATAGCGCGACCATGCCACCACTGAGCAAGCCCTCGTTGTCGATTCTCGCCTCGACGTTCTCCCAGATCACCGAATCGGCCGATTTGCCCTTGGCTGAATGTTCCGCCATTGTCGAGGCGGCTGAAAGCGACGAGCCGATTTCGTCGATGTCGATTGCACCGAGCTGTGCTAGCCCCATCCGCCGGAGATCGTCGACGATGTAGCTCGCGTCCTCCGGGGCTACGTCACACGTGATCACGTCGCCAGTCGGGTCAACGGCAGCGCCGCGGATGACGACAACGTTGGCAACCGACGTGTTATCAACCAAAAGCTCGAGCGTCGCGTCGGTGTGTGACGCTGGGGCGATTACGCGGAGACGGATCACGCCGCCGATCCTACGGGTCGCGCCCGCTGCACGAAACCCTGCAGCGAAAAGTCAGTAGATTACGCCCTCTGAGGTAGGTTCGACGCCGCGACGATTGAGCCGTCCGGCCGGCTTCGTAGCCTTGCGAACATATGTTCTGGTCAATAAATACCCCCCACGCAACCAACTTTGGCGCTTCGAGCCTTATTTCGACTCTTGACGCCGTCGTAGCCTTCGCTACGTTGGACCAATACGGCGTCGTTGACGGCCGTGACGAGCCAACTCGCGATCGTGCCGCCGACCGCGCTCGCAGAGCCCGACGGCGCGCCTGGATGAGGAGCGAGTGCGCCACCAAGCGCTCGCTCGGGTCCGCAACGCGCGAGCGACGCGTCGCATCACTCTTAGGCCCAAGTTGACCGAGATCGTCTACGACGAACGCGGCCTGATCCCCGTTGTCGTGCAGGACGACGCAAGCGGCGAGATCTTGATGCTCGCTTACGCCAACGCTGACGCCGTCGCGCAGACGCTGAGTACTGGCGAACTCCACCTTTGGAGCCGCTCCCGCGGCGAGCTGTGGCACAAGGGCGCGACCTCAGGCAATACGCAGAGAGTGATCGCGTTACGTCTCGATTGTGACCGCGACGCGTTGCTGGCAATAGTCACGCCCGCTGGGCCCGCCTGCCACACCGGTGAGCGCAGCTGCTTCTTTAACGTCGTAAGCGACGGTGAGGTTCCACACGAAGCGCTTCCTGAGGTCGAGCGAGTCCTTGCCGAGCGCGCGGCTGACCAGCCGACCGGCTCCTACAGCGTCCAGCTGCTCAACGACCAAGCGTTTGCGGCTGCGAAAGTCCGCGAGGAGGCTGAAGAGGTTGGGCGCGCAGTCCTCGAGGAAAGCGACGAACGCGTCGACGAAGAGGCCGCCGATCTGCTTTTCCACTTAACCGCGCTCTTGCACAGCCGCGGCCACAGCTTGGCCGAAGCGCAGCGCGTCCTGCTGCAGCGCCGCCGCTAGCTCTCGCTACGACGCCCGTCGCTCAAGCGGAGAGCGGGCGGACCAGAATCCCCCTGTCCGTGAGGTATTGCTTGACGTCACCGACGGTATAGGCGCCGAAATGGAAGATCGAAGCGCAGAGCACGGCGTCGGCGCCAGCTTCGAGCGCCTCGGCTAGGTGCCGCGGCTCACCCGCGCCACCCGACGCAATCAGGGGGATCCGTGTGCCAGAGCTGACGGCCGCGAGAAGCTCGAGGTCGTACCCGTCCTTTGTGCCGTCACGATCCATACTGGTCAGCAGGAGCTCCCCAGCCCCTAGCTTTTCGACTTCCGTGGCCCATTGGAGGACGTCGCGCCCAGTCGCGTGGCGACCTCCGCCGGAAAACGCCTCCCACCCCGCCGCTCCTGCCGTGTTGCGCCGCGCATCGATTGCGACGACGACGCACTGCGATCCAAATTGAGCGGCTAACTCACGAATGAGCTCTGGCCGAGCCAATGCGGCGGAGTTCACGCTCACTTTGTCGGCGCCAGCGTCGAGAACCGCCTGCGCATCCTCTAGCGAGCGGATCCCGCCGCCGATCGTGAACGGGATGAAAACATCGTCGGCCGTTCGGCGCGCAAGGGCGGCAACGGTGCCCCGGTCCTCGTGGGTGGCCGTGATGTCGAGAAACACGAGCTCGTCTGCGCCCGCCAGCTCATAGCGCGCTGCCAGTTCAACCGGGTCACCCGCATCGCGAATATCAACAAAGTTAGTGCCCTTAACAACGCGGCCGGCATCGACGTCAAGGCATGGGATAACGCGCTTCATTTGCATTAATCAAGCCTCGCCGAGCGCCCTTTGCGCCTGCGCGATCGTGAACGCACCGTCGTATAGGGCTTTGCCGACGATCACTCCTTGAAGGTTGGGCGGCGCCGACGCGGCAATCGCCTCAAGGTCGGCAAGCGTTCCAACGCCGCCAGAGTAGATGAACGGAATCGTCAGAACCTCGCCGCTGGCGACAATTTGTTCGAGATTGGGGCCCTCCATTGTGCCGTCGACCTCAATATCGGAGACGATCAACCGCTGCACGCCCCGCTGCTCGAGCGCTGCCAGCGCGCTTAGCGAATCAATCTCGCCGCTCTGCTCCCACCCCGCCACGGCGGCAATCCCCGCGCGCGAATCGACGCTGACGATCACGGTGTCAGCGTGACGCGCCAGCAGTTGGTCTAGTAATTCACTGTTCTGTAGAGCTGCCGTTCCGAGAATCACGCTCGTTGCACCTGCTTCCAACGCGGCGTCGACAGCCGCCTCACTGCGCAATCCACCGCCGAGCTGGAGCGGCAGATCGACCTCGGAAGCGATCTCTGTCACGCTTGCCAGGTTGACGGGGGCGCCGCTGCGCGCGCCGTCGAGATCGACGACGTGGAGGACGGCTGCGCCAGCCTTCGCCCACGAAAGCGCTGCAGCGAGCGGAGAATCTTCGTAGACGGTTGATTCGGCGTAGCTGCCGCGCCGCAAACGAACCGCCTTACCGCCGAGAATGTCGATCGCTGGGTAGAGCCTCATCGCGCAGCCTCATCGCAGATCGCGCAGAAGTTAGCGAGCATCCGCAGACCGTTGGCCGATGATTTCTCGGGGTGAAACTGAACGCCGTAAATGTTTGACTGCTCGACGACGCTAGCGAACCTTGTGCCGTAATCACTCCAGCCGATCACAGCTGCTGGGTCTGCCGGAACCGTCACATACGAGTGCACGTGGTAGAAGCTCGCAGACTCTCCGAGCCCGCTGGTCAGCTCCGAGTTCCCAGACCATTCGACCTCGCTCCAGCCGATGTGAGGGAGCTTGGCTCCGGGAGCGTCGAGCGCAACCACCTCGCCCTTGATTAGGCCGAGCCCTCGTGCTCCTCCGTGCTCCGTGGACCGATCGAAAAGCAGCTGCATCCCAAGACACGTGCCGAGGATCGGCGCCCCGCGCCTCACAGCGGAGGCAATTGCATCATCGAGGCCAAGCGCCTCTATTCGCTCCATCGCCGACGGGAATGCTCCGACACCCGGCAGGACGAGGCCATCAGCGGCCGCCATCACGTCTGGCTCCGAGCTGATGACCGGCTTCCCACCAACCTTGTGGATCGCCTTTTCAACCGAACGGCGGTTGCCGACGCCGTAGTCGACGATGCAAATCTGGGCGCTCACGCTTCTGTGTTCTGAGCGCGGCCGCTGATCAAAGCAACAAACTCATCGATAGCCGACGCCTTGAGGCGGTGTGCGACGCGGTTGGCGACGAGCCGTGCTGTCACGGTGGCTATCTGTTCACGGACGACGAGGCCGTTCTCCTGAAGCGTGATCCCGGTCGCGGTCAGGTCGACGATCGCGTCGGCTAGGCCCGTGAGCGGAGCCAGCTCGACGGAGCCGTTGACCGTGACGATCTCGGCCTGCCTCCCACTCTGCTCAAAATACTCAGCAGCGATCCGTGGGTATTTTGTTGCGATCCGCATTACCCCTAGCCGCGCGAGCGCGGCCGCGGCGCGATCAGGGCCGTCCTCTGACGCAACGACCATCTGGCATTCACCAAAGCCCAGATCTGCGAGCTCGAAGATCTGGCGCTCAGGATGTTCCATAAGAACGTCCTTGCCCGTGATACCGACGTCTGCAGCGCCGGCCTCAACGTAAGTCGGCACATCGGACGGGCGCATCGTCACGACGCCGATGTCGGCAAAGAGCAGCTTGCGGTCGTTGGCGCGAACCTCGGAAGTGTCGATAGACGCGCTCTCAAGTAGGTCGAGCGCGCCCCCGAGGAGCGCGCCACGAGGCACAGCGATAGTTAGCCCAAAGCGATTCATCGGCCCGTCTCCCCCCTTTCTTCTCCCGCGAGCGCAGCGTGCAGAAGGTCAACGTCAATGGCAAAGCCGACGCCGCCGATTGGCATCTCGAACCGCCCAAGCAGTTCGGCGTAATAGCCACCGCTAGCGATCGGCTCGCCAAGTGCGGGGTCATAAACCTCGAATACGACGTCGCTGTAATACCCCATCCTGGGGAAGCGACCGAGATCAGGGATCATCCGTGCCGCGACGTCAGCTTCTAATGACTCGATCAAGTCGCTGATTGCTTGAATCGGCTCTTCGAGGAGCGCATCGAACGGCTCAGCCAGCGCCTCGGTTCCGCGCATCCGCGGTACGGCGGCGAGCATTGCGGCTTGGTCGCCGCTCAGGTCGAGTGACGCGAGCTCGCGGTCAATACCCACGAAATCGCGATCGGCGAGCTCCCTGAGAACGGCTTGGCTGTCGTCGGGAGCGACGCCGCACGACGCGAGCAGAGCCGGGTAGAGCGATGCGTCTCCGACGCCAACGTAGAAATCTCTCAGGCCAGACGCCTCGAGCGCCCGACATAGGACAGTCAGTGCCTCGCTGCAGCCAGCAGCTTTGTCAGCGCCGATGAGCTCGATGCCTGCCTGCAGAAACTCGCGTGGCTGGCCGCGGTGCGGCGTCACGGCGCGATAAGCCGGAGCGACGTAGCAGAAGCGCAGTGGCAGCTCAGCTCCCTGGTAGCGGGACGACGCAACGCGCGCGATAGGGACCGTCATGTCGGACCGAAGGGCCAGTTCCTCGCCGGCGTCTCCCAAGACTCGATACGAGAGTGGGGAACCGATCGCACCGGCGCGCTGCAGCGTCTCTTGGTACTCGACGGTGGGAGTCGAAACCTCGCCGTAGCCCGCATCGCTGAAGACCCCAAGCAAAGAGCCCTCGATCCGGCGCAGCTCGGCGCGTTCCTCTGGCAGGACGTCGCGGGTTCCGCTCGGGATACGAGCGTTCATCGGAGACGCTGCTCTCGTAGTTGGGTGGGCGATGTCTGCATACCGAGACGAAGATACGACAACGGGCCGGAAACCTGCGCTCTTCCGTTGCAGACTGCAACGAAGAAGGGGCCGCCAGCGGCGACCCCCGTGCTTCAAGTAAAACCGGCGGCGTCCTACTCTCCCGGGCCTGAA
>JANRFB010000013.1 GCA_030725785.1 Solirubrobacteraceae bacterium
AGCAGACCGAGGACAGCTAGTCGCGCGCGCGCTGAGCCGCGAATGCGATGAACCAATCGAGCGAGTCGGGGTTACTCAGAGAACCTCGGCTAGCAACCAGTTCGGGGTCGGCGCCGGCGAGGATTCGCTTGATCGGGACTTCAAGGAGCTTGCCGGAGATCGTTCGCGGGACTGCTGGCACGGCGATTAGCTCGTCAGGAACATGCCGCGGAGAGCAGGCGGCGCGCAGGTCGCTGCGAATTCGGGCGGTCATCGTGTCGTCAAGCTCGCTTCCCTCTGCGAGCACGACGAAGAGAAGGATCAAGCTTTCACTGACGCTGTCGTCGGTCGGAAGATCGACGACGAGCGCGTCGGCGATTGCGTCCTCGCGCAGCACCGCGCGATAGATCTCGGAGGTTCCAATGCGTACGCCACCTCGGTTGATCGTCGAATCAGACCTTCCGTAAATAATCGCCGTACCGCGCTCGGTGATCTCAATCCAGTCTCCGTGACGCCAGAGGCCGGGATACATCTCGAAGTAACTCTCGCGCAGGCGACTGCCGTCATGGTCGCCCCAAAAACTCACCGGCATTGAAGGGAGCGGCTCCGTAATGACGAGCTCCCCTACCTCGCCAAGTAGTGGCTCACCGGCTTCGTTGAATGCCTTCAGGCTGACACCAAGGGATGCTGATTGCAGCTCTCCCTCATAGACCGGAAGAATCGGGCAGCCACCAACGAACGCCGTACACACGTCGGTGCCGCCACTGGTCGAGAACAGCCAAACGTGCTCGCCAAACTGCTCGCTGACCCAGCGAAAAGCCTCCGGCGGCAGCGGCGACCCAGTCGAACCGATTGAGCGCAGGTTCGTGAGCGGCCGATCGGCCGTTCGAGGCACTACCCCCTCCCGCATGCAGCTAACCAAGTAGGCAGCGCCGGCGCCGAAGCAGGTGACCTCAGCGTCCTCGGCAAGCTGCCAGAGGGTGTCCGGCTGCGGCCAGGCGGGACTCCCGTCATAGACCACGATTGCCGCGTCGGTTAGCAAGACGCCTGCGAGGAAGTTCCACATCATCCAGCCGGTGGTCGTAAACCAGAAGACGCGGTCGCCTTCGCGCGCATCGAGATGGAGCCACATCTTCTTGAAGTGTTCGAGCAGGATGCCGCCGTGGCCGTGGACTATCGGTTTTGGCATCCCGGTCGTGCCCGAGGAGTAAAGAATCCAAAGCGGGGCACTGAACGGGACTCGTGTAAATGTCAGCGGCACCTTGGTTGGTGTGAAGGCCACGCCCCACGCCTCCCCGGAGCGCAGCGCGCTGAGCTCGGGATCCTCGTTGACGTAACCGAGCACGACTGTTCTTTCCACGGTTGGCAGCGCAGCTTCGATGCTGGCTATCTCCGCGAGACGATCGAACTGACGACCGTTGTACGAGTAGCCGTCGACTGCGAGCAGGACCTTCGGCTCTATCTGCGAGAAACGATCAACGACGCTATCGGCGCCAAAGTCAGGTGAGCAGCTCGACCAGATTGCCCCGATGCTGGCCGTGGCGAGGAAGGCTGCGATCGCTTCGCTTCCGTTCGGAAGGTAGGCAGCTATGCGATCGCCAGCTCCTACGCCGAGCCGCTCCAAGCCGGCAGCGATTGAAGCAACCTGATCACTGAGTTCGCCCCAACTGATCTCGCGGAGCAAGCGCAGCTCACTCTGCTCGACTATCGCCAATGCTTGGCGGTCCTTGTCGCGGAAAATGTGTTCAGCGAAGTTCAGCGAAGTGTTCGGGAACCAGTCAGTGCCCGGCATCTCGCGGTCGGCTAGTACAACGCTCGGGTCGCCGTCGGCCTCCACCTCGAAGTAGTCCCAGATTGACCGCCAGAACTCTTCGATCTCAATCGACGACCAGCGCTGAAGACCCCCATAGTCAGCGGTGCTGAAGTTCAGTTCACGTTCGCGGCCAAGCCAGGTGACGTAACTAGCGAGGTTGGTTGAGGCGATCTGAGCGGCCGAAGGCCGCCACAACACCACTGGCTGCTCGGTCACTCCGAGAGCATAGCCCGCGAAGCGCGTCTAGAAACCGACAGGGTGGCGTACTGAGTAGCCGCTGCTGGATTTCGCTCGGCTGTCCCAGCGCGTTCCGTCGTCCATCCCGGACGTGTCGTAGCGGCGCACACCGTTGGGCGTCTTGATCGTCATGAACATGTGACCGCCGTGCGCGTAAATAGTGATCCAGCGGCCGCGGCCGGGGGCGCCCCAGTTCACGAAGCCACCCGACGGCATTGCGGCCTTAAGCAGCCCTGCCCCATGAAGAACGTATGAAACAGAACCAGAACAGTCATAGCCGCTCGAGCGGAACGAACCGTGGCCGCCGCCGTAGAGGTAAGGCTTGCGGGCAATGCGGTTAGCGGCGCTAATCGCTCTCGCAACGCGGACCGGGATTCCCCCACCGCCGCCACCTCGACTACTGCCGCGCTTGAGGACGGGTCGATTACCCTTAAAGCCGAGTGCGCGCCAAGTAGCCGCACCGACTACACCGTCGGCCGTGAGCCCGTTGCGGGACTGGAAGCGTCGAACGGCTGCGCTTGTGCCCGGGCCGAAAACACCGTCGGCGCCGATGCGAAGCCGGCGCTGGAGGGCCTTGACTGCTGCAGACTTGCTGCCTGACGATCCGGTCTGCTGACGGCTCGGAGCGCGTACGCCCAATTTACGCCAGGTTGCTGGACCAACGACGCCGTCGGCTGTCAAGCGATGGCGACGCTGAAAGCGCTTAACGACTGCCTTAGTGCCCTTCCCGTAGACGCCGTCTACACCAATGTGGAGTGCGGATTGCAGGCGCTTGACGTGGTCCCCGCGCGAGCCTGGCTTAAGCGTTGGCATCTTCGCAGCGCTCGCCGGTACGGCAAGCACAGCCACGAAGATAAGCGTGAGCAGAAATGTCCGCATGCGGACGCACCGTTCTAGAGCTGGCATCTGAATTCATCTTCTTTCCGCCTACGAGGTGAGCTGACGGGCTCGCGACAGGCAACTGGCCCGGCGCTAAGCCGCAAACTGCGGCTATTCGCCCCCGTGATCCCAGTGATCACAATGGTTCCCCCGCTTACCGCCCCTGAGGTACGGCAACTCGGCTGAAGATCAACCTACCAAGAGTGGATTTTCGCCCCTGCAGAATTTCCTGCAAACCCAACAAACACCTGCAAATCAGGGTCTTTAGCAGCTACGGCACTTTAACGTGAGGAGTGATGAAGGCGACTGCTACGCCGAGGCCAGCCGAGCGGTCAATTGTCACGATTTGACGCCCTGGCTGGACTGCGTCGCGTGGAGGGCTTAGTAGGCCATCGGCGATTTCAGCGAGGCGATCAAAACTGGCCACAACGAAGGTCACGCCCCAGATCTGGGCAAGAGACTTTGCGTCCGGCCCTTCGGCGGCCGGTCCGACGAGCTCAATTAGAAGCTCTCCGCTCCAGAAGAACACGGCTGCGCGCTGCGCGCCACCGCTGCCGAGAACTCGCGCACCCTTTGCGACCATGCCGAACGCTTCGAGCTCCTGCGCCGTCTTGGTCGGGGACTGGCTGACGAGAACGACATGGTCGACCTTTAATGCACCGTTCGGGTGCCCCAACGAAGAACCGCTCGTCGGCGTCAGGTTTGCCACCGTCGTCGGAACCCCACAGAGCTCGTTTGGGACTGCATCCGTCCCGGCGAATGCCCACCCCGGTCCCGCCGAGCCGACGTTGCATGTGACTTGGCCGAGCACAAAACTGCCGCCGACAACCGAAAAGCCAATCGCCTCCCAGAGCGAGGGCTCACCGGGCAGGTGGAGCTCGGACATTTGCGGGGAATCGGAAACCGACACCAGACCACCACAGCAGATCCGTCGACGCCAGCGTCGTCAGGCGTCGGGGCATCGTCGCCAGCGGGCAGATACTCTGCTCATATGGCTCAGAAAGCACGGCAGGTAAAGCTCAGTCAGAAGTCCGCTGCGAACGAGATGCAGGCCCTCGAACAACGCAGCGACGAAGAGCTCGAACGCGAAACCAAATACAAGTCGGCTGCGCTTTCGATCCTTGGCGCCAGAGCCGCCGAGCGCTATGACGCCACTGCGGCGCGCGAATACTTCCGCCGCGCAATCGCAGCCTCGCGCCCACAGGAGCGGATGCAAGTGCGCCGCATGGCCGACGCATCGCTCGCGCTTGCCGAGCGTCGCCCAGATGACCTCAAAGCAGCGGTCGAACGCCTCGGCCAGGAAGCTCCATCGAATCGCCAGCTCTTGCTGCTGCGCCTCACTGGCTTCCTCTCCCCTCCCCCTGGCTCCAGCGTCTGGTTGAAGATCCGCGGCATCGTGATTGGCATCCTTCTAGTTGTCGGGCTGCTGGCAATTGGGTACGGCGTCGTAACGCTGATCGCGCTGCCATTTGGCGGTCTGTCGACAGGGCCGGCGATTATCGGCGGTCTGCTGCTCGTGACGGCTGTTCTCGGCGTCCTTGTTCTGTTCGGGCGCAGGCGACAGAGCAAAGCTCGCGCTGCAGCAGCGGCAAACCGCGGCTAGTCGGGCCCGTGTGCGGCCGGTACACGCTCGCGCCGGGTAGCCTGACGCTCTTCTCCGAGCGGTTTGGTGTGCCCAATGCTCCCGAGCAAGCGGCCGGATACAACATTGCGCCCGGGCGACCGATCGCGGCCGTAGCGCGGCGTTCTGGTGCGGCGCCAAGCTGCGAGATGTTTCACTGGGGATTGATTCCGGCCTGGTCGCCGGCCGCCGAGACGCGGTACAAAATGATCAACGCGCGCGTCGAGACCGTGCGCGAGAAGCGTTCCTATACGGACTTGATCTCAGGCCACCGGTGCTTGATTCCAGCCGATGGCTTCTTCGAGTGGCAGCCGCAGGCCGAAGGACCAAAGCGCCCATGGTGGTTTCATCTTGCTGACTCGGAGCTCTTTGCGTTCGCTGGCCTGTGGACTTCGTGGCAGCCACAGCCTGGTGTTGAACCTGTCGACAGCTGCACGATGCTGACGACGAACGCGAACGAAACCGTGGCGCCAGTACATAACCGCATGCCGTTGATCCTCCGCCCTGAAGACGAGGAAGCTTGGCTCGATCCGGCGGTCGGAGTTGAAGATGCGCTGGGGCTACTGGAGAACAGCGCCAATGCGCTGCTTCTGACGCAGCCGGTCAGCCGCGCGGTGAACAGCACGCGCAATCAGGGTGAGGATTGCATTGCCGCTGTCGACCCGAGCGACCCCGAACCTTCATCTGGCACGCTCTTTTGAGCGCCCCAAAAACCTCGCCGGCCCAATTCGCCCTCCTGAAGCGTCAAGATAGGCAGCCGTGACGTCGATTCTTCTGATTGCCAACCCTGCCGCCGGTGGCGGACGCGTGCCGAAGTTGCTGCCATCTGTGCGGCGCGAGCTCGACGCGCTCGGCGTCGTCCACCGAACGGGCTTAACGACGAGCCTTGACGACGCAGTCAGGCTGACCAACGAAGCCCTCGACCGTGATGAGATTCCTGTGGCTTTCTCGGGGGACGGAGTTGCCAGCGTGGTCGCGCGCACCGCCTCTTACCGCCCCAACAGCGTCTTCGGCGTCCTCCCGGGCGGCACGGGCAACGACTTCTGCGGCCATGTTGGGATACCCGATGATGCGGTTGCGGCCTGCAAGGTCATCGCGCGCGGCGTCGAGACGTCGATCGATCTGGGCGAAGCCAACGGCGTGCGCTTCCTTGGCATCGCCAGCTTCGGATACGACTCTTTAGCGAACGAGGCTGCCAACGACGCGCCGCGGTGGCTGGGAAGTGGCGTCTACATCTGGGGCGCGGTTTCGGCCCTGATTCGCTGGAAGCCTGCTCGCTTTACTGTCGTCGCTGACGGGGCCGAGAAGAACTTCGTCGGCTGGTCGGTGCTTTGTGCAAATACGAGCCGCTACGGCGGCGGGATGTTAATCGCGCCCAATGCTTCAATCTACGACCACCAGTTCGACCTCATCTGCACTTTGAAAAGCAGCCGCTGGCGCTTCATCCGCATGTTCCCGAAGGTTTTCAAGGGCACTCACATCGGGGATGACAACCTCGTCGTCAGCCACGCGCGCGACGTAACTGTGAGCGCAGATCGCGCCCTCACAATCTACGCCGACGGCGACCCTATCACTGAGCTACCAGCCGAGATCCGTATTCTGCCGGCAGCCGTGAAGGTGCTGCTGCCGGCGTGAGCACCGTCCGCCTGGCACTTGCGAGCGCGGTCGCACGCGCGGCCGCAATCGCTTTGCGCGCTTCCGGTAGCGGCGGCACGAGCGCGCCGGGGAAGATCCTGCTCGCTTTGGCGCCGGATGCCATCGCGCAGCGCAGCGCAGCGCTTGATCGCGGATCTGCCGTCATCTCCGCAACCAATGGCAAAACGACCACGAGTTCAATAGTCGCCGAAATCATGCGCGGTGACGGAGCGACCCTTGTTCACAACCGTGCTGGCGCGAACATGGCCGGTGGCATCGCGGCGACACTCAACGACCAACGCGGCGACTTCGGTCTATTCGAGGTCGACGAGTTTTGGCTAGCGAGCCTCGTCAGCCAGCTACGACCTCGTTCAGTGCTGCTGGCGAATCTCTTCCGCGATCAGCTTGACCGTTACGGGGAACTCGATCTAATCGTCGACCGCTGGCGCGATGTCGCCGCCTCTGCGACTGGTCGAATCGTGCTCAACGCAGACGATCCTTTGGTTGCAGGCCTGGGCGCGGTCGCCCACAACCCGCTTTTCTATGGAATAGAGGATCTCACTGTCGGGAGCGACAATCCCCAGCATGCTTCCGAGCAGGCCTGCTGCCCCGTCTGTGGCGAACAGTTCAGCTACAGCCGCTTCTTCGTCGGCCATCTTGGTCACTACTACTGCCCGCAGGGTCACTTTCAGCGACCGACGCCACAGGTGACCGCCAGCGATATCGCGCTGAACGGCCTTGGAGGCTCGACGTTCACGCTCGCGATCGATGGCCGCTCTTACGGGGCCGAGCTAGCGATGCCGGGCCTCTACAACGTCTACAACGCTGTCGCCGCGGCCGCACTTGCGAACAGCCTCGGCGTCAGCGACGAGACAATAGTCACCGGCATCAGGGACGCACGACCGGCCTTTGGTCGCGCCGAAACGGTTGAGATTGCTGGCCGCGCATGCTCGATTATGTTGATCAAGAACCCGGCCGGGACGAATGAGGTCTTGAGGACGCTTGCAAGCGACCCGCTGAACCAAGACCTCCTGATCGTTCTCAACGACCAGATTGCCGACGGTCGCGACATCAGCTGGATCTGGGACGCCGATTTCGAGCAGCTGGCTCAGTCGCAGCGCGTAATTACCTGTTCAGGAGGCCGTGCGGTCGAGCTTGGATTGCGACTAAAATATGCAGGCGTTGACCCTGAGCGCATCAGCGTTCGGCCAGTGCTTGACGAAGCACTGGCGGCAACCTTGGACGGGGACGGCGAGCGGCTTGTGATCCTCCCGACCTATACGGCGATGCTGGCAGTCAGAGAGCTGCTGGTCTCGCGCGGCGCAGCGCCGGGGTCATTCCAGTGATCTCCGATGTCGCAATCTGGCACCAGCTTGAATGCGGCTCCTATGAGGCGGACGTCGAGTGCTGGCAAGCGCTTGCCGCCGAATTCAGCGGTCCAATTCTCGACGTGGGAGCCGGCAATGGGCGTGTGGCGCTGATGCTCGCGGCGCTCGGCCACAAAGTGACCGCGCTGGATATTGATGAAGCGCTACTTACCGCCCTCACCGCCCGCGCCGAAGGGCTGACGATCGACACTGTTTGCGCCGACGCGCGCAACTTCCAGACCGGTCGTCAGTTCAGCCTCATCATCGTCCCGATGCTGACCGTGCAGCTGTTCGGCGGGGCTGAGGCCCGATCAGCATTCTTCGAAGCCGCGGCTCCGCAGCTCAGCCCAGGTGGCTGCCTTGCTTTGGCAATCGCGGATCTGCTTGAGGATGAGGACGGCGCTGCAGGCGGCGAATCGCTCGAGGCTGACAGCTGCACAATTGGCTCGGTCGGCTATTCGACCCGCGCGGTGGCGCTGCGCCAGCGCGACGGCCAGATTGGGATAGAGCGGCGCCGCGAGATTACGGCCCCCGGCGGCTCCTTGACGGTGCAGGCCGCCACCGATTGGATCGACATTGTTACCCCGGAACAGCTTGAAGCGGAGGCAGCTGCGGCCGGGTTTACTGTCGCGCCACGGCGCCAGATTCCGGCGACAGCGGATTACATCGGATCGGCGGTGATCTGCCTCAATGCTTGAACCAACTCTACGAATTGCTGCCCTCTACCCAGACCAGCTGAACATCTATGCCGACCGAGGCAACATCGCCGTTCTCGAAAATCGCTGTCGCTGGCGCTCGATCGGCTGCGAAGTGACGGCGATTGGGATCGGCGATCAGATCGATCCCGGGCGCTTCGATCTGTTCTACCTCGGAGGCGGCCAAGACGAGGATCAGCGCCGCTGCGCGGCCGACCTCCTCGAGTGCAAACGAGACGCGCTTGTCGAGGCAGCATCAAACGGTGCGGTCGTGCTCGGGATTTGCGGCGGCTTCCAGTTACTCGGCCATTGGTATGAACTCGGCGACGAACGCATTGAAGGCGTCGGGCTGCTGGACGTCGAGACGGTTCGCAGTGACGGGCCGAGACTGATCGGCAACGTGGCGATCGAGACGGCTCTCGCGGGCTCCCCTGCCCGAGGCGTTCTCGCCGGGTTCGAAAACCATGGTGGCCGCACGCGGCTGCTCGACGGCGCAACGCCGTTAGGCCGAGTGCTGAAGGGTCGCGGTAACGATGGCGTGAGCGGCGATGAGGGATGCCGCAGCGGCAACGTGATCGGCACATATCTCCACGGCCCGCTACTCCCGGCAAACTGCTGGTTTGCTGACTGGCTGATCGCGGCCGCAATCGGCTCCGAAACCTCACTGGCGCCGCTCGACGACAGCCTTGAACTCGCAGCTCATCAGGCGGCCTGCGCGGCGGCCGGCGTGAACGCTTAGCGGCCGCTGGAGCCGAAGCCCTGATCGCCGCGCGAGCTGTCGTCCAGTGAGTCAACCTCGACGGGGGCGAGCTGCGCGACGCTGATCACGACGAGCTGCGCGATCCTCTCCCCCGCCTGCAGGCTCACCGCTCGCTCGCGGTCCGTGTTCAGGAGCAGCACCTGCAGTTCGCCGCGATAGCCCTCGTCTATCAGGCCCGGAGAATTGACGATCGATAGGCCGTGCTTTGCCGCCAGACCCGAGCGCGGGACGATCAAGCCGGCGTAGCCGGGCGGCAGCTCGACCGCTATCCCGGTGGCGACGCGCAAGCGCTCGCTAGGTCCAAGTTCAACATTTGCAAGGCAGCAAAGATCGAGCCCGGCATCGCCAGGATGTGCCCGCGTGGGAGCGCTCGCGAGCGGATCGATCTTGCTGAAGCGAAGTTCGGTCATACGCCGCCAGCAGCCCGCGAAACTGAAAAGCGCTCGAACCGCTCGGCCGCATCGGCCGACAGCATCGCATGCACTCGGACACCCTCAGGGGTATCGTCGCGTTCGA
>JANRFB010000014.1 GCA_030725785.1 Solirubrobacteraceae bacterium
ATCGATTCATCAAAACTTCACGGACTCACCGGCTGGGAGCCGAGGGTGGGGCTTGAGGAAGGGCTCGCGTTGACGCTCGACTGGTACCGGGAGCACCCCGAAATCCTCGCCAATTGATCCTGCCATTACCATTCGTTAAGCGATGGCAGGTCATTCGAAATGGGCGGGGATCAAGCACAAGAAGGCGATCGTCGACGCCCGCCGCGGCAAACTGTTCACCAAGCTTGGTCGCGCAATTACCGTCGCCGCCAAGGAGGGCGGTGGTGATTTGGAAGGAAATCCATCGCTCGCGCTCGCGGTCCAGAAGGCGAAGGACGCCTCAATGCCGAAGGACAACATCGAGCGCGCGATCGATCGGGGCACCGGCGCGGGCGCAGACGCTGAGTCGTATGAGGCTGTCGCCTACGAGGGCTATGGCCCCGGCGGCGTTGCACTTCTAATCGAGGCGTTGACAGAGAACCGCAACCGCACCGGAGCCGACGTGCGCCACACGCTCGCCAAGTTCGGCGGCAGTCTCGGCGAACCTGGTTCGGTTGCTTATCTCTTCTCGCAGTGCGGCTTGATCGTGGTCGACGCCAGCGCCCACAGTGAAGAAGAGCTGATGGTCGCGATCGACGCAGGTGCCGAAGAGATAGAAATTGACGAGGACGTCTACGAAGTGATCACGCCTGCCACTGAGCTCTCGGCGGTGCGCGCTGCACTCGATCAGGCGGGCATCGAGTACCAATCGGCTGAGCTTGTTCAGAGGCCGGCGGTGCGCGTCGAGGTCGATGAAAGCGATGCTTCATCGCTGCTGGGCCTGATCGATGCGCTCGAAGAGAACGATGACGTCGGCGACATTCATTCGAACTTCGACATCGATGCCGAGGTTCTCGAACGGATTGCTGGATAGAGCAGTCTCAACTGCTTTTTCCGGAGCGCTCTCCAACTCTTGTCAGAATGGAGCCGATGAGCGAGACGCCCCGCCGCAGAATGTCTGCACCGCAGCGCCGCGACGAGATTCTCGACGCCGCAGCTGCAGTGATTGCGCGCGCCGGCTATGACGGATGTTCGCTCGAGCAGATCGCTGCCGAAGCCGGCGTTTCGAAGGCGCTGATCTACGAGCACTTTGATTCCAAGCGCGAGCTGCACGGTGAGCTGCTCGGTCGCCACGCGACCGAGATCTTTGCTCGCCTTGAGGCCTGCGCGGAGAGCGGCGCGACGGGCGAGGAGCGGTTGCGGCTCGGCGTCGACGCCTTCCTCTCTTTTGTCGAGGAGGATCGCGACGCGTGGCGCGTGCTCTTCCGCGACGCTGCCGACCCTGAGATCGTCGAAGCATTGGCAGGCGTGCAATCTCAGGCAGTCGGCGTAATTGCTGCGCTGATGGCTTCGGACCCCGATCGCGTCGACCACGACAAGACCGATCAGGGCGACGGCGCGCTCTACCTTGAGCTCCACGCCCAGCTGCTCGCAGGCGCCACTCAAGCGGTTGCCCACTGGTGGTACGACCACGACACAGTGCCGCGCGCCGCCGTCGTCGACCGCGTCATGGAGTTCTGTTGGCTTGGTCTAGAGCGCGTCGCCTCCGGTGAGTCACTGCGCAGCGCGCGCGCCGCCGCTGCGGCAGCGAAGCGTTAGCGCCAGCGCCCCTCAAGGGGAGGCATCCGAGCGAGGGCGCAGAATCACAAAACATGATTGTCGTCGGAATCGACCCCGGTATCGCCAATACCGGCTTCGGAGTTGTGCGCAGGCGCGCAGGGCGCCTCGTAGCGCTCGATGGCGGCGTCATGAGGACTCGGGCCGAGCGATCGCCAGAGCGCCGGTTGGCCGATCTGTTCGCCCAAATCGAAGAGCTGCTCGACCGCCACGCTCCTGACGCGCTCGCGCTCGAAGCGATCTATTTCGGCCAGAACGTTCGCTCCGCCTTCGCAGTCGGCCAAGCTAGAGGCGTCGTGCTGATGGCGGCCGGTCGCCGCTCGATCCCCTGCGAGGATTACACACCGCAGCAGGTCAAGGGCGCCGTCTGTGGCAGCGGCCGAGCGCCAAAAGAGCAGGTTACGCGGATGGTTCAGAGTCTGCTGGCGCTTCCAGAGCCTCCCACGCCCGACCATGCAGCCGACGCGCTCGCGGTCGCGATCTGCCACGCCAATCACGCACCGCTTCGCAGCGCGACGCTCCGCGCCCAAGCTCCCGACTCTCGCGTCGCATGATCGCGTTTGTAAGCGGCGAGGTCGTAAGCCGCCGCGATGATTACGTCGTGATCCAGACCAGCGGCGGGGTCGGTTATCACCTCGCAGTTTCGGCAGAGACGCTCGCGCAGGTCCCGGCCGTCGGCGAATCGGTCTCGCTCCACTGCCACCTTGTAGCGCGCGACGATTCAATGGCGCTCTATGGATTCGCCAGCGAAGAGGAGCGCAACCTGTTCCTGATGCTGCTCGGAGTCCAAGGCGTCGGGCCAAAGGTCGCGCTCGCGGTCTTAAGCGGCGGACCGCCGCGTGAACTTGCCAGCGCGCTCGCAAGCGGTGACGTGGCGCGGCTACAAGCGGTTCCTGGGATTGGTAAGCGGACTGCAGAGCGGATCCTCGTCGAGCTTCGTGAGAAGGTCGTTGGACTCGCCGGTGAGGAAGGCGAGATAACGGTCACGCGGGGCGATGATCCGCGCCGAATTGCTCGCGATGGGCTCGTCGAGCTTGGCTTCACGATGCAGGAAGCGGACGGGTTCGTCGCTGGAGCGCAGGGCGACAGCGCCGAGGACCTGCTCCAAAGCGCACTTAAGGCGGCGCGCCAATGAGCGATGATTTTCCAGAAGACGCTCCGATCATGACGCCGGGCGCATTAGCCCAGGAGGACGAGCTAGACCGCTCGCTGCGGCCGCAGACGCTTGAAGATTTCATCGGCCAGCAGGCAGTCTGCGACCAGTTAGCGGTCTCACTTGAGGCAGCGACTGCGCGCGAAGAGCCCCTCGACCACGTTCTTCTTGCCGGGCCGCCCGGGCTTGGAAAGACGTCGCTGGCGCAGATTATCGCGACCGAGCTCGGAGTGCCGTTTGTTCAAACCGCCGGGCCGGCTCTGGAACGGAAAGGCGACATTGCCGCGCTGCTGACGGCGCTCGAACCTGGCTCGGTCTTCTTCGTCGACGAGATTCATCGCCTCAGCCGCGCCCTCGAAGAGACGTTCTATCCAGCAATGGAGGATCGGCGCCTTCCGATCACGATTGGCCAGGGCGCCGGCGCGCGGGTGGTGACACTCGAACTGCCTTCCTTCACGCTGATCGGCGCGACGACCCGTGCAGGACTGCTTTCGACGCCGCTGCGGGATCGCTTCGGTATTCAATACCGCTTGGAAAACTACGGCCCCGATGAACTGGCGGCAATCGTTCGGCGGTCAGCGGCGATTCTCGACGTCGCGCTCGATGATGACGGCGCGCTGGCAATCGCCGGCCGAAGCAGGGGAACCCCCCGCGTAGCTAACCGGCTGCTCAGGCGCGTTCGCGACTGGGCCGAAGTTCGCGGTAGCGGAATCGTCACCGCCGACGCCGCAAATAGTGCGCTCGAATTGCTCGAGGTCGACGAGCTCGGCTGCGACCGGCTCGACCGTGAAATTTTGACGGTTCTGTGCACCACTTACTCGGGGCGGCCTGTCGGCCTGTCGACGCTTGCGATCGCTGTTGGCGAGGAGCCGGACACGATCGAAGAGGTCTACGAGCCGTACCTGGTTCAGTGCGGACTTATCAGTCGCACCGCGCGCGGGCGGACGGCCACGATGATGGCCTACGAGCACCTTGGGCTCGAACCCCCGCGCGACGCGGCACTGTTCTAAGCATTCGGTGCGCGTGGGCACGGCGCAGCGGCCGCCAACTACCCCTACCCTTTATCGCTCTAATGGCGCACCACTTCATCTGCCCGCAGTGCGGCAACCGCTCCTTATCTGTCGATGCCGGCAACGGTTTTCGCGGCGGCGCCAAAGGCTGCCGCGAATGCGGCTTCGGATTTCTCTTCGAGCTGTTAGACGACTACTTCCCGGCCCCGGACGCAGCCTTCTTCGTCTGCGATAACGACGCTCGTGTGATCGCCTGCGGTCGAGGCGCCTTCGAACTTACTGGCCTCGACGACGAGCGCGTCATCGGTAGGTCGGTTGGAGACGTTCTTGGTCTCAGCTTCGACACCGAGCCCGACCCAGTAGGTACTGTCCTTGAGTGGGGTGTCCGCTCTCTCGACCAAGTGGTCGAGGTCAGGGCAGAGGGCGACCTTCCAGCTAAAGCAAGCGCAGATATCTTCCCCGCATACGACGACGACGGCGGGCTGCTGCTCGTTCTGACTCCCGCTAAGTAGTCTCTCTAGCTTGATGACCGACCGCCGCCGCAACTTATTCATTCTGCTGTTCGTGGCCGGCCTGCTCGTTCTATCGGGCATTGTGATCGCAACGAAGCCGACCGTTCTTGGCCTCGACCTTAAGGGTGGCGTCTCACTCGTCTACCAAGCGAAGCCAACCAAGCAGGCGCAGGTGACCACCGAATCGGTCGATCAAACGATCGAGATCATGCGCAAGCGGATCGACACGCTCGGGGTCTCAGAGCCCGAGATTCAGCGCACTGGCGCCGATCAGATCGATGTTTCGCTGCCAAACGTCACCAACGCCGACCAGGCCGCGGCGCAGGTCGGCAAGACGGCTCAGCTGTACTTCTACGACTGGGAAACAAACGTGCTTGGGCCGGACTGCAAGCCCGACCCAACCAATGAGGCGGTCACCGGCGGCTCGTCCGCTGGCAGCGGCCAGGGCGCGCTTACGCAGTACGCAGCGGTTGAGCGCGCCGCCAGCTGCCCGAAGACGAACACCGGCAAGGAAACGACAACTGGGTCCTATTACCTCGTCGACAACAAGGCAAAGAAGGTGCTCGCCGGTCCTCAGGAGACGAAAGTCGACCTCAACGCCGAGATCTCGACTAAGAAAATCGCGCAATCTGCCGACACCGAGATCGTCGCGGTCAAGCCGGGCACGATCGTCGTTCAAGCCGAGGGTCCTGCCAAGGGCGAGGGCGCGGATCAGTATTACGTGCTCAGGGACAACCCGGCGCTCAGCGGTACCGACATCACCGATCCAAAACAGAGCTTTGCAAACGGTGCTGGGGGAAGCGGCGCACCGACAGTTAACTTCAGTTTCACCGATACCGGCGTCGAGGTTTGGCAGCAGACAACGCGCGAGATCGCCCAGCGTGGTCAGGATAATTTCTTCGGTGGCGACGCGCGTAGCGCCTTCCAGCACTTCGCGATCGTGCTCGACGGCAAGCTCATCTCAGCGCCCTACATCGACTTTCAGCAAAACCCTGACGGCATCGATGGGACCAACGGTTCCGAGATTTCCGGTGGCTTCACAATCAAGACCGCCCAGGAGCTCGCCAACCTGCTGAAGACCGGCGCGCTGCCAATCAAGCTCGATCTGATCTCAGCCTCGTCGGTTTCGGCATCGCTCGGTAAGCAGGCACTCGACCAGGCGACGATCGCCGGTCTGATCGGGTTTGCGCTCGTCTCGCTCTTCTTGCTCGTGGTTTACCGAGTGCTCGGCCTGATCGCGATCGGCGCGCTTGGTGTTTACGCCGCGTTCCTCTTCGCGATCGTGAAACTGATTCCAATAACGCTCACGCTGCCTGGTATCGCCGGTCTGATTTTGACGATCGGAGTTGCTGCCGACGCGAACATCGTGATCTTCGAAAGGGTCAAGGAAGAAGTCCGTCTCGGGCGCTCAATTCCGGTCGCGATCAGCCAGGGCTATCGCAAGGGGCTCTCGGCGATTATCGACGCCAACGTCGTCACCTTCATGGTCGCGTTCATTCTCTTCATGCTTGCAACTGCTGGCGTCAAGGGTTTCGCTTTCACGCTCGGAGTCGGCACGCTCGTTTCGTTCCTGACGGCTGTCCTTCTTACGCAGGCGGTCCTCGGCACGCTGGCTCGTTCGAAAGCCGTTTCAAGCCCGGCCATGCTCGGCACCCACTCCACGCGCCAGCGGTTCCGCTGGGACTTCATGGGCGCGTCAAAGTGGTTCTTCTCATTCTCAGGCGTGATTCTGTTGATCGGGGCGTTGGCCGTCGGCGTAAACGGGCTCAGCCTCGGCATCGACTTTACGTCCGGCACGCGGTTGGTCGCGGAGTTGCCAGCGAAGGCGACGGAGCAGCAAGTTCGCGACACGATCGCCCCGCTCGGGCTGAGCAAGGCGAAGATTCAAAAACTGAGTGGCAACGAGTTCAAGGGGGAGGCTGCCTTCCAAATCTCAACGGATACGGTTGAGAGCGGGCAGCGGGCGTCGATCGAAACGGCGCTCAACAAAGAGTTCGGCAACGGCAGCTACAGCTTCGAAACGATCGGTCCGACATTCGGCAAAACGGTTGCTGACAGCGCGATCATTGCGATCATTGCCTCGCTGGTTGTGATTAGCGCATACATTGCGCTGCGCTTCGAGTGGAGATACGCGGTGCCGGTGCTTCTGGCGCTGGTCCACGATCTGTTAATTACCGCTGGCATCTACGCATTGCTCGGGTTGGAGGTGACTACGGCGACCGTCGCCGCGCTCTTGACGATCCTTGGTTATTCGCTGTACGACACGATCATCGTTTTCGACCGCGTGCGCGAAAACGTGCCGCGCATGCCACGCGCCGCCTTCTCACAGATCCTAAACCGCTCGATGAGCGAAGTGTTGATGCGCTCCTTGGCAACCTCGTTCTGCACCGTGTTGCCAATTCTCGCGTTGCTTTTCTTTGGCGGAGAAACGCTCGCTGACTTCGCGCTCGCTCTCGCCGTCGGAGTGATTTCGGGAACTTATTCATCGATCTTCATCGCTACTCCGGTGCTGATGCATTGGAAGGAAGGCGAGGGCATCTGGCGCTCGCGCCGGGCGCGGATTGCTGCGGCCAACGGCGGTGTCGTGCCCCCGTACGCAACTGCTGCAGGGGGAGCTGAAACGGAAGTCGAAGTCGAGGAGCCGAAGAAGCCTCGCGGTCGCCTCACGGCGCCGGAGGATCCCGAGCGCGCGGTAAGCGGCGCCGAGTTTGACGAAATGGTCCGCGACCTTCATGGCGACCAAAACGTTGTCGCTACGGATGAAGATCCACCCGCGGCTGCTCTGGCTGAGGAGGTCGTGGCCGAAGACGTCAAGCCAGACGAGCCACCCGCGGCCAGCAGCGGAGTCGATGCGACGCCCGAGGATCTGGTCATGAAGGACGAGCCGACGAAGCCACGACGCAAACGCAACAAGAAGCACGGGAGGCGCTAATGGCAGCTCTGGCTTGGGTAATGATGGGGCTTGCGATTTGGCACTTCGCGATCTTCGTTCCAGATCGCTTCTGGGGCGGCATCGTCGGCAGCTTTCTGTTCGCACTCGTCGGGGCGGTAATTGTCGGACTGATCTTTAGCGGCTTCACTGTCCCCGGCAACGGCACGATCACTGTGCTCAACGCGCTCGAGGCGATTCCCGGTGCGATCTTGGGCCTTGCCGCCGCCTACGCGATCGGCGTCCGGCGTGGTAACCCGGCTCTCGATCTTTAGGTCGGAACTTCTGTCGGCCAATCGGCCTACTGTCAAGTAGTGGATTCGGCTCGGATTGAGATCGCAGCAGCTCCGTTTGGGGAGGTCTTGGCGCTCGCCGACGCGCTTGAGCTCGATCCTGTGGTTGCGCAGCTGCTCGTCCGCCGCGGGCTCGGCGACCCAGCAGAAGCCAGAGCCTTCCTCAGCGCCGCCGATCATTTCGAGCCGAGCGAGTTTGAGGGGATCGACAAGGCGGTCGAGCTCGCGCTCGCCCACGTCGGCTCCGGCTCAACAATTCTGATTCACGGCGACTACGACGTCGATGGCGTCTGTTCCACGGCGATCCTCGTACGCACGCTGAGGGATCTAGGCGCCGAGGTTGAATGGTTCATCCCCGGCCGACGTGAGGACGGCTACGGGCTCGGGCTCGCGAACGTCGAGCGATTTGCGGCCGGGCCTGCAAGCTTGCTGATCACGGTCGATTGCGCAATCACGGCGGTAGGCGAAGTTGCGCGCGCTCGCGAACTTGGCCTCGACGTGATTGTCACCGACCACCATCGGCCGCGCGCCGACGGCAAATTGCCAGCTGCGCCAATTGTTCATCCGCTCGTTAATCGTTACCCAGACCCAGAGCTCTGCGCGACCGGGGTCGCCTACAAGTTTGCGCAGGCGCTGCGGCAGGCGGCTGGGGGTACGGCGACGGACTGCGAAGACGAGCTCGACCTTGTGGCCCTGGCGACGATTGCGGATTGTGTGCCGCTGATTCGTGAGAATCGCCGCCTCGTGCGTGAAGGGCTCGTGGCGCTCGCGCGAACCAAGCGGCCCGGACTGCGCGCGCTGATGCGTGTGGCGCAGGTTGACCCGGCTGAGATTGACGAGAAGACGATCGGCTTCCGGCTCGCGCCGAGGATCAACGCGGCCGGCCGTATGCAGCGCGCGGACAGCGGCGTCGAGCTAATGCTGACCGACGATCCGGGCCGTGCCGAAGCGATTGCGGCGGAGCTCGATCACGCCAACGCAGAGCGCAAGCTTGTCGAGCAGCGAATTCGTTACGAAGCGGAAGCTCAGGCCGCCGCGCTCGGCCCACGCGACGGTTATGTCCTCTCTTCGCAGGATTGGCACCCCGGCGTGATTGGAATCGTCGCGTCGCGGCTGGCGGAGACGCATCAGCGCCCCGTTGTGATTGTCGCCCTCGATGGCGAGGAGGGGAGCGGCTCTGGTCGCTCTGTCCCCGGGTTTGATCTGCTCGCTGCGCTGGAGGCCTGCTCCGGCGATCTGCTCCGCTTCGGCGGCCATCGAGCTGCCGCTGGCTGCACCGTGGCCGCCGAGCAGGTTCCAGACTTTGCTCGCAACTTCGAGGCTTACTGCGCCGGAATTTTCGCTGACCAGCCTGCCGGTTCGATCGACCACGCTGACGCAGTCGTTGGCGGTGATGGTCTCAGTCTGGAACTCGCTGAGCAGCTCGGTGCGCTCGGCCCGTTCGGAATCGGCAACCCAAAACCGAGGCTCCTGATTCCTGGCGCGCGGCTCGACGGCGCTCGCACGATGGGTGAGGGGAAGCATCTGCGCTGCACCGTCAACAG
>JANRFB010000015.1 GCA_030725785.1 Solirubrobacteraceae bacterium
CCAGCCCCGAGCCACTTTTGACTGTTAACGGTCGCTCTGCCTCGACGCGCCCGATAGCCGGAACGCGCCCGCGCGGCGCCACCGCGGCAGAGGATCTCGAGCTCGCGAACGGTCTACTTGCCGACGAGAAGGAACGTGCCGAGCACGTAATGCTGGTTGATCTTGGCCGTAATGACCTCGGCCGTGTCTGCGAGTACGGGTCGGTCGTCGTTGACTCGCTGATGCAGGTTGAGAGCTACTCGCACGTGATGCACATCGTCTCCTCGGTCTCCGGAACCCTTCGGCCTGAGGTCGGCGCGCTCGATGCGCTGCGCGCGATCCTTCCAGCCGGCACGCTCTCCGGAGCGCCGAAAGTCCGAGCGATGCAGATCATCGACGAGGTCGAGCCGGTCAAGCGAGGCGGCTACGGCGGGGCGATCGGGTATCTCAGCTACGCCGGTGACCTTGACACCTGCATTCACATCCGCACCGTCGTATGCCGCGACGGCAAGGTGCACGTGCAGGCCGGTGGGGGCACGGTTGCCGACGCCAGCCCGCAGTACGAATACGAGGAGTCGGTCAACAAGGCGAAGGCCGTGATCGGCGCGATCGAGATGGCAACGAACCAGCCGGGCTGGTGGTAGGTATGAGAACGCTGGTGATCGACAACTACGACTCCTTCACCTACAACCTCGTTCAGTATCTCGGTGAGCTCGGCGCTGAAATTGAGGTCGTCCGTAACGACCGCGCGACGGTTGATGAGCTGCTGGCCAAGGCGCCCGAACGCGTTGTCATCTCGCCGGGCCCATGTACCCCCGATGACGCCGGTATCACTCTCGAAGCGGCGCGCCGCTTTCCCGAGGCGGACATCCCAACCCTCGGCGTCTGTCTCGGTCACCAGGCGATGGTTCAGGCGTTTGGCGGCAGCGTCGTCCGCCACGAGCCGGTTCATGGTAAGCGAACCACGATCGAGCACGATGCCAAGACGCTCTTTAGCGGGCTTCCGTCGCCGCTCACCGTCGGCCGCTACCACTCGCTGATTGCGGCCGACGCCGACCTGCCTGACTGCTTCGAGGTCTCGGCGCGAGGAGACGGGCTCGTGATGGCCGTCCGCCACCGCGAGCTGCGGGCCGAAGGGGTTCAGTTTCACCCCGAGTCGGTGCTGACCGAGGACGGGCTGAGGATCGTCGGCAACTTTCTCAGCGGGGCGGGTCGCTAATGGCACTGTCGGCGCTTGATTTGGCAAACGAGGCTGTTGCCGCGAAGCAGGACCTAACGCAGGACCAAGCCGCAGCAGCGCTCGCCGTGATCATGGCCGGAGAGGCCAGCGATTCGCAGATTTCGGCACTGCTGTTGGGGCTGCGCGATAAGGGCGAGACGGTCGAAGAGCTTGCCGGGCTGGCAGAGACGATGCGCTCCCTCGCAACCGAGGTCAGGCCGCAGCGCCACGACCTGCTCGACACCTGCGGGACCGGCGGCGGGCGTCGGACTTTCAACATTTCGACGACCGCAGCTCTAATTGCGGCCGCTGCCGGCTGCGCCGTCGCCAAACACGGCAACCGCACTTCGACCGGTCTGAGCGGTTCGGCCGACGTGCTCGAGGCGCTCGGTGCAAAGTTCGAGCTAAGCGCTGAGGATGAGGCCACCCTGATCGACGAGATCGGGTTTGGTTTCATGTTTGCGCCCGCCCACCACGCTGCAACGCGCTATGTCGTTCCGGTCCGCAAAGCGCTGGGCGTCCCGACAATCTTCAACCTGCTTGGGCCGCTGACAAATCCTGCCGGTGCGAGCAAGCAGCTGATCGGTGTGCCCCAGCCGGCCTCGATAGAGCTCGTTGCGGGAGCACTCGTGCGGCTGGGAACCGAGCATGCCTTAGTGGTCTCGAGCGAAGATGGGCTGGACGAGATCAGTACCTCCGGCCCGACCCATGTGGCTGAAATCCGGGAAGACCAAATCGAGCGCTACGTGCTCACGCCAGAGCAGTTTGGAGTCGAACCGGGAAGCGACGAGGAGATCAGTGGCGGCGGGCCAGAGATCAATGCTCAAATCATCGGTGAGATCTTCAGTGGTGCTGGCGGATCACGGCGCGATATTGCTGCGCTGAACGCGGGCGCCGCAATCTACGTGGCCGGCCGCGCCGATTCAATCGCTGACGGTTTCGAGCTGGCGCTCGAGGCGATCGATTCAGGAGCTGCGGCTCAAACACTTGCTGATTATCTGCGACGAAGCGCGGAGCTATCGGGCCAGTGACCCTGCTAAATCGGATACTTGAGTCGACTGCACAGGCGGTCGCACAAAGGCGCGAGCAAGTGCCGCTCGACGAGCTTGAGGCGCGGCTTCATGGCCGGGGCGCCGACCGACCGTTCGCAGAGGCGCTCGCGCGCCCCGGGCTTTCAGTGATCGCCGAGTTCAAGCGGCGCTCGCCAAGCGCGGGCGAAATTCGCCCAGGCGCGACGGTGGCCGAGGTTGTCGATTGCTATCAGCGCGGGGGCGCTGCGGCGCTCTCGATCCTCACCGAAGAGGCTCACTTCGGTGGTTCACTCGAAGATCTCGTTGCCACGCGTGGTGCCAGCGGACTTCCGATCCTGCGCAAGGATTTCATCATCGACTACTACCAGCTGGTTGAGTCGGCGGTGGCTGGCGCAGACGCAATCCTGCTGATCGCCGCAGCGCTCGAGAGAGAGCAGCTTTGCTCGCTCTACAGCGAGGCGATCACGCTCGACCTTGACGTACTCGTAGAAGTTCACGATCAGCAGGAGCTGGCCGCCGTGTTGGAGGCCGTTGATCCCGAGCTGATTGGGATCAACAATCGCGATCTGCGCGATTTCAGTGTCGACGTCGCTCGCACTCATCAACTGCTCTCCGATGTCCCGGCCGGAAAGACCGTCGTCAGTGAATCGGGGCTCTACGAGCGCGAGCAGCTCGATGAGCTGGAACGCGTCGGCGTCGACGCCGTACTGATTGGTGAATCTTTGCTGATAAGCCCCGACCCGCGGCTCGCGCTCGAAGAACTAACTGGCGGCCTCCATTCCGACGTTGATTAACCACAAGCCTCTAGCCCGCTTAACCAACTCTTTAGCGAGCTTTCAGAGAGCGACGCTTTCCTAAGTCATATGAAATCTTCACGTTCGACATGGTTGATTGGTGGCGGCGCCGGGCTTCTCGGGGCGTTCATCGCTCTCGTCGCTGCGTCGCTAATCGGTATTGGCGGCGGCTCGGGAACGACGACCGTTGTCCAGCAGGGTTCGGGCGGAGCGCTCAAGACGGTCAGCTCCGGCGGCGCAATGACTCCGCGGGAGATCTATCGCCGTGATTCAAAGGGAGTTGTCTTCATCACCGCCGACGTCGAAAGGAAGGGTTCCAACATCTTCGGTGCGCCAGAGTCGCAAGACGGCAAGGCGACCGGCTCCGGGTTCGTGATCGACAAGCAGGGAACAATTTTTACCAACGCGCATGTTGTCGATGGCGCAAAGAAGGTCTCTGTCCGCTTCTCCAACGACAAGACCGTCGACGCCAAGATTCTCGGCGCCGACCGCTCATCCGACATTGCGGTGCTGCAGATCGATCCCGAAGGGTTGGATCTAACGACGCTTCCCTTGGCCTCAGCCAAAGACGTCGAAGTGGGCGACCCGGTCGTTGCGATCGGCAACCCGTTCGGTCAAGCATTCAGTCTCACGACCGGCGTCGTATCGGCGAAGGAGCGCTCGATTCAGGGCCTCAACGGCTTCGCGATCAACGATGTAATTCAGACCGACGCGGCGATCAACCCCGGTAACTCCGGTGGGCCGCTGATCGATAGCGCCGGTGAAGTGATTGGAATCAACTCGCAGATCGCAACCGGCGGTGGCGGCAACGGCAACGTTGGCATTGGTTTTGCCGTGCCGATTGATACCGCGCTTAAGCTGCTCCCAGGGCTCCGCAAGGGGACGGTCGATACCGGCTATCTGGGGATTTCATCACTCTCGATTACTCCCGAGCTGGCGGCTCTCAAACTGCCGGTCAACAAGGGTGTTCTGGTTGAGACCGTCAACCCCGGGAGCCCCGCCGCGAAGGCCGGGATCAAGGGCGGAACGGTTCCGGCGAAGCTTGACGGCCAGTCGCTAAAGATTGGCGGCGACATCATCGAGAAGATCGACGGTCGGCCGATGCTGACCTCGCTCGCGCTCTCAACCTACATCGCCTCGAAGAAGGCCGGCGATCAGATCGAGATTCAGCTGCTGCGAGGTGGCAAGGAGACGAAAACCGTAACAGCGACTCTGGGTCGCCGGCCGCAGCAGAGCGTAACGGCGCCTTAGTTTCAGCCAGTCGTCGTAAGGCTGCCATTATGGAGGCGTGAGCAGCGCCCCGCGCATCAAGATCTGTGGCATCACCAACCTCGCCGACGCCGAGCTGGCAGTCGAGCTGGGCGCCTGGGCCGTTGGCTGCATCATGTGGGACGGCTCCGCTCGGCGTTGTGAGCAGTCGGATGCCCGCTCGATCGCTGGACGGCTGCATCGCGAGGTTGAAGTCTGCGGTGTCTATGTAAACCCGACTCTCGATCAGGTTGCCGGTCAGGTTGACGCGCTCGGCTTCACGATGGTTCAGCTCCACGGAGACGAAGGGCCGTCCTTCTGCGAGGAGCTACGCCGCCGCACGGGTGCGAAGGTGATCAAGGCGATGCAGGTCGTTTCCGGCGAGCAGCTCAACGATCTCGAGCGCTTCCACCACGTCGACTACCACCTGCTCGACACCGGCCACGCCGAGCTGCGCGGCGGCACCGGTGAAAGCTGGGATTGGTCGCTGGCAGCCGGTCGCCGATCAAAGATCCCTCTAATCCTTAGTGGCGGGCTCGATGCCGGCAACGTCGCTGAAGCGATCGGCGTCGTCCGCCCGTTCGCGGTCGATACGGCCAGCGGGACGGAAGCATCGCCCGGAGTCAAGGATGCCGCCAAGATGTTGGCCTTCGTCGATGCCGTCGGATCAACCGCGTCGGTCGTCAGCCCGGAGCTGTCGGCATGAGCGAGACCAAACTTGAGCATCGTTTCGGGCCTTACGGGGGTCAGTACGTCCCCGAGACTTTGATGCCGGCGCTCGCCGAGCTCGAAGCGGCCTGGCTCAGCGCGCGTGTCGACGACGCCTTTCAGGCCGAGCTTGGTCGCCTCCTTCGCGACTACGCGGGGCGGCCAACGCCGCTCTATCTCGCCGAACGGCTTAGTGCCGCGGCCGGCCGCACGATCTACCTCAAGCGGGAGGATCTGATCCACACGGGCGCGCACAAGATCAATAATGCTCTCGGCCAGGCGCTGCTCGCCGTACGGATGGGAAAACGGAGAATCATCGCCGAAACCGGAGCAGGTCAGCACGGCGTAGCTTCGGCAACGGCGTGCGCGCTGCTCGAGCTCGAGTGTGTCGTCTACATGGGCGCTGAGGACATCCGTCGCCAAGCGCCCAACGTTCAGCGGATGGAGCTGCTTGGCGCGACCGTAGTCGCGGTTGAGGCTGGCGCGAGGACGCTGAAGGAAGCCGTCTCCGAGGCGATTCGCGACTGGGTAACGAATGTTGCCGATAGCCACTACATCATCGGTTCTGCGGTCGGCCCGGCGCCCTACCCGGCGATTGTCCGCGATCTCCAGCGCTGCATTGGCGACGAAGCACGCGCGCAGATTCTCGAGCGTGAAGGGCGGCTTCCACAGCGAGTGATCGCGTGCGTCGGAGGCGGTTCCAACGCGATCGGTGCTTTCACCGCGTTTGTGGGCGATGATGAAGTTGAGCTGATCGGCGTTGAGGCAGCGGGAGAGGGAATCGAAAGCGGCCGCCACGGCGCTCCGCTAACGGCCGGGGGGCGCCCCGGCGTTCTTCACGGTTCGCTCAGCGCGTTGCTTCAAGATGACGAAGGCCAGATCGCTGAAGCCCATTCGATTTCAGCAGGCCTCGATTACCCCGGCTCTGGCCCCGAACACGCTTGGCTGCGCGATAGCGGCCGAGCAACGTATGTCGCTGTGACAGACGATCAGGCGCTGGTGGCCTTCGAGCAAACCGCGCAGCTTGAAGGAATCATTCCCGCTCTCGAACCGGCTCACGCGATCCACTACGCGTTGCACGTCCCGAGCGACTCCGACCTCGACCTCATCTGTCTCTCGGGCCGGGGCGACAAAGACCTCGCCGAGGTGTTGAAGTTGCTCGGGCGCTGATGAGCGGCGCCGAGCGAATAGCTGCCGCCTTCAGCGGCTGCAAAGGCCGCGCGGCGCTGATGCCGTACATGATGGGCGGATTCCCTGACCTGGAAACGTCGCTGGCAATTGGCAATGGCTACGCCGACGGCGGCGCCGACCTTCTCGAGCTGGGCGTTCCGTTCTCCGACCCGCTAGCCGACGGACCGGTAATCCAAAGCGCCGGCAGCGCAGCGCTGGCCAGCGGCGCGACGCTGGACGTCGTGCTCAGCGTCGCGCTGGAGCTGTCGCAGCGCCTTCCGGTCGTTTTGATGTGCTACTCGAACGCGATCTTGGCGCGCGGGACCGAGCGGTTCGTCGGCGAGATCGCCTCTGCGGGCGTGAGCGGCTTGATCGTCCCCGACCTGCCGCTCGAGGAAGCGCCAGCGACAGCCGAAAGTTGTGCCGCGGCCGGCATCGCCTTTATTGGGGTTGCGGCTCCAACAAGCACCGATCAGCGGCTCGCAGCGATCGGCGAGGCGACGCAGGGTTTCCTTTATACGGTGGCTGTGGCGGGAACAACCGGCGAGCGCGGCGAGGAGAGCAACTACAGCGAGGTGATCGCACGAGTTCGCAAGCACACCAGCGCCCAGGTAGCCCTCGGATTCGGCATTTCAACGCCGCAGCAGGCAAGCGCCGCGGCCGACGCCGGCGCTGACGGCGTAATCATTGGGAGCCGCCTTGTTCGTGAAGCAAGCGAATCGAGCAGCCCAGCTGAAGACTGCCAGCTACTGGTAGAGCAATTCGCGCAGGCGCTCCGCTAAGATTCGCTCCGTATGGCAATCGTCCTCGCAACCACCTTCGCGCTCTCGCTCTGGATCGTCCTCACCTCGCTCGGCGTAAGCTCGTTCGATGGGATCATGCTTGCGCTGGTGATCATTGTGTTGGCCGCCGGAGCGCGCCTCTTGAGCCGATCGGTTGGCTCTGTCGGTCCGGGTTCGCGCGACTGAGCCTCTTTTCGCGGCGATCGGCTGCGGCGCTACCTACAATCTGCGCCGCGTGACCATTTTCTCTCGACCTCGAACCCTCCTGATCTTTACCGCCGCCGCGGTCTCAGCGGCGATGTTTGCAGGCTGCGGCAGCGGCAGCCGACCGGGCGTCATCGTCGAAGGCGACGAACTGACTGTGATCACCAGCGCGCCACTGAGCGGTGACCTCAAGAAGGCGGGCCAGGCGATGGTCAACGGTGAGCGTCTCGCGTTGGCTGAAGCCAGCGGGCTCGCTGGTCCATTCACGGTCTCGCTAACGGTGCTCAACTCGGTTCAGGGGAAGATGCGGTTGCCGTCTGACGGGCAGGTGGCGTCAAACGCTCGCGTTGCAGTGCTGACGCCGACATCGATCGCCTACATCGGCGATTACGATTCGGCCGGGACGGCAATCTCGCTGCCGCTGACCAATCAAGGCGGGATCGCAGAGCTCTCTCCACTCTCCGGATATGGCGGATTCACGAGTACGGCTCAGGCCGGCCCTGATGAGCCGCGGCGCTTCTATCCGAGTGGCAACAGGAGCTTCTTCCGGCTTGCACCGAGCAGCGTGAAGGAGACGGCAGCGCAGGCATCGCTTCAGGCCAGCCAGGGCTGCAAGTCGAGCTTCGTAGCGTTCAGCAATTCAGAGAGCGGCAAGAGGTCGGCTGCAGGCTTGGCTCTGGCATTGAAGGCCGAATCGGTTGGCAGGGCTGGGGCGGCGGCCACCGGCAGCACGCCAAGCCAGCTGCGTAGCCTCGCTCGGCAGGTCATCAGTTCGAACGCCGACTGCCTCGCCTACTCAGGCCCGATGAACGTTGCCGCCGCGGATCTCTTCAATCGGCTGATGATCGCCGAGCCGGCCCTGAAGTTTTTTGTCGGAAGGGCAGGGGACAGCGCACCGTTCACTGAGAACCTCAGCGCGCGCGCTCAGCGCGCCACGCTCGTTACAACTCCGGGGCCTGATCCCCAGCGTCTCGGCGCCCCTGGAGCCGCCTTCACGAAGAGCTTTCGTGCACAGTTCGGCAGCGATCCCGGGCTCGCTGGGCTCTATGGGTACGCCGCTATGAGTGACGTGCTCGCTGCAATAGCCCGCGCCGGAGAGCGCGGCAACGACCGCTCGGCCGTCATCGCTCAGCTGCGAGCCACAGACCGTAAGAGCTCGGTGCTCGGCAGCTACGGCTACAGCGCCGGCGGCGATTCGACCCTGAATACTTTTATCGTCTCGCGCATTGTCGGCGGGCAGCTTGTCGCCTCGCCGCAGTTGACAGCGGCGATCGCTCGCTGACCGGGTCAGTCGGCGAGCACTGAAGCGAGCGCCTGCCCCAATTCGGGCTCGATGAACTGGTAGCCGCTCTCCATCGCCGCCGCCGGTATTGCTCGTTGGCCCTCGGTGACGATCTCCGCCATCTCGCCAAAGCGTGCGCGAATGACAAAGCCGGGAACTGGGAACAAGGATGGCCGATGCAGCGCCTTGCCGAGCGCCTTTGAGAATTCGGCGTTCGTGACCGGTGTCGGCGCCGTGCCGTTGACCGGCCCGCTCCAGTCGGAACTGTCTAGCGCGGCGAGATAGAGCCCAACGATGTCGTCGGCGTGGATCCATGGCATGTACTGCTTGCCACCGGCGACGGGGCCGCCAACGCCGGCTTTGAAGGGCGGCATCATCGTCTTCAGCGCGCCCCCATCGGCGTCGAGCACAATCCCGGTTCGGATCAAGACAACGCGCAGGCCGAGCTGCTCGGCAGCGACGGCCTCGCGCTCCCAAGCAACGCAAACGTTTGCAAGGAAGTCGCTGCCGGGCGCGCACTGCTCGTCGATCTTCTCGTCGCCGT
>JANRFB010000016.1 GCA_030725785.1 Solirubrobacteraceae bacterium
TAGCGCCAAAGCGGTTGCCGCCGGAAAAGATCGCTCCGGTCAGGTTCGCGTAGGTCAGGTTCGCGCTGACTAGCCACGCGCCGGTGAAGTTCGCGCTAAGCGGATACGCGTAGGTCAGGTTCGCGCTGACTAGCCACGCGTAGGACAGGTTCGCGCTGGTCAGGTTCGCGTTGGTCAGGTTCGCGCTGACGAAGCTCGCGTAGGTCAGGTTCGTGCGGGACAGGTTCGCGTCGGTCAGGTTCGCGCCTCCCAGGTCCGCGTTGGTCAGGTTCGCTCCGGTCAGGTTCGCTCCGGCCAGCTGCGTGCCGAGCAGATTCGCATAGGCCAGGTTCGCGCCGGTCAGGTTCGCGCCGGTGAAGTTGGCTCCGCGCAGATCCGCGCCCGAACAGTTTGGGTTGCATGACGGCGCGGCTTGTGCCTGCGCGATACCAGCCCTTCGCCGCTTAGCGGTGTAGTTATGAAGTTTTGCGCCTTTGAGGTTCGCTCCGCTCAGATCAGCTCCCCGCAGGTCAGTTTTGCGCAGGTCGGCGTAGCGGAGATCAGCTCCACGCAGGTTCGCGTGGCGCAGGTCCATGTTATGCAGCACGCTGTGATGCAGCACAGCGCCGCGCAGATCCCTGCCGTTCAGGTTCTTGTGATGGCAGCTCGTGTGATGCTTGATCTTGCAGCCCTTGACGGTGCGAGCCTGTGCCACACCCGACAGAAGCACGCACGCCGACACCGCAACAATTAGAACCCGCAGAAGAGAACGCATCACGGAAAGATACGAAATCCGCCGAGTGGGCGCGCAACTACGGCGGCGTGCCCAGCACCTTGTTGACCAGAGCGCCGGCCGCGCGTAAGTCTGTCTATGGGCAGCAAACGGGCAGCGAGCCCCAGCGTTTCGGTAGCAACGCAGTAGCAACCACCTCGAAGCGCCCGCCAACGCGGCAATTCGAACCAGCCGTGCCTATGGAAAGCTCGGAACTCTTCCCTTCTTGATTCTTTTCGACGCGAGTCGCCGGATCCTCTAAGTAAAAGCATTGCGTCCGGTTGTCGCGGGTAAGGGCGGCCCGGTTCAGGGCCTTGCCGCGTCATTCACCGCAGTCACCAGCTCTCCAAGGGCGGCGAACGAGTCGGTTTGGAGGAAGTTTGAGGCAACAGCGACAGAGCGACCGCTTTCGTCCATGCGCACGACGTTCGATACGAAACCGTTGATCGATCCCTCGTGACCCCACCCGGTGCCCTGACCGTCGATCGCGTACCGCAGGAGTCCCAGGCTGCCCCCTGTCCACCGCACGGCCCCGTAAGAAGGGCTGCCCGAGAGGGCCTCGATCGATTGCGGCGTCGGGCTGGTGAGCAGCCGACGGTGCTCGGCGTCCAGCACCTCCCCACCGACAAGCTGATCGATCCAGCGGGCGAGATCAGACGGCGTCGACACAATCGCCCCCGCGGCCCAGGCAACGGTCCAGTCGGATCCGTCGGTCACCGGGACGATCTCGAATCCCGGCCGCTGAACGCACTTTGGTTCGCCCGGATAGCCGCAGTTGAGTCGTGAGCCGTCGACCGTACGCGGCCGAGACTCTCCTTCCCATACGTAAGTCTCGGACAGCGCCAATGGCTCGAAGAATCGGGAGCGAACCTGGTCTGCCCAGGTGGCCCCTGTCGCTCGTTCGGCGATGACGCCGAGCATGGTGTAGTTGGTGTTGCTGTACGACCACTGAGATCCCGGAGCGAAAAGCCTCTTGGTTCTCGAGGCAAACGCGATCGACTGCTCCGGGGTGTCTGTTCGCTTGCGCCCCGGGAGTTCACTGAAGTCGGGAATCCCGCTGGTGTGCCCCATCAACATCTCGACCGTGATCTTGCTGCCGCCCGGGTAGCGGATCCAGTTGCTGATCGGGTCGCTCAGCGAGAGCTCCCCGGACTGGTCTAGCTGCATGATGAGGGCGGCGGTGAAAGTCTTGGTGACGCTGCCGACGTGGAAGCGATCGGACGGGATCAGCTCGGTGTTGCCGGGCGGGTCAGAACTACCTGACACGACACGAGGCACCCGGTCGCCATCGTCGGGGCCGGCGATGGCGGCGGCGGCAAGACCCGGCAAGGTGATGCCCCACGGCTCACCCTGGGACGAACGAATCTGAATGACGGTTTCGTCGAGAGCGGATTCCACGGAACCGGCAGAGTCTGGCTGGCTTGAGCAGGCGACCGCGAGAGTGGCCGCCGCGAGCGTCGACAACGCAACGACAGGCCATGCCATCAGACTCCGTCTGTCCGGCAATCTCATTTCACTACCTAACCACAAGTCAGGAGAGCGCTCGCTTCGCACGCCAGAGGTCGCTGGTTCGAACCTGCCGTGCCCACTAAACCTTGCCTGGCTCCCGGCCCCCTAGCAGGGGCGATTGCGAAGAGCGCGAACTAGATCGTGTGCTCAACGCAACCCGCCGCATCTTCTCGCGCACCGGCCAGCCGAGCGACCTTGGTGGCAGGTTCCTGAGCATTACCCCCGGCAGATGCCTAGGCCTGCCGGTTCTTCTCGCGCTTGTCGCAGTTGCGACAGCGGGGCTGACCGGCTGCGCCGACACAAAGCAGACCAGCAGTGGAGCCGCGATCGCCCCGGTGGTCTTCGTCCCAGGCCTTGGGATGAGCGCGCTCGAGGTGCAAGCGCGCACCGATGGAGCAGTGACCAGCTTCGACTTCCTGGTGCCCGCGATGAACCCCGTAGACGCACTGCCCGGCGGTGCGAAAAGCGCTCTGGATTACTCGGTAGCCAGCGGCTTGCCCCGCGCCCAGGCAAATCAGGTTCCCGGCTGGATGTCGCTCGCGATCGACAGGAAGGGCGTGGCGAGCAACCAGCGGGGTGTAACAGTGGCGCCGGTGTCGGTAGGTCAGGATTTCGCCTCCGAGTGCCCGCGGTACATACCTCTGACCGAGCAGCTCGCCGACGCCGGTTGGAAGGTCGACGCGAACCTCTTCTGCCTGCCCTTCGATTATCGCTACGCCCCCGGGGGCAACTCCTTTGTGCCGGACCTCAAAATGCTCGTCGAGCGGGCGGTGGCCAAGGCCGGGGGCCAGAAGGCCGCGGTTGCCTGTCACAGCCAGGGTTGCCTGATGGCCTACCACGCGCTGCGAGTGCTCGACCCCGCGTGGGTTGAGGCGAATGTCGCCGTGCTCTATGGGTTCGCTGGCCAGTTCTCCGGCTGCAGCGACTGCCTCCGGTGGGCATTCCAGCGTGGATGGAGTTGGAACGTTGACGATCAGAAGGCATCACCGGTCGACCCAAGCTGGGTCGGGGAGCTGGCGCTGGATCTCCAGCCGAGTGTCTACGGCAAGGCCGTGCTCTACCGCAACGGGGCGAAGGACTATCGGGCAACCGATGCGAAGAGCCTGCTGCGGGACGCGGGAGCAGTGGCGATGTCGCGCGCCACTGCGGTTTACTCACTCGGCCGCCAGGATTGGTTCCGCCTCGGTTCGATCGATGGCAAGTCCTTGCCGGTCGCGAGCAGGTTCGTCTTCGGCGTCGACTTACCGACGACCGTCGGTTATTCGTACGACTCGGCTGCCGTACGTACAGGGTCCTGTGAACAGCCGCAGTGCGCGGGCTTTTGGAACGTGGCTAACCCCGCCGTGATCGAGGCCGACGGCGACGGCGGTGACAGCACGTGGATGAACGCTGCTCCCACGGACTGGACCTCAGATCCCTCGTGCGACATTCGCAAGCTGCCGGGTGTCGACCACATGGCGATAGTCACAAACACCGACGCGATCAAAGGGTTGGTCTCCGCCGCCCGCGGGTCGGTCAAGGGCTCTGTGCCCTGCTTCGGCGCGGGGTGAGGCGCTCCTCGCGCCGCTCAGCGCCAGTAGCGCTCGCGGTGGCTACAGCCGGTCAGCAGCATGGACGGGGAATTCTGCCCTCAAGCTCCTCCTGCGTGCGCCGAATCCGAGCTCCCTAGCCGACAGCGGTGATGGAGTTTTTCAGAACCTTGGTGTGCCCACCTGAGCGAACCTCGATGGTCTGGACGATGCGTCGTTTGGCGCCACTGTCATGGCAGACATCGCCCTCGCACGAGCGGGGTTGAAGGAGAGCGTTTGCTTGAAGCAGCGATGTTTCGCCTCGCCGCGTCACGCTGCATGAGCTACTGACCAACTGGTTCGGCAGCACCGACGTTGCCGCACACTTTGTGTTCACAGCAGAGTTAGCGGTGACAGAGCCTCCACTCAAAGTCCAGCAGGAGTTCCATCGCGTGGCCAACTTCGCAGCGCCGGCGTTGTCACTGACCTCTTTGGTGAGTGTGACCAAGCTGCACTTGGTGCGGCTGAGAACCCTGACGGTCGCGCCGCCGCCAGGGCGGCCCTCAATCAGATCCGCAACCTTGTGATAAATCCCGGTACCGATGCACGGGCCAGCGGTACACGATCGAAGTTCGAAAAGTGTGCTGTTGTGAAAGTGCCGACTGCTACCGGCCTGAGTTGCCCGGCAACTGGTTCGTTTGATCCTGTGAGGCGCCTGGATACTGGCAGTACAGCCGAGCAGGTTTGACGCACTGACGCGCCGAGAACCGTTCCTGTTCCAACGCCACTCCCAGACCGTCGCGAAACGCATCGCCGTAACGCCTATCTCAGTTGTTTGACGGTGACTTCCCCAAGCATAGATCGGGTCGAATCGACGGATGCTCGAATTCGCCTCGGCGCCTGCCCCATCCGACTGGCTGGCTGGCGCCGCAGCAACGACAGTTCCCAACGCCGAGACAGCCGCCAGCGCGCAGACCACGGCGACGAATCTGGGGCTCGAGATCATTGCTTAGTGAAGCTAACAGCTTCACCGCAGGCGCGGCTCAGTCAAAGCTGGGGTCGGCAAGTCGCACAGGACAGGCATCTCGAAAACGAGGCCAGCGAGTTGGCTGAGCTGGCTGGCACAGAGCAACTAACCGATCGCCTACAGACGAACCTCAACGTTTGTCGCTTTCACTACAGCTGTCGCTGAAATGCCAGCTTTGAGCCCCAGCTCCTCTGCCGCCTCGCGCGTGATCACGGAGACAATCCGGTAGCTGCCGCAGGCCAGCTCTATCTTTGCCATCACGCCGTCCTTCTCGACCGAGACGATGGTCCCCTCGAGCTGGTTGCGGGCCGAAAGGCCGCTGTCGGGGGCGCGCTCGCGGGCGAGCAGCCTCAACTCTGCGGCATCGACGGTTCGCTGGCCGCCGGATGAGCGGTCGAACTTGATTCGGCCGTCCTTTTCCCAGCGGCGCAGGGTGTCAACGCTGACGCCGAGAATTGCTGCCGCCGCGCCAATTCGTATCTGTTCGCTCATATTCCCGACCTTACCTTTCGTCACTTTCAGAGGATCCGAGTATTCGCTCGACGGTGATGTGCTGCGGACTTTCGCGTAGTTCGCTGAGCGTCCCGGCCTGCACGATCTTGCCGCCGTCCATCACCGCGACGCTGTCAGCCAGCTCAGCAGCGTCGGCTGGGTCGTGCGTTACAACAACGGTCGGGACGGGCACCTCCACCAGCAGCCCAGCAAGCTCAGCGCGCACCTCGCGGCGGGTGATCGTGTCGAGCGCCGAGAGCGGCTCGTCGAGCAGCAGAACATCGGGGTCGCGGGCCAGCGCGCGTGCAAGCGCAACGCGCTGGCGCTCGCCGCCGGAGAGGCTCGACGGCATCGCCCGCGCTAGCTCACCAACGCCGAAGCGGCGAAGCATTTCCGGCGCCGCATCGGCGCTCGCGAACTCAACGTTTTCAAGCACAGTCATGTGCGGGAAGAGCGCGTAGTCCTGGAAGACCAGGCCGACGCTGCGCTCCTCGGGCGAGAGGTTGATTCCCTCCGCCGAGTCGAACCAGCGATGCGCACCGAGACGGACATGCCCGCGTGCGGGCTGCAGCAGCCCCGCGACAGCCCTCAGCACGCTGCTCTTCCCCGCGCCGGAAGGTCCGAGCAGCGCGACCGTCTGGCCGGGGTCAACGCCAAGTTCGAGATTGATCGTTAGATCGCCGAGCTGGTGGCCGATTGCGATTTCGAGTCTGTCCATAGGTGGGGCAGCTTTGAGAGCAGCAGAATTGCGGCGCTGACCGCCAGCAGCAGTATCCCGATTGCGATTGCCGAATCGAGGCTTACGGGAAGCTCAGCGTACACCGCGAGCGGCAGCGTCTGAGTGACCCCAGCAACGCTGCCAGCGAAGACGAGCGTGGCGCCGAACTCGCCGACGCCACGAGCGAATGCCAGGGCCCAGCCCGAGCGCAGCCCTTCCGCCGCGAGCGGAAGCGCGATCCTGCGAAACACGCGCAGGTGACCGGCGCCCAGGGTGCGCGCTGCGTCGAGGCAGTGGCCGTCGATCGCAGCGAAGGCGCTGATCGCTGAGCGAAGGTAGAACGGCGCTGCGACAAAGGTCACGGCCAAGACGACGGCCATCTCGGTAAATGGAATCGTCAGGCCAGCGCTAGCGAGTGCTTCGCCAAACGGCCCGTTCGGGCCGAAGGCGACGATCAGTGCGATCCCCGCGACCGCCGGCGGCAGCACCAGCGGTAGTTCGATCAGCGTGATCAGCGCACGGCGACCGGCGAAGCTGCGCCGCGCAATCAGATAGGCGGCCGGCGTGCCGAGCAGCAGGATCAGAGCGTCGGCAATCAAGTTTGCCTCGGCGGTAACGCGGATCGCGTCGAGCGTCTGCGGGCTGGTTAGGAGGTCGGGCAGCCGCCCTGGGGCAACGCTGGTTACAAGGGCAATCAGCGGGATCGCCAGAAACGCGATCAGCACCACGGCTGCCAGCACGCAGGCAGCAAGGAAGGCTTGGTTACGGCGGCGCGTGCTCATCTGCTCGGCGCCGGGCCAAAGCCGGCTGCTTTCAGCGCTGCCTGGCCATCAGGGCCAGTCAGCTTCAAGAGGTAATCCTTCGCGGCAGTGGTGTTGGCTCCGTCACGAACGACCACGCAGGCCATGTATGTGACGACCGGCTGCGCCGACGCGGGTAGCGCAACCGCGCGCACGCGGCCGTCCGACGACTTCGCGTCCGTCACGTACGCAATTCCGGCATCGGCCGAGCCGAGCGCCACTTTGGAGACGATCCCGGCGGCGTCCTGCTCATCGCTGACCGTGTTGCGGGTCAAGACCGCTTCAGCGCCAGCGTTGGCCAGCACCTCACGCGTGTAGCTTCCGATCGGCACAGCAGCGACGCCGATCGCGAGGCGCCGCCGCGGCCCCGACTCGAGGTCGGCAACGCTCTCGATTCCCTTGGACCCACTCGGCACGATGATCGCCAGCCTGTTCGACGCGAACGCCGCCGGCGCCTCGCACAGGCCCTTGGCGGCAAGCTGCTTCGGAGACTTGGGGCTCGCGGCGGCGAAGAGATCGGCCGGCGCGCCATTTTCGATCTGCTGGGCAAGCTGCTCTGAGCCGGCAAACGAATAGGTCGCGCTCGCTTCGATCTTCGGCAGCACCTGTTTCAGCGACGAGGCGCCGTAGACAGTAAGTGCGTCGTTCGAGCGGCACGAGGCAAGTGCGGCGGCGACGACGAGTGTGAGGCAAGCAGAGACGAGGAGTTTGATGGCAAGCAACCTACCAGATAATTACCTAGATAGAACCTAGGTATTATGCGATCGCCAAGATGTCGTCAGCAGCGGGCAGATCGAGCCCGCTCCGCCGGCATTGCTCCTAACCGCCACCCGGCTCGCCCCCACCGTGACGCAGGCGGGCCGCCACATTCAGCGTGGCGGCCCGCCCGGGTCCTTCGTCATCGTTGGAGCTGTAGCTACTAAGAGCCGAGCTCCGCCATCACCTTCGACAGTTTGCCGACCTTGCCGCGGAAACAACCGACCGAATACGGGTACTCGTTGTTGACGTGGTAGTGGTACATGTACTTCTGCTTGCCGTCCCACTTAACCGTGCCGTAGTGGCCGTGGCAGACGTCTAGCTGAGCGTTGGTGATCACCTTTTGAGTGGAGCCGGTTACCGCGCTACCGCGCTTACCCTCGCTATACGGTCCGTAGATTCCGAAGCCGTCCGCCGCGTAGGCGTACAGAGGCGATGGCTCGCCATCCTTCCCCTTGTTGGGGAAGCACTTCCACGTGTAGCCGTGGTAGTGGTACTGGGTGGCGTATGGATGGCCCCAGCACCTGTCGTACGGCAGCGCCGCGCTTGGGCTGACCGCAGTGAAGTCAGAATCGACGGCGATCTCGGTGTGCAGAGCGGCGCCGGTCTGCGGGGAAATGCCGATAGCTAGCGACTGGATGCAAGTGGGTTTTGACTGAACCTTCGGGTTCCGCGGCACAGTCAGCGACATGCCGTACGGCTTGACTGGAATCTCGGCAGCGTTCGCGTAACCCTGAACCGGAAGCGCAGCGTAATACGGGTAGGCCGCGCTATCCGAAGGGACTGGGTACTCGCCGATTGTGTGATTCGGGATTCCGTTGCCCTTCAGGATTCGGGTAGTCGCGGTCTTACGGATCGAGAAGACGTTCTTCATCTTCACCGAGCCAGGCACGGCCACATCGGTTGCCTCAGCGACATTGACCGTTTTCCCAGAGACCCAAGGGGTGGCCGGGTTTTTCAGCGTCATTGGGAATGAAATACCCATGATCGTGCGCGGGCAAAAGTACGACGTGTTTTTTGCGGGGGCACCAATGCTCGTACCGGTGAGCGGCGTCGTCATGGTCGTCGGCACAAAGTGCGCTCCAGCTGATGGCAGAACAACAAGCCCCGCCAAAGCCGCGACAACAGCAGCGGCCCCAAAACTTTTCGGTTTCATTCTGAGAATCTCCTTCGGCTTGTCGAGGAACGAACGTCGCGCCGTAGCGCCCGATCAGCTCATCAACAAACAGCTGTAGTTTTATCAACGGCGAAGAATAGCAAAGCATTTCACTCTTCGCGCAGGCTGTTTGCAACCTTCAGCCAGGCTGCGTTTGATGAGGCTTAACTGGCTAGATGCTTCCGCGGACTGCACGGCGTTTCGCGTTGGTAGGGTCG
>JANRFB010000017.1 GCA_030725785.1 Solirubrobacteraceae bacterium
CGAAACCGGCGAGAAGGTTGATCGCCTCAAGGCCGACGCTGGTGAGACTGTCGAACGCCTCCGCGAAGAGGCGTCGGCCCTAGCGGCGCGCGTAAAGCCACGCTTCCGCGGCGTCATCCACTACTACTCGTTCTGGATCGCTCTAGCGCTCGGGATTGTGCTGGTAGTGCTGGCCAACGGCGAGCGCCAGACAATCGCGATGATCATCTACGCGGTCGGTATCTGCGGCCTCTTCGGCATCAGCGCTCTCTACCACCGCCACAACTGGAAGCTGGAGCGTTCGCGCGCGTGGATGCGGCGGCTCGACCACTCGATGATCTTCGTCTTCATTGCCGCCTCAATCACGCCGTTCGCACTGCTGATCTTGCAGGGCACACTCGCCGTGACTATCCTCGCGATCGCCTGGGGCGGCGCGGCGCTGGGCGTACTACTGACGCTGCTGTGGGTCAACGCGCCAAAGTGGCTCAGCGTCGCCGTCTACGTGGCGCTTGGCTGGGTTGGAGTTCTTGCCGTGCCGCAGATCTTCGACGCGCTCGGCTGGGTCGCGCTAGCTGGGCTCGCGCTAGGAGGCATCCTTTATACCGCAGGCGGCATCATTTACGCGACAGGACGGCCCGACCCGGCGCCAGAAACCTTCGGCTACCACGAGATCTTCCACTCGCTCGTCAGCGGCGCCGCCAGCGCGCACTACGCCGTGATCGTGCTGCTGGTACTGCCGTTCGCTGGCTGATCAGCGCGCGCTACTTGACGGTGATCTTCTGCGTGTTGCCAGCGTGGAGCTTGCAGTAGATCATGTACTTGCCGGCCTTCTTGAACTTGTAGCTGTAGCTGGCACCAGGGCCGAGCGAACGCGAGCTGAAGTACTTTGTCCCGCGCGGCCCCCGGATGAAGGTGACGGTGTGAAGATCGATCAGCGAACTGTCCCAGAGCCACTTGATCGTTCCGCCCTTGCGAACGGTGACGGTCGGCGCAGTGAAGCCGCTGTCGTAGACGTTTGCCGTCACCTTCAGCGGCGCGCGCTTTGCCTTCGCCGCCGCCCCCACCGTGCCGGCGGCGTGCCCGGCCCCGACCGGCGCCGCTACTGCGAGCGCGGTCAGGGCTACGAGCACTACCAGTGTTGGACGCCTTCTGATCACTTCGGTGGCTTAACTGTCTTGTTCCATGTCCCGTAGTCGGTGCCCGGCGTCCGCGGGAACGGCTTCGTGCCGCGGAAGCTGGTCGAGGTTGAGTGCGGAAGCATCCCGCCTGGAGCTGAGGCGATGATCAGCGTCAGCGCCCAGCCGATCGCTTCGTCCTGAGCGGCACCGTTAAACGTGTTCGTCGGACCGGGCTGCCCTGAAGGGTTGCAGGCAGGGTAGGCAACGGTCGTGAACGCCGGCTGATCGACACCCGCGGTCAACGTGTTGTTCGAGAAGCAGTTCCCCGAGCCTGACCCGTCGTAGAACAAGTCGCGGCCGTTGATGTCCTTGCCGCCGTTGCCGGTCGTGTTCCCGGTCACACGGTTGTCAGCAAGCACCCACGGCTTCTCGCCGATTGGCTGAGAAGCGGGAACCTTGCCCTGGTTGCCGCCCATGTCGATCTGCTCGAGCATGCCAATACCAACGCCCCAGTTACCAAAGACGCGGTTATTGCTGATGATGTTGCGGCGGCCGCCGAAGAGCAGAACGCCTACTCCCACCGGGTAAGGAATCGCGCCCGTGGTCGGAGTGACCTTCGGGAACGGCGATGCCTTGTAGTAGTTGAAGTTGTTCCAGTAGATGTCGTTGTCGGAGATCACGTTGTCTTCCTCAGGCGGGTACAGCTCCGAAACGAGCGCGTTTGGAACGAGCCCGGTGCCGTTGTTGAAGAACTGCGACTTCGTGATGTTGACGTAGCGCATGTTCGTGCCGGACCAGCCGAGCACGTTGCCCCATGAGCGGACGTTCTTGACGTAGGTGCGCTTCGGCTTCGTTTGGAACGGCGTCTGCCCGATGTAGAAGCCGGCGTCGGTGTGGTAGTAGGCGTCCGAGTTGGTGATCGTTCCGCCCTTCGAGTTGAACGCGTAAACGCCGTAAACGCCGTATCCGCTGGCAATCAGCTTGTCCATCTTGTAGCCGTCGACGTTGACGGCAAAGAAGCCGTTGTCGGCATAACCCTTGGAGGAAAGACCCTGGAGGCTGACGTTGTTTGCAGCGTTGATGATCACGCCGTTGCCGTTTCCGGCGGCGTTGATAAGCACCTTGGAAGGATTCTTGGCGTTGCCGATCAGCTTGATTCCCTGCTTCGAAGCACCCTCGATCGTTACCTGCTCCTTGTAAATACCGTCGGCGACGCGAATCGTGTCACCGGCGCGCGCTGCTTTGACTGCTTTCTGAATCGTCTTGTACTTGCAGCCTTTCTTACAGACCTTCAGCGTCGCCGTCCCGCCCGGGCGCGGCATTGGCTTGCCTGGGTTGGCTGGCGGTGGGTATGCGGCGGATGCCAAAGCAGGCAGCGTCAATGCTGCTGCGGCGGCAATTGCGACGACACGGATCAGGGTCTTCATCTAGTTCTCTCCTCAGAGTTGAGCCGGTGATCACCGGCCGGTCGGCATTGTTACACAGATTGTTTACGGCGTGACGAGGTAGAAACCCGCCATCCCATTGTCTTGGTGCGACATCACGTGGCAGTGATAGAGCCAGCGGCCGGGATTGTCTTCCTTGAAGCGGACCGTGATCGTCTCCGCTGGACCAACAGTTTGGTTGTCGGAGACGAAGTTGCCGCCGTCTTTATGCCACCGATGGCCATGAATGTGGAAGTCGTGGAAGGCATCATCGATACCGAAGACGTGCAGTGCAACCTCCTGCCCAGCCTTCGCCTCGATCGTTGGAGTGTTACCGGCGTAGGCGCGGCCGTTGATGCATTGGAAGACGCGCTTGAGGCCCGTTGTTGGAGGCGCCAGCGAATGCAGGAAGATCATCTTCTCGACGTCCGCTCTCGGCTGACCTTTGGGATGGACGATGATTCCGCCGAAGAGCCCGCGCATTGAGTTGAGCGTGTGATTTGGGCCGTGGTCGTGGTAGGGCCATGCGCCGGCAGACTCGGGAATCGCTTCCCACGTGTAGGTGAACTCTTCGCCGGGGCCGATGTAGCCGCCGGCGCGCGTGAAGTCGCCCATGTAGGCGCCGTCGTATTCGGGCGTGTAGCGAACCCCGTGCGGGTGCATCGTGATCGCTTGCGCGTACTTGTCAGGCAGGCCGTTGCGCACGTGAACCCGCAACACATCTCCGACCTCGCACTCGAGCGTTGGCCCTGGGATTGCGGCCGGCCCAGCCGGCGCTGCAAAACCTTCCGTCATCTGTTGGTAGACGAAGGCTCGGAAGACGCTGGGTCCGGCGATTTTCGTGCCGTGCCAGAAGTCGCGGCGAGGGCGCGAGGGAACGATGTCCCATAGCGGCGCGGTCGCTTCAATCCAATACTCAACGACCTTCCCACCCGGCTGAGGCTGGGGAGTTTGAAACTCAAGTTGATCGACGGCGCCAGCGCCCGGCGTTACGGCGGCGATCTTCGACTTCGCTCCAGCCGGCTTTTTTACGCGCGCAGCTGCGGCGTCAGCCTTGGCGGCGTCGCCAGCCTTCTCAACGAGGATGTTCTGGCCCCCGATTGAGCACAGGAAGGCTCCCGCGCCAGCGGCAAGAAAGCCGCGGCGGCCAACGCTCAGGCCGCCAGAGCCATCGCCGCTATCGCGGTTGAGATTGTTCGACATCGCGTCGCGCATCATAAACCAACAAAGTCGCCACGGCGCCGCTTGCGGCTGCCGCTGCGCCGACTTGCGCGGCCCTAAGCGGCCACGTTGCGACTGTCGAGATGGCCGCCAACTTTGCGCTTGACGCGCTGGAGCGCGTTATCGACCGTCTTCGTGTCGCAGTCGACAATTCCACCGATCTCCTCGTAGGAGCGCCCGTCTAGGTAGAGCGCGAGCACGCGCGCCTCAAGCCCCGAGAGCGTTGATGAGAGGCAGTCGACCAGTGAGCGCAGCTCTTCGGAGGAGATCACCTGATTGGCGGGATCGTGAACGGTTGAGCCGGGCAGCATCTCTTCCAGCGTCGATTCACCCTCGCTGGCACCGGCAGGCGTCGTTGCGAATGAGACGTACTGGTTAAGCGGCACGTGCTTATTGCGCGTTGCAGTTTTGACGGCCGTGATGATCTGCCGCGTTATGCAGAGCTCGGCGAAGTTGCGAAAGCTCGACTGACGATCGGTGCGGTAGTCGCGGATCGCCTTGTAAAGACCGACCAACCCCTCCTGCATCAGGTCGTCGCTATCGCCGCCGGCGATGAAGTACGAAGAAGCCTTTAGACGGACGAATCCGTGATAACGCCGGACGAGTCGATCGTAGGCGGCTGGATCTCCCTGCTTTGCGAGGGCGATCAAGTACCCATCATCAACCTTTAGCTGAGCGTGAGATGAAGCGGAAATACGGGCCACGAGCAATCCTTTCTCCCCTATTTCACTAGGGAAAAGTCGGACGAGCTCAGTGGCGCACTCCTCCCCTGGCGCCAACTGCGAACGTTAAATATGTCTTATTCCTCACCCTGAGGTAGAGCCTCAAGTCCGAGAGTTATTTCACAGTTATGGAACCTTGTCAAGGCGCGGTCGACATTTGTCCACCTAGGCGGGCAAATAACCAGTAGTTATGGGTGATTCAGGAGCGCTGCTGGAGGATGCCGTACATCAGCGCCGAGGCCGCGGCGCTGGCGTTTAGCGAGTCAAGCTGGCCGAGCATCGGCAGTTTGATCAGCGCGTCGCAGCAACTTGCGACCCGCGGCCGTAGCCCGCTCCCCTCCGACCCCAGCACCAGCACAACGCCGCCGCGGTAGTCGGGAGTTAGGTAGTCGGTAGCCTCATCGCCGCTGTCGGCGCCGTAACACCAGGCGCCGGCCTTCTTGGCGTCCTCGAGGAACTCGGAAAGGTTGTTGACCTTGGCGATAGAGAGCCACTCGACTGCGCCGGCCGATGCTTTGCAGACGGCTGGCGTGACGTGGGCAGCGCGGCGCTCGGTGATGATCACGCCGGTAGCGCCGATGCACTCCGCGGTGCGGCAGATCGCGCCGAGGTTCTGTGGGTCTTGGACCTCGTCTAGCGCGATGATCAGTGGGTCGGGCTTGGCCAGCAGTTCGCCTGCGCTGGCGTAGTGGTAGCCCTCGATTCGGGCGCAAACGCCCTGATTGCCGGGGCTTTCGCAGATCTTGTCTATTTCGGCGGCGCTGACGCGCTTGATCTGGCTGGCCTTGTCGAGCCATTCCTCGCGGGAAGCGCTGTCGGTAGCCCATAGCTCCTTGATCCGCCGCCGGTTGGCGCGCATCGCTTCGTGAACTGCGTTACGCCCGTAGATAATCACAGCGCCACAAGCTTCGCACCATCGTCACCGTCGCGCACTTCCCAGCCGAGCGCGGCTAGCTGATCGCGCAGCAAGTCTGCTTGTTCCCAGTCTTTGGCGGCGCGGGCGGCCTCGCGGGCTGTGAGCAGCTCAAGCGCGGCAGCGTCGGGCTCTGCGGCATTGGCGTCGGGCAGCAGCAGCGTCTCTAACCCAAGCACGGTGAGCATCTGGACGAGGTCATCGTTACCGGCGCCAGGCTGGGAGGCAGCGTCGGCGAGCCAACCGTGCATCGCCGCCAGAGCGCGCGGCGTATTGAAGTCATCGGCGAGCGCAGCAAAGAACTGCTCGCGGTGGCCGGCCAGCTCCGCTGGCGAGTGGCCGTCGCTGAGCTGAGCTGCGGCGGCGCGGATCCGCCGCGCGCTGGTCTGCGCCTGCTCCAAACTCTGGTCGGAGAATAGAAGCGGCTGGCGGTAGTGGCCGGAGACGAAGAAGAGGACCAGCGCGTCGCGGCCCCAGCGCTCAAGAACAGATGACAGCGACTCGATGTTGCCAACGCTTTTTGCCATCTTCTCGCCGCCCAGCTGGAGCATCCCGTTGTGCATCCAAATCTGAGCGAGCTCCTGCCCACGCGCCATCCGCGTCTGCGCAGCCTCATTCTCGTGGTGCGGGAAAATGAGGTCGTTGCCGCCGCCGTGAATGTCGAAGCCGACGCCGAGGATCTCCTCGGCCATCGCCGAGCACTCGATGTGCCAGCCGGGGCGGCCGCGGCCCCAGGGCGCGTCCCAAGCCGTGTCCTCACCGGGCTTCTGCGCCTTCCAGAGCGCGAAGTCAAGCGGGTCCTGCTTGAGCTCTGCCCCAGCTCCCCCTTCGCCTTGGTTGAGCGCGTCGAGAGAGCGGTGAGAGAGCTCACCATAAGACTCGTCGGAGCGGACGCGAAAGTAGACGTCCCCTTCCACCGCGTAGGCCGCGTCGCGTTCAATCAGAGCACTGATCAGGTCGATGATCGGGCCGATCGTCTCTGTCGCCAGCGGCTCTGAATCCGGGCGTCCGAGGCCAAGCCCGTCGGTGTCGGCAATGTAGGCGGCGGCCATGTCGCTAGCCAGCAGCGCGCTCGGCTGCGGCGGATCGGCTGCGTTGGCTGCGTCGTAGATCTTGTCGTTGACGTCGGTGATGTTGGCAACGAAAGTGACCTCATAGCCCTCGTGGGCGAGAAAGCGCTTTAGCAGCGAGTAGACGACGAAGGGGCGCGCGTTGCCCACGTGGATCCGCCCGTAGACAGTTGGCCCGCAGGCGTAGATCGAAACTTTGCCCGGATCACGGGGCTCAAGCTCAGCCAGCTCGCCGCGGCGCGTGTCATAGATCTGGATTGTGCGCACAGCGGCAATCTACGCCAGCAGCTACGAAGTGCGCAGCGTGGCAACCGCTACTGCGCCGGCGCCCTCGCCGCGGCCGAAGGCGCCGATCTGCTCGGCGGTCGTCGCCTTTACGTTCACCCGCGAAGCTTCGACGCCCAGGGCGCCGGCGATCCGCTCAACGATCTCTTCGCGGCGAGGGCCGATCTTTGGCTGCTCGATGATCACCGTCGCGTCAACATTGACGACCTCAAAGCCACCGCCGATGAGCATCCCTGCAACCTTGCTCAAAAGATCGATCGAATCGGCGCCGCGCCAGCGATCGTCGGTATCCGGGAAGTGGCTGCCGATGTCGCCGAGAGCCGCCGCGCCAAGCAGCGCGTCGATCACGGCGTGCGTTAGGACGTCGGCGTCGGAGTGGCCCTCGAGGCCGAGCTCGGACTCAAACTCAACGCCGCCGAGAATCAGCGGCCGGCCAGCGGCGAGGCGGTGAGAGTCGACGCCAAGGCCGGTGCGCGTCTCAGACACTGGAGGCCCTCAGTTCAGTGGCCGCGCCGAGCATCTGCCCGGCCAGCGCCAAATCGGCCGAGGTCGTGACTTTGAAGTTCTCGCTCTGGCAGTGCACAAGCCGCACACGGCCGCCGTCAGCCTCGACCAGCATCGCGTCATCGCTGGCCCCAGCAAGCTCGGCCTCTGAACGACCGAGCGCGCGCTCCAGCGCCTCGCGACGAAAAACCTGAGGCGTCTGAACTGCCCACAGCTGGGAGCGGGTCGGCGTCTCGGCTACTGCGACTCCATCGAGGGAGCGTTTGACGGTGTCTTTCACCGGTGCGGCGGCGATCGCTGCGTCCCACCTGCCGTCCTGATCCAAGGCGGCGATGCAGCCCTCAATTATTGCCGCGGTGACCAGCGGGCGCGCTGCGTCGTGGACCACAACCACTTCGGCGCCTGCATCAGCCGCTGCGAGCGCGTTTAAGACCGACTGAGAGCGCACAGCGCCGCCAGCGACGCCAACGGTGCCCTGCGGCGCATCAAAGCCCTCAGGGAGCGCGACGATGATCTGCCCCACCGCTGAAACCTGCTGCAGCGCGTCGACGCTCCAGTCAAGCATCGGTCGGCCCGCGAGCGGGACGAACGCCTTGGGCCGATCGGACCCAAGCCGTTCGCCGCGCCCTGCAGCGACGATCAGCGCGACCGCCGTGGCCGACATCGCAGAAGGCCGGTTAGGCCTTTACTCCAGCAGACTTGGCAAGCAGCCCGTCGAGGTGCTCTTCAGCCTGCTCCTCGTCCATGTCAAGCGCGTACATCAGCTCTGACGAGAGAATCTTCTTGGCCCGCGTGTACATCTGCTTCTCGCCGGTCGAGAGCCCCTTGTCGTGCTCACGGATCGCAAGGTTGCGAACAACCTCGGTCAGCTCGTAAATGTCGCCGGTCTTGATCTTGTCGCGGTTGTGCTTAAAGCGGCGGTTCCAGTTCTTTGGCATCTCTGAGACGTCGTCCTGAATTACAGCCAGAACCTTCTTCACCGTCTTCTGATCGATTACGCGGCGCAGCCCTGCGATCGCGGCGTTCTCCGACGGAACCATCACCGTCATGTCGTTGTGGAGAATCTTGATCGTCAGGTAGACGCGTTTCTCCCCAAGCATGTTGCGTGATTCCTTCTTAAGCACCTTGCCGGCGCCGTGGTGCGGGTAAACGACGTTGTCGCCGCACTCAAACTCGATGTGCTCCAGAACGGGCATCTCGAGATCGTCAATTAGGTCTTCACTTGTTTGCGTAATGTTGTCCCCCTTGCGTAAGCGGCGAGGGAATCATTCCCAAGCCACGCTTTTCAACCGATTAGGTACTTCAGCTCTGCATGTAGCGATCAACGAGGTTGATCTCCTGCAAGCGGCGCAGGCCCTCACGGATCTCCTTCGCACGCATTTCGCCCACTCCCTCGATGCTCTCGAGCTGCGCATCGCCGACGGCGAGCAGCTCCTCAAGTCCACCGGTGGAGGCAACGATGTTGGCGACGACCAGCTTCGGTAGTCGCGGAATGAACCCGAGAATCCGGTAGCCGCGCGGCGATACCGGATGGTCGATCGTGTTGACCTTGCGGTCGTAGCCGAGCAGCTCGG
>JANRFB010000018.1 GCA_030725785.1 Solirubrobacteraceae bacterium
GTCGGCAGCGTGGGGGAAGCGGAAGCCAACCAGCGTGCCGCGCAGGTTCTCGTAGCGCCATTCGGTCTGCGCCGCTGCGATCTGTTCGAGCGGCGGGTAGGGCTTCGTCTGTCGGTGGACCGAGCGCAGGTGCAGCGCCGGGAAGCTGCCGTCGATCCGCACTGCGTCGCAGCCGCTCTTCGCTGGAGCATGTTGCTCCATCAGCGCGATCAGCTCCGCGTGCTCGAGCGGGGCTTCAATCTCGACGATCTCGTCGGTGATGAAGCGCGTCACGACAGCGAACGGCGTCAGCTCATCGTCGCCGACGCGGCGCACCGGTCCTTCCGCCGGCGCCTGCCAGGCTTCGCCGTCAACGATGATCAGCTCGCCGTCGAGCCCGTTGAGCGTGCCGATGCCAAAATCGCCGGCGGCAAGGAGCTCTCCGATCGTGGCGTCGCCGTCGTATTGGCGGTCTAGCACGGCGGGAATAGTCGAGACCTGAACCACAGCGTGGTCTGCCGGGTTGATGCCGATCTCGTCATGGTCGACTAGGCGGACGTTTAAGGCGTGGATCAAGGCTGGATCGAGGGCGCTCATTGAGCCAGAATAGTGCTGATTAGCCCAGCTTCCGAGCGCTAGTCGGACTGGGGGAAGGAAGACCCTCAGTCGGCTACCATTTGGAACTCTTGTTAAGCCGAATCCTTCTCTCCGCAGTCGTTTTTTCCGCTCTATTGCCACTAGCGGCTGCTTCGGCGACCTCGGACGCTACCCCGCCGCCGCCGCCCACTGCAAGGCTTGCCTCAACCGCAACGATGCTGAGCGACGCTCCGGTCTACGCGAGCCCAGGTAGAAGCAAGGCGATCGCGACTGCGCGCGCTGACGCGTCATGGACGGGAAGCCAAGCCGTGCTGCTGATCACCAATTCGAAGATCGCCGCCGATGGCAGGCTCTGGCTCAAGGTTCTGCTGCCGATTCGCCCGAACGGCTCGGCCGGCTGGATCCTCGCCACGCACGCCAAGCTTGGAACGACAAGAGCACGGATTGAGGTCTCGCTGCGCGCGCGAAAGTTGCGCCTGCGCGTCGCCGGGAAGACCGTGATGACGACACGGACCGTCGTTGGCAAGCGTTCGACGCCGACGCCGCGCGGCCAATTCGCGATCTACGAGCGCGCAGCTTCACCGCGCGGCTCAAACATCGGCCCATTCGCGCTTCACCTCACGGCCTACTCAGACGTTCTCCAGAGCTACGACGGAGGCCCGGGGCGGATCGCAATCCACGGTCGCGCCGGCTCGCTGTTGGCAGACCCGCTCGGTAGCGCCCGCTCACACGGCTGCATTCGCCTCAGCAATTCGGCCTTGAAGCTGCTGGCGAGGTTCGCCAAGCCAGGAGCGCCGGTCACGATCGCACGCGGCTGGCCAAACCCGCCCGGCGGAGCGAGCCGCTAGGGCGTTGCATCGCGGAATCGCGTTAGGCTCTGTTTGCTACTCAAGACCTGCCACGAAAGGCCGTCGTGGCGCCTCGGAGCCTGATGCGCACGCTGCTGATCGACAATTACGACTCCTACACCTACAACCTCTTCCATCTGCTCGGAGAGGTCAACGGAGTAGAGCCGCTCGTAGTTCGTAACGACGAGGCAAGCTGGGGCGACCTGCTTGCCAGCGAGCAGTTCGACAACGTCGTGATCTCACCCGGGCCAGGGCGACCGGAGCGCGCCCGTGATGTGGGGATCTCGCTCGCGGCGCTCGACCAGTCAGGGATTCCGGTGCTCGGGGTTTGCCTTGGCCACCAGGCCTTGGCGCACGTTTGCGGCGGCAAGATCGATTACGCGCGCGAGCTCTTCCACGGCCGCCTCAGCGCTGTGCAGCACGAGCAGGAGGGGCTCTTTGCCGGTTTGCCGCAGCCCTTCATGGCCGTCCGCTACCACTCGCTGGTCGTCAGCGAAGTGCCCCAGCAGCTGCGCGTCATTGCGCGCAGTCGCGGTGGCGTTGTGATGGGGCTCGAGCACCGCGAGCGGCCGCTCTGGGGCGTCCAGTTTCACCCCGAGTCGGTCTGCACTGAGGACGGGTTGAAGCTGATCGAAAACTTCCGCGACCTCTCGTTGATGCGGCTTGAGCGGCCGCTCGCGAAGCTGCGCCCAGCGAAAGCGACGGCGGCGCTCGCCTCGTCACCAGCGCCAGCCGCGCCGCGCGAGCGTTCGAAGATCGCCGTTCACCACCTGCGTCTCGGTGAGTGGTGCGAGCCGGAGACCGTTTTCGAGCAGCGCTACGGCGACCGTGAACACGCAATCTGGCTTGACAGCGCGCGCGCCGAACCTGGCCTCGCACGCTTCTCGTTCATCGCAACGGCCGATGGGCCGCTCGGCCAGATCGTCAGCGCCGACAGCGAAGCGCAGACGATCCGCGTCGAACAGAGCGACGGCACTATCCGCGAGCAGCAGGGTTCGATCTTCAGTTACTGCGCCGCCGAACTTGAGCGGCTGCGGGCCGAAGGGCCGAAGTTGCCATTCGGATTCATCGGCGGCTTTGCCGGTTATCTCGGCTACGAACTCGGCGCCGAGTGCGGCGCGACACAGACACACAGCTCGGAGCTGCCCGACGCAGGGCTGCTCTTCTGCGACCGCGTGATCGCCTTCGACCACCATGAGCGCCGCGTCCACCTGCTCGCTCTGGCTGACGGTGATGGAGCCGAGGCGGCTGACATGTGGCTGAGGAGCACAACTGAGGCGTTGCGCGTGCTCGGCGTTGAAGCGGCGCCCCCAGCGCCGCCTGCTCCCGCGCCGACCGTCTTCAGCGCGCGCGAGGAGCGATCCGAGTACCTCGAACGGATCGCCCAGTCACGCCGCCTGATTCAAGAGGGCGAGAGTTACGAGGTATGTCTGACGACTGAGCTCAGCTCGCCAAACGCGATCGACCCGCTCGCGACCTACCGTCGCCTGCGCGCCGGTAACCCGGCGCCCTACGCGGCGCTGCTGCGTTTCGGTGAGCTATCTGTGCTGAGCTCCTCGCCGGAACGCTTTCTCAGTGTTAGCTCGGAAGGCGTCGTTGAATCGAAGCCGATCAAGGGGACCAGCGAGCGCAGCTCCGACGCTGGCGAGGACGCGCGCCGCGCCGAAGCGCTGCAGGCCGATGAGAAGTCGCGCGCCGAGAATCTGATGATCGCCGACCTAGTCCGCAACGACGTCGGGCGCGTCTGCGAGCTTGGCAGCGTTCACGTGACGGCGTTGATGGTCGTCGAGCGCTACGCGACAGTTCACCAGCTTGTTTCGATCATCCGCGGGCAGCTGCGGCAAGGTAGCAGCGCGCTCGACGCCGTCTGTGCCTGCTTCCCTGCCGGCTCGATGACCGGTGCGCCGAAGCTGCGCACGCTTGAGATCATCGACCGGCTTGAGGATCGTCCGCGCGGCATCTACTCCGGCGCGCTCGGTTACCTCTCGGTCAACGGCAGCGCCGACCTCAGCGTCGTGATCCGCACAATTGTGGCGGGCCCTGAGGGGGTCACGATCGGTGCTGGAGGTGCGATCGTCGCCGCCTCCGACCCTGAGGCCGAGTACGAGGAGATGTTGCTGAAGACGCGGCCGCTTGTCGAGGCGGCGGGCGGAACAATTAAAGCCAGTGCCCCGCTGGCGTCAGCGCAGTGAGCGTTCTCTATTCCTGGGACAAGGCTGCTGCCCGCTGGGAGGCTGCGGAGCCGACCGCCGCGGCGGTCGCTCTCGCCGATTCGTGGCTGCTCGAGGAGGGGCGTACGACGCGGCTCGACCTCCACCGCGAGCGCTTCCTCGCCGGCGCGGCGGAGCTTGGCGACGCGGCCGAACCCGAGGCCGCTTGGGATGCGTTCGCGCCGCTGATGCCACAAGCCGGGCGCTGGTTCCCGCGCGTTGACCTGCTCAGCGACGGTGAGCTAATGCTGGCTCTGCGCCCAGCACCGCCGCGCGAGCCGAACGTTGTTGCATGGCTGATGCCGGACCCAGACCCGCGGCTGCAAGCGCGGCGCAAAGGGCCAGAACTCGAGCTACTCGGTGAACTGCGCGCGCAGGCGCGTGAACATGGCGCTGGCGAAGCGGTGCTGATCGACGATCAAGGCCAGATCCTAGAAGGCGCCTACTCGAGCCTGTTGTGGTGGGAGGGGGACGTGCTCTACGCCGTGCCCGACGATGCTCCAGCGCTGCCTGGGATAACGCGTCACCTGCTGCTTGAGATAGCCGCCGAGGACGGTGTTGAGATTGGCTACTTGATGCCTCGGCCAAGCGACCTCGCCGGACGTGAGGTTTGGCTCGTAGGCTCGCTACACGGCATCCGTGCCGTAAGCGAATGGGCCGGCGACGGGCTGCCAGCTGGCGCGCCAATCCGCGCCCACGCCTGGCAGCAGCGGCTAGATCAGCTCCAGGGGTAGGGGCTGTTCGAAACTGGGTGCAGCTCGCCGGTTGAGAAGCGCTCGTAGCTGAACGGCGCGAGCAACGTTGAGTGCTCCCCGATCAGGACGCTGGCGATCTCGCGGCCAACGGCGAGCATCTTGTAGCCGTGGTTTGAGTCGGCGGCTACGAAGACGTTCGGCGCCATCCGGTCAAATACGGGGAAGTTGTCAACCGTGAACGCGCCGACGCCGCCGGAGCGTGTCTCGATGAACTTCGAGCTCGTCCCCTCGAAGCGCTCCATGCAGTGCGAAAGCGATGCTGACCACATCTGGCCAAAGTCATCGTCAACGGTGCCGGTCGGGTAAGGGTCAACCTCAAATTCGTTGCCGAGCTGGATCGGCGCTGCGCCACCCTGCACGCTGGTGCGATCAGGCTTGAAGTAGACGCCCCAAGGTTCGTCGGTGATCAGATTCCCGTCGTCATCGTGGAGCGGCGCGTCACTGTCAACGTGCAGCACCGGCGATGGCTTGCCGGCCGCCGTATCGAGCGTCTCCGGTGGAACGCCAAGCTCGCCCTCCTGCAGGTACCAGTAGGTCCACATCGGAAGGTCTTCGGCGAGCGAGCCGTCTGGCTGGCGCACGTCGAGCCGGTCTGGCAGCTCGAGCATCTCCCACATCCCGGCGATCCAAGGCCCGACTGCGACGACGACCTCTTTGCCGATCGAGATCTCGCCCGCGCTCGTTTGGACGCTGGTCACAGCGCCGGAGCCGTCGCGGACGAAGCCGGTGACTTCGACTCCCTCGATGATCGAGGCGCCTGCTCCGCGGCCAAGGTCGGCAAGGCCATGCATCGATTCCATGTTGAAGGCAAAGCCGCCGACGTGCTCGTGCAGGCAGACGGTCAGGCCGGGGGCGCGCCAGTCGGGGTAGAGCGTCTTCATGTGCGCCATCACTTCGGCCTCGCCGGTGTGCAGCTCGGAGTTGTAGCCGATCCGCTGCTGGCGCTCGAAGACCTCTTCAAGGTCGCCACGCTGCGACTCAGGCCCGAGCGCGATGTAGCCGGAGCTGTGGTAGTTCAAAACCTCAGCGTCGGCCTCCCACATTTCGACGCAGGCCGCCATCAGTTCGGCCATCGCCGGCTGGTAGTAGTTGTTGCGGACGACGCCGCAGGCGATGCCGGAGGCACCGGCGCCGACTTTGCTCTTGTCGATCACGAGGACTTCTTCGCCGCGCTGTGCGAGTGAGCGGGCGGTTGAGAGTCCGTGGACTCCGGCGCCGATTACGAGATAGTCGACAGAGGCGGGCAGACTGGCGGACATTCTTAGGGCTCCTTGTGTAGTTGCCGTCTAGGCAATACCATTGCCTAACTTGTTCCCCGACTCTACAAGCCAACCGGACGGGAAGTCAACGGCGCTGCGCCCCGTTGCGGCGGTTGCCCGTGCGGCAACGCTGCTTGACCTCTTGGCGGCCGCCCCGGATGGCCTGGGAACCAACGAGTTGGCCCGCCAATTGGGCGTGAATCCAAGTAATGCCTCGCGTCTGCTCGGGACGCTGCGGGCAGCAGGGCTGGTAGACCGGGCTGTCGGCGACGGGCCGTGGCGGCTCGGCCTGCACCTCGTCGCGCTTGCCGACCACGCGCTCGCGGCGCTCGACGTACGCGAGCTCGCGCGCCCGGCGATGCGCCAGCTGGCGGCTGAGACAGGCGAGACGGTCACGCTTTCAGTCTCGGTCGGCGCTGAATCAGTGACGGTTGAATTCGTCCCCGGCGCCGGCAGCGTTGTGAGTGTTGCGCAGCTCGGGCGCTCAAGCGTCGCCCACGCGACCGCTACCGGCAAGGTGATGTTGGCCTTCGGCGACGCACCGCTGCCCGAGGGAGAGCTCGCGGTCTTCACCGAGCGCACAATCACGCAGCGAAAAGCTCTTGCTGGAGAGGTCAAGTCGGCCCGCTCTCGCGGCTACGCCGAGGCCGTCGGCGAGCGCGAAGAGGATCTCGTCGCGCTCGCGGTGCCGATCGTCGGCGCCGGTAGCAGACTGATCGCGATCCTCGGGCTGCAAGGCCCGGAGTCGCGGTTGACGGAGAAGCGTCGCGCCGCCGTCGTCCCGGCGCTGCTCGAAGCAGCAGCCGACGTTGCCACTGCGCTCGGCGGCGCGCCGCGCTAACGCGGCCGCGCCATCGAGAGCGGTACTAGTGGCCTTCTGGTGCTTCCCAGCCCTCAAGGACCGGCGGCACGTAGTTGGCGCCAACCGTCTTTGAGCCCTTGACCCACGGGCCCAGCTCTGGCTGTGCGAACTTGGCGTAGCGCTCCTTCAGCACTGTGCCGTACGAGTTGCCTGACTGCAGGTGCTTGATTAGAACCTTGCGCGCGATCTCATCCTCGCGCCCGGCAGGGATCTCGTAATAGATCTTCAGGAACGAGTTCGAGTAGCGGTCGAAGACTGCTGGAGTGCCGTTCTCTTCCAACATCGCTATGTCCTCGAGCCAGTTGATGTCGCCGCCCGGCGTCGATGCCTGGAGGTCAACATCATCGATTACCGAGATGTCCTCCTGGTAGTCGAACCGCTTGCCTGTCAGGTACTCGGAGTCGATCGAGATGATCTTTTCCGGATCCTTGCGGGGGTTGGAAACGCTTTGGTCGTTGCTCATCATCAATCTCCTGTTCAGTCCTGCGAGGCGACAACATGGCCGGGCTGCCCAACAAACTGCTGCGCCTGACCTTCAAGGTGGCTTTCGAGCATCTGCTTCATCTCCTGAAGCGTGCGGTCCTCAGTTACACCGGGGATGTACTCGGTGCCAGCCAGCGGCACCTTTGCCATCGCTGCCGCTTCAACAGTCAGAGCACAGAGGTCTTCTGGCTCAAGGCTGTGAATGTCGGTCTTGCCGCAGGCGCGTGCCAGCAGCTGGACTTCCAGCGTCAGCGTGTGGAGGTAGTTGTAAACCCGCTCGGCTGCCTCATCAACGTCGAGCCGCTTGCGCAGCTCAGGGTCTTGAGTTGCGATGCCGACTGGGCAGCGGCCGGTGTGGCAGTGGTAACACTCGCCAGCCTCAACGCCGTGGGCGCCCATGTAGTCGGTGACGCCCTCGATCTCCTTGTTGCAGTTCATCGCGATCAGCGGGCCGTAACCCATCGCGACGGCCTTGGCACCGAGCGAGAGGCACTTGGCGACGTCGCCACCGTTGCGGATGCCGCCAGCGACGACGAGATCAATCTCGTCGGCAAGGCCAACATCCTCAAGTGCGCGGCGAGCTTCCGGAATTGCCGCCATCAGCGGAATGCCCGTCTCTTCGGTCGCGAGGTGCGGCCCAGCGGCGGTGCCGCCTTCGGCGCCGTCGAGGTAGATGATGTCCGGGCCGCACTTGGCAGCCATGCGGACGTCGTCGTAGACGCGCGATGCGCCGATCTTCAGCTGAATCGGCACCTCGTAGTTGGTTGCCTCGCGGACCTCTTGGATCTTCAGTGAGAGGTCGTCCGGGCCGAGCCAGTCTGGATGGCGGGCAGGTGAGCGCTGGTCGATGCCAGCAGGCAGCGAACGCATCTCAGCGACCTGCTCGGTCACCTTCTGGCCCATCAGGTGGCCACCGAGGCCAACCTTCGCGCCCTGACCGATGAAGAACTCGATCGCGTCAGCCAGCATCATGTGATGCGGGTTGAAGCCATAACGGCTTTGGATCACCTGGTAGTACCACTTGGTTGAGAGGTCGCGCTCCGGCGGAATCATTCCGCCTTCGCCCGAGCAGGTCGCGGTGCCGGCCATTGACGCGCCCTTGGCCAGAGCCATCTTGGCTTCCAGCGAAAGCGCGCCGAAGCTCATTCCCGTGATGTAGACCGGAATGTCGAGTTCGATCGGGTTCTTCGCGAAACGGGCGCCAAGAACCGTCTTGGTCGTGCACTTTTCACGGTAACCCTCGATCACGAAACGGGTCAGCGTGCCGGGCATGAACATCAGCTCGTCCCAGTGCGGGATCTTCTTGAACATCGAGAAGCCGCGCATGCGGTA
>JANRFB010000019.1:0-36092 GCA_030725785.1 Solirubrobacteraceae bacterium
CACGTCTGCGGTGAGATCGGCTCAGGCAAGACGACCTTTGTGCGCGGCGCCTGCCGCGCGCTCGGCTTCGACGGCGCCGTGACGAGCCCGAGCTACACGATCTGCAATCGCTACGAGCAAGGCGAACTTCGGATATCCCACCTTGATTGCCAGCGCCTTGAAGGCGCGACTGGGGAGGAGGCGGGGTTGCTTGATGACGAGATAAGTCCGGATCGCATCACCTTCATCGAATGGCCGCAGGAATCGGCGGACGCGGTCGGCGCGTTAGCGACGATTCCGGCGTCAGTCTGTGTCGAGCTCGGTCATTTAAGCGAATCGCAGCGCACGCTCACGATTGTTCGAGAGCCAAACTGATGGGGGACACGCCCGTCGTACTCGCTTTTGACACGGCGACAGCAGCAACGGTTGTCGGCCTCAGCGTGAGCGGCGAGCTCGTCTGCGAGTTGGCGGACAGGCCAACAAGCCAGGAGCGGCCGCGCCACGCTGAGCAGCTACTTAGTCTCTGCGAACAGGCGCTGGCTGAGGCCGCAGTCGGATGGGACGAGATCGACCGCATTGGCGTGGGCATCGGGCCCGGGACTTTCACCGGGCTTCGCATCGGGGCCGCTACGGGGCAGGGGTTAGCGCAGGCAAATGGGATCGAGTTGGTTGCCGTTTCAACGCTTCAGGCGCTGGCGCTGCCGGCTCGAATTGCCGAGCCCGAGCTGCAGGTCGCGGCCGTCGGAGACGCCCGCCGCGGTGAGGCTTTTATTGCTGCTTGGGCACCCGACGGCAAGCAGGTCGTCGCCGACCAAGCTTGTCCACCGCAGCAGCTGGTTGCAGCTTTGGCTGCAGATGGCGCTCCCAGCATTGCCGTCGGTGATGGCGCGCTAATCTTCCGAAAAGAGCTGGAAAGCGGTGGTATTGCAGTCCCTGCTGACAGCTCTTCTTTGCATCAGCTAGCCGGCGCTGCCCTCTGCCAGCTGGCCACCACAAGCAATCCCGCTAACGCAGGTGCGCTGGTTCCGCATTACGTCCGAGAACCGGACGCCGAGATTTCACTCCAGGCCCGCAAAGAGTCCAAATGACCGACACCAAAATCGAAATCCGCCGCCTCGTATTCGCCGACCTGCCTAGCGTGATCGGGATCGAGCGCCGGGCATTTCCGACCCCGTGGTCGCTGGCGATGTTTGTGCTCGAACTCAGCAAGCCCGAAGGGATCTGCCTCGCTGCGCGCAGCAATGATCAGCTGGTCGGATACATCATTTGCTCACGCTTCGATCAGGTTTGGCACATCATGAACGTGTCGGTCGACCCAGAACTCCAGCGACGCGGGATAGCGACGTCGATGATCGACGAAGTTTTGGGCCGCGTCGGTCCCGAGGGGCAGATTACACTCGAGGTGAGGCCGACCAACAGCGGCGCGATCGCGCTCTACGAAAAGTTTGGCTTTCTCGCTGCCGGGAGGCGGGCGCGTTACTACCAGGACAACGGCGAGGACGCGTTAATCATGTGGCGTACCGAGGCGACGCTGCGAGGCACGCTCGATGATGTGCCAGCGGCCGGCGTCAGGCCGGTTGCGGCCTCATGAGCGGGCCGATCCTCGCGATTGAGACCAGCTGCGATGACAGCTGCGCCGCCGTGCTCGCGGGCGACGGTTCGATCCTCTCGAACGTGATCTCGTCTCAGTCGATCCACGACAGGTACGGCGGTGTCGTCCCGGAGATCGCCGCCCGTCACCATCTTGAGCTGTTGACCCCGGCAATCGACAGCGCGCTTGCGCAGGCAGATCTAACTCTTGGTCAAATCGACCGCGTTGCCGTGACGCAGGGTCCAGGCCTGATCGGGGCCCTTCTGGTTGGGGTTGGTCAGGCGAAGGCGATCGCTGCGGCGCGCTCGCTCCCGCTCGTCGCCGTCGATCACTTGCAGGGTCATGTCGCGGCCAACTTCATTTCGCCGCAGCCATTCGAGCCGCCGTTCATCTGTCTTATTGCTAGCGGCGGCCACACGCTGCTGGCCCGCGTTGAGGATCACAGTTCGTTCGTGACGCTCGGCGAGACGCTCGATGACGCAGCGGGAGAGGCGTTCGATAAGGGCGCTCGGATGCTCGATCTGCCATTTCCGGGCGGCCCCGCGCTCGAAGCCCTCGCTGCTACCGGCGACGCCGAAGCGTTCGATTTCCCAACCGCGCGTAACGTCAAAGGCTGCGACTTCTCGTTCGCCGGAGTGAAGACAGCGCTGCTGTACGCGATCCGCGACCTCGGCGAGAAAGAAGTCGAGCTCAGGCGGGCAGATCTCGCCGCGTCATATCAGCAGGCGATCGTCGAAGCCCTGACCGATCGCCTCAGTCGCGCTCTCGAAGCCGATGGCGGAGACCGCGTTGCGATTGGAGGAGGCGTCGCTGCAAACGGCCCACTGCGCGAGCAAGTGGAGGCGCTTGGCGTCAATAGTCACATCCCGGCGCGCGACCTTTGCACCGACAATGCGGCGATGATTGCTAGCGCCGCCCGCTTTCTGCCGGATTGCTCGCATCAAGCCGCATTGGCGCTCGATGCCTATCCCAGCGGCGCAAAGCGATGAAGCCGCAGGTGACGATCTACCAGCGAGAGAGCTGCCACCTCTGCGAGATCGCGGCCGCGCAGTTGGCGCAGCTTCGGACCGATTACGAATTCGAACTCGAGTTGGTCGACATTGAGTCCAGCGATGACCTCCACCAACGCTATCTGGAGCGGATCCCAGTGGTCGCGCTAGATGGAGTCGAGCTTTACGACTTCGAGATCGACCTAGACGATCTAAATAGTCGCCTGCTGGAGGCGTCAGCGCGGTAGCATCGAAGTAATGGCAAGCGGCGAATTTACAGACGTTCCAGATCAGGCAATAGTCGACGATGAGCAGCCTGCTCGGCTCTCGCTTGGGGTCGCTGCGAGGCTTTCGCGTTACCTGCAGGTTCTCACTCAGGCTCAGAAGACCGGCCGCGAGACGCTCTCATCGCAGGAGCTGTCCGAATACACGCGCGTCAATAGCACTCAGATTCGCCGAGACCTATCCGGGTTTGGAAAGTTTGGCAAGCGTGGGGTGGGGTACAACGTCGACGCGCTCGCCGACGAGATTCGCGAGATTCTCCAAACTGGAGGGCATCAAAACATCGCTCTCTTCGGCGCCGGGCACCTCGGCAAGGCGATCGGGTCGTCCGATATTTTTGCTGATCACGGCTTCAACGTTGTTGCTGTCTTCGACGCCGATCCAAAGAAGGTCGGCACCAAGGTCGGTGGTCAGTCGGTTCGACCGATTGAGGATGCCGACAAGGTAATTTCCGAACAGGACGTGCTCGTTGCGGTGCTTGCCGTTCCGGGAGAAGCGGCCCAAGAGTTAGCTGACAAGCTCGTCGCGGCCGGAGTGAAGATCATCTTCAACTACTCCGAGTCGCTGCTCGACGTGCCCGCTGCGGTGACGGTTCACACTTCGAGTCCGGCCGTCGACCTGCTGCACGCGCTTTACTTCTATCTCTCATGAGTCTGATCGATCTCGAGAAGGCCCGCGAAGCATTCGCGCAGGCGACCGACGGCACGGTTGGTATTGAAGAAGAGTTCGCGATTCTTGATCCCCAGACGCTTGACCTCATTCCACATTTCGAGCAGCTCGATGCACAGGCCGTGGCTAGCGACGCAGCGCTGGCCAATTCGATTTCCTCGGAGCTGATTCTCTCCGAGATTGAGATCCGTTCCGGAGCTGGAAGTGATCTTGGCGACGCGCTCGCCCGCCAGAGTGAAATGCGAGCGCGGCTCTTCTCGCTGGCCGCAAGCCAGAAGGTGGAACTAGGTTCAACCGGAACCCATCCTTGGGCCGACTACCGCGAGCAGCCCAATGTGCAATCAGATCATTACCGCCGAGTTGTAGACGGCCTGCAGTACGTGGCGCGGCGTAACAACACTTTCTCTCTACACGTTCACGTTGGAATTCGCGACGCCGACCGTGCCGTGCGCGTCTGCGATCGCCTGAGGGCGCTTCTGCCGACGCTGCTCGCGCTAAGCGCTAACTCGGTCTTCTTTGAGGGGCAGGACAGCGGTTTGGCTTCGGTCCGCACGCAGAGCTTTACGAAGTCTTTTCCGCGCTGCGGAGTCCCAGACGCTTACGGCTCATGGGACAGCTACCGCGAATATCTCGAGCTCCTTTTAGCGACAGGGTCAATCGAAGAGGACACTCAGGTCTGGTGGTCGGTGCGCCCGCACCTCGCTTTTGGCACGGTCGAAGTTCGCATCTGCGATGCCCAGTCGACGGCTGACGAGTCCAACGCGCTGACCGAGATGATCGTGGCCTGCGTTCTTCAGTGCGCTCGCGACGACGACGACGGCCGTCCAATCTTTGAACCGGCTGGGCGACTAATAGAAGAGAACCTCTGGCGCGCGATCCGCTGGGGCGCGGCGGGGGAGTTGATCGATCTGGAGCGTGGCGTTTGCCTTCCGGCTCGCGCAGCCTTTGATCAGTTGCTTGAGTGGACCGTTCCTGTCCGCGCTGAGCTTGGCATTGAGCCTCGGTTCCCGGCGCTGAACGGCGCCGAGCGCCAAGCGGTCGCCTTCGCTGAGGGTCAAAGCATCGCCGACGTCTACGCTTCTACAGTGGCGCATACGCGCCAATCATTCGGGGGCGATCAGCCCACAAGTCCTACGGAGGTATCAACGTCGTGACCGACGAATCAGCAACACCAGACGAGCCCGCAGAAGAGATCCTCGCCGAGGCAGCTGCAGCTGGCGCTGCCGAAGGTCAGGCGCCGCCATCGGAGGAAGAGATGCGCGCCGCCTACGAGGCCGAGCTGAAGAATCTGCGCGTCGAAGACCTCGTTGCCCAGACCGTCGTGTCGCTGCTGAACCTCGGCGCGCGCAAGGCTGGCCTGCTTCCAGGTACCGAAGACGAAACCGACCCGGTTCAGGTCGGGATTGCGATCGAAGGAATCCGGCGCCTGCTGCCGCTGATTGAGCCTGCTCTTGGTGAGAATGCGGCATCGATCAAGGATGCGCTGGCGCAGCTTCAAGTCGCCTTCACAAAGTTGACTGGCGAACCAGCCGGCCCGCCGGCGGATGGCGGCGCTTCTGATGGCGGCGAAGCGGGCGGCGAACCTGACGCTGGCGCCGCGCCAGAGCCCGAGCAGAAGCCGGGCGGCGGACTCTGGACGCCCGGGCCCTAGGGCACCGCAGAGCGCTTCCGTCGCCGATACCGATAGGATCGCCTAGCTTATGAGCGCTGGGGTCACCAAATAGCCCTTTCGCACGGCGCCTGCGGCCTTAATGGCCGCTATCAATTCAATCACTTCAAAAGGATTCAACGACTGTGTCTGCATTTCTTACCGACCATGGGGTCCTCATTGCTGTTGTCTCTGCCCTCGTCGCCGTTGCCTACGGCGTGCTCACTACGACTCAGCTGCTGGCGCTCTCGCCCGGCAACGCCGAGATGCAGCGCATCTCAGCAGCGGTTCAGGAAGGCGCGCGCGCTTACCTAAACCGTCAGTACCTCGTAATTGGAGCCGTGGGAGTAGTGCTCTTCATCGCTCTGCTCTTTATTCAGGACATCTATGTCGCAATCGGCTTTGCGATTGGTGGCATCCTCTCCGGCGCGGCCGGATATATCGGCATGAATGTTTCGGTCCGGTCCAATGCCCGCGTCGCTGAATCAGCCCGCAGCGGCATCGGCCCCGCGCTGAAAGTCGCCTTCCGTGGCGGCGCAATCACCGGCATGCTCGTCGTCGGCCTAGCCCTGCTTGGCGTGGCCGGCTACTACGGCCTGCTGACCTCCTACTTCGACCAGACACCAAAAGAGGCCGTTGACGCGCTGATTGGCCTCGGCTTCGGTGGTTCCCTGATCTCCGTCTTCGCCCGTCTTGGCGGAGGTATCTTCACGAAGGCTGCCGACGTCGGCGCTGACCTCGTCGGCAAGGTCGAGGCAGGCATTCCCGAGGACGACCCTCGCAACCCAGCAGTTATTGCCGACAACGTCGGCGACAACGTCGGCGACTGCGCCGGCATGGCAGCAGACCTCTTCGAGACATACGCGGTAACAGCGGTTGCCGTAATGCTGCTCGGCGTCCTCACCTTCAATGAGCAGACGACTGTCGCGCTCTACCCGCTGGTTCTTGGTGCCGTCGCGATCATCGCTTCGATCATCGGCACATTCGCCGTCCGCAGCGAGAAGGGCAACGTCGAGCGCGCTCTCTACCAGGGGCTCGCGGTCTCCGGCATCATCGCCGCTATCGCGTTCTATCCGGTTACGGCCTGGATGATGGACGGCATTACGTTCAAGAGCGCTGCCGGAGCAGTTGCGGCGCCTAGCGTGGTCAGCCTTTATCTCTGCGCGCTGGTCGGCATCGTCGTCACTGCGCTGCTGTTCGTGATCACCGATTACTACACCTCCACACGCTTCCGTCCTGTGCGCAAAACGGCAGAAGCCTCTCAGACCGGCCACGCGACGAACATTATCTCCGGACTGGCGCAGGGCCTTCAGGCAACCGCGCTCCCGGCGCTGGTGCTCGTGCTCGGCGTGCTCTGCTCGTGGAAGCTCGCCGGTGGCGGCGTGCAAGGCATCTACGGCATCGGCGTCGCCGTGATGGGCCAGCTCTCGCTGACCGGCCTAATTGTCGCCCTAGACGCGTTCGGTCCAATCACCGACAACGCCGGCGGAATCGCCGAAATGGCAAACATGCCTGAAGAGGTCCGCAACGTGACCGATCCGCTCGACGCCGTCGGTAACACGACGAAGGCCGTCACGAAGGGTTACGCGATCGGCTCGGCAGTGCTGGCGGCGATTGTGCTGTTCGCAGGCTTCAAGGCCGAATTGGCAGCCGAAGGAGTCGTGACAAGCTTTCCGATCGACGATCCCGCAATTCTGATGGGTCTGCTGATCGGCGGAATGATGGTGACGCTCTTCGCTGCGCTCTCGATGGAGGCCGTGGGTCGCGCCGGAGGCATGGTCGTTGAAGAGGTCCGTCGCCAGTTCCGCGAGAAGCCCGGCATCATGGACGGCACAGAGCAGCCGGACTACGGCACCTGCGTCAGCATCGTGACCGCCTCGGCTCAGCGCGAGATGATCATCCCGTCGCTCATCCCAATCGTTCTGACGACAATTGTTGGCCTCATCTCCGTAGCCGCACTCGGCGGCCTACTAATCGGCGTGATCGTCGTCGGCTTCTTCTTCGCCGTGATGATGACGGCCGGTGGTGGCGCCTGGGATAACGCCAAGAAGCTGATCGAGGACGGCGCCTTCGGCGGCAAGGGCTCAGAAGCCCACGCTGCCTCGGTGACCGGCGACACAGTTGGTGACCCGTTCAAGGACACTGCTGGCCCGGCGATCAACCCGATGATCAAGGTCGCAAACATCGTCGCGATCCTGATCATCCCGATCATCACTTAGCGGTTGGGCTAAGGACGCCTTGACCAGCGAAACGAGCTTCTGGCACCCATTTTCCGACATGGCTCAGGTTCGCGGCCATGAGTTCGTAATTGAGCGGGGCGAGGGGTCATACGTCTGGGACGTTGGCGGCAAGAAGTATTTCGACGGCACCGCCAGCCTCTGGTGCGTCAACGTTGGCCACGGTCGCCACGAGATCGCCGACGCGGCCCGCGCCCAGATGGACACGTTGGCCACCTACCAAACGTTTGGAGGCTTCGCGAACAAGCCGGTCCTGGAGCTGGCCGATCGGCTCGCGGCCAGCGCGCAGCCGATCGTTGACGACCCGAAGGTCTTCTTCGGTCTTGGCGGCGGCGACGCGATCGAAACGGCCGCCAAACTGGCTCGCCGCTACTTCGCCGCCACCGGGCAGCCCGAGCGCGTACACATCATCGGCCGCACGCAGGGCTACCACGGCACTCACGGCATAGGCACGAGCATCGGCGGGATTGCCGCCAACCAAGTAGGGATGGGCCCGGTAGATCCAGCAGTCTCAAGCGTGCCTTGGGATTCGCTCGAGGCACTTGAAGCCGAGTTCGAACGTGTTGGCCCGGACAAGGTCGCGGCAGTCTTTGCCGAGCCGGTGATCGGCGCCGGCGGCGTCCACCGCGTGCCGCCCGGTTACCTGCAAGGTCTTGCTGCGCTATGCACCAAGCACGGCGCCCTTTTCATCGCCGACTGCGTGATCGCTGCCTTTGGTCGCCTCGGAACGATGTGGGGCGTCGATCGCTTCGACCTGCGCCCCGACATGATGACCTTCGCCAAGGGCGTCACCAGCGGCTATCTGCCGCTTGGCGGCGTCGTCATAAGCGGCCGCATAGCTGAGCCGTTCTGGGAGGGCGATGGGCTCTGGTTTCGGCATGGGCAGACTTACTCCGGCCACCCAACCTGTTGCGCGGCAGCGCTCGCCAACCTCGACATCATCGAAAATGAAGGGCTACTCCAGCGCGGCCGCGAGCTCGAGGATGAGATCGCTTCAGCGCTCAGCCCGCTTGAGTCGGCAGACGTTGTTGACCAGGCGCGCGCTGGAATTGGCGCGCTGGGCGCGGTCTCGTTCAAGCCGGAGCTGCTTGCCGATCATGCCGACCTGCCGCTGCGAACATTCGCTGCCGCCAAGGAGCGCGGCGTGCTCGTTCGCCCGCTCGGCGACGGCGTCGCGATCTCGCCATCGCTCGTCACAACCGAGAAGGATCTCGAAGACGCTTCAGCCGCCCTCACTGACGCTCTCGCCGCAGTCGCAAGCTCACTTTGAGCGCCGCAATGATTGATGCCAGCGTCGTTTCGCATCGCCTCCGCCAATAGACTAATTTGCTCGACGATGAATGAGTTTTTGACTTAGATGGCGCGGCGCCGCCTTCATGGTCTCCAGCGGGTGCTGGGGGTCAATGCGCTCTTTGCCACCGCCTACGGCAACGTCGGCTCGTCGATCTATTACGCACTCGGCCTCGTCGCCTCATTCGCGCTCGGCCTCACGCCGCTCGTTTTTATCTTTGCCGGTTTCATTTTTTTCCTCACTGCGAGCACCTACGCGGAGGCAACGGCGATGTACCCGGAAGCCGGCGGGTCTTCTAGCTTTGCGCGACGCGCATTCAATGAGTTTTGGTCCTTCTTCGCTGCCTGGGGCCAGATGTTGAGCTACACAATCACGATTGCAGTCTCGGCTTTCTTCGTACCGCATTACATCGGCGGCCTGTTCTGGGAACCGCTGCGAACCGCCCCCGGCGACATCATCTTCGGCATCGGCGTCATCATCGTCTTGGCCGCGGTTAACGTCTTTGGTGCCAAGGAATCGACTGGAGTCAACGTGGCCCTCGCCGTCGTTGGGTTCGCAACTCAGCTCCTGCTGGTTCTGATCGGCGGCATCCTTGTCTTCTCGCCCGACGTTCTGATCAACAACGTTGAGTTAGGAGTGGCGCCAACCTGGAAGGACTTCATGCTCGCGATCCCGATTGCGATGATCGCCTACACCGGGATCGAAACGATCTCCAACATGGCGGAGGAAGCCAAAGATGTGGAGAAAACGGTTCCAAAGGCGATCAATCGCGTCGTGATCGCTGTGTTTGCGGTGTATGTCGCACTACCCGCGGTCGCGCTGTCAGCCCTGCCGGTCGTAAAGCAGCCCGACGGCAGCTATCAGACGCTGCTCGGTGTTTCGAGCGAGGAAGGTGGTTACGCCGGCGATCCGGTGCTCGGCATGGTCAAGCAGATAGATCTTGGATTCTTCCAGGGAGCGGCAGAGATATATGTTGGTCTCCTTGCCGCGACGATCCTCTTCGTCGCCACAAACGCCGGAATCATCGGAGTCTCGCGACTCGTCTACTCGATGGGGGTTTACCGGCAGTTACCGAACAAGATGCGCGAGCTGCACCCACGCTTCGGTACGCCTTGGATTGGGATCATCATCTTTAGCGCCCTCGCCTGTCTTGCGGTCACGACCGGTCAAGCTGACTTCTTAGGCAATCTTTACGCCTTCGGTGCGATGCTCAGCTTCACAATCGCGCACGTCTCGGTCATCAAACTGCGGTTCCGTTACCCCAACTTCCCGCGGCCTTACGTGGGTCCGATGAACGTGATGGTTGGCGGTGTCAACATTCCAGTCTTCGCGGTCCTTGGAGCGCTCGGCACAGGTCTAGCCTTTCTCGTTGTCGCCGTGCTCCATCTTGACGTGGCGATCGTCGGCCTCGGATGGCTGGCCGTCGGCGGTGTCGTCTATCCGCTCTATCGGCGAAGTCAAGGTCTCAAACTGACGGAGACTGTCGCGCTCGAGACAAAGGCCCAGGTAACTGTTAGCGAAGCAGCCTACGAATCGGTGCTCGTCGCGCTCGAACCGCCGTCATACTCGTCCGCAGCTGTGGCGACGGCAGTTCGACTGGCCGCTCGCAGGCGTCGCGGCATACACATCCTCGTCCCAATTCCAGTTCCGTCATCGTCACCAATCGACGCAGAGATGCCCGAACAGGAAGAGCGCGCGCAGGCGATGATTGAACAGGCTCGGCTTCAGGGCGGGCGCCTCGTTACGGGGCGCTGGATCAAGGTTCGTGCAGGGCAAGCCGGGGGAATGATTGTCGAGGAGGCAATCGATCTGCGCGCAAGAGCAATCGTGCTCGCGCTTCCGCGGCGCCAAGGTGGGAATCTGTTCGACAAAGCAATCGAAACCGTGTTGCGCGAGCGGCCGTGCCGAGTGATCATTCAAAGCGACCCTGCGAGCGTCAAGCCAACGCTCCGGGAAGCGCTGGACGCTGCAGAGATCCCACTATGAGCGCACCTTCAGGTCGCAATCTCCACTCAGCAACGACGACCGTGTTCTCCGCGTTGATGGTCATCATCGGCGCCGGGCTGATCATCCGGACGCTGATTCTGGGCGGCGGCATCTTCGCGATCGGCGTCGTTATGGGTCTTCTTTTCGTTGCCGCAGGCTGCGGGCGTCTTTGGGTCGCCAGAACGGGACCCAAGTAATGGCGCCGGATCAACAGGGACGGAAGCAGACTTTCAGCCGCGAGCTCGGTTCTCCGATGCTCTTCAGCGTCATTTACACGGTGATCGCAAGCGCGATCTACATCTGTCTTGGCGTCGTCGCGGGCTACGCGCTCGGGCTCACGCCCGTCGTTTTCCTCGTCGGCGGCGTGATGTTCGTCCTTGCGGCGATGACGTACGTGGAAGGCTCGTCGCTGCACCAGGAACGCGGCGGTTCAACGGTCTTTGCCCGCTTCGCCTTCAACGAGTTCTGGAGCTTCGTCGCCGGCTGGGCGATCCTGCTCGATTACGTCATTCTGCTCGCCGCTGCGGCGCTCTCGGCGACCAGTTACCTCGAGGCCTTCTGGTCGCGGCTTGGCGACGGCGCAATTGAGGGCGTAATCATCGTCGGGATCCTGCTTTACGTCGCCGTCCGCAACATCCGGGGCTTCTCGAGCACCCGCTCGCGGCGCATCGCAGTACTCGTTGTCGCCGACATCGTCCTCCAATTGGCGCTCGTTGTTCTCGGGCTGATATTCCTGCTCGATCCGGGCACACTGACGTCGTCGATTGAGCTCGGCAGCAGCCCGACCGTTCAAAACGTGATCGTCGCGCTTGGAATCGCGACCGTTGTCTCTACCGGGCTGGAATCCGCCTCAGGGCTCTCCGGAGAGGTTGAAGTCGGCCGGGCAGGACTTAAACGGCTGGTCACCAGTTCGTCGCTGACAGTGATCATCGTTTACACGGGGATTGCCGTCGTCGCGATCAGCGCGCAGCCCGTGATCGACGGTCAAACAGCGTTGGCATCCACCTATAGAGACGCGCCGCTGCTGGGCGTTGCGGCTGGCTTCGACCAGGCTTGGCTCGCCGACAGTTCTCGCTTTGTTATCGCGGCGATTGCGGTAGTGACCCTGATTGCCGCTGCAAACTCAACGATGCTCGGCCTCTCCCGGCTTGCCTATTCGCTCTCTACCCACCGCCAGATTCCGAGCGCTCTTGGCCGTCTTCATTCGACGCGTTTTACGCCGTGGGTTTTGATTGTGCTCGCGACGATCGTCGCGATCGCACTGGCCTTACCCGGTGATCTGCTGCTGCTGCTGAACGTCTATGCGTTTGGGGCACTACTTGGCCTCACGATCGCTCACGCGTCGATTGTGCGGCTGCGAATCACTGAGCCCGACCGGCCGCGGCCGTACTCAATGCCGTTCAACATCAACGTCTCTGGCAAGAGCATCCCGCTGCCTGCAGTCTTCGGGATGGTCTTTAGTGCGCTGATTTGGGTCAGCGTTGTCTGGACACATCCCTCGGCTCGCTGGGTCGGCTTCGGTTGGATCGCTGGCGGGCTCTTGCTCTACTTCGTTTACCGCTTGTCGACTGGAAAGTCGCTCACGAAGCGGGTGACGGTGCCGCGCGAAGCGCTTCGCGGCGAAGTAGCGGAGGTCGAATTTGAATCGATTCTCGTTCCAGTCACCGGGAGCGTGCTCGATGACGACATCATGCAGACCGCCGGTCGGCTGGCCGCCGAGGCGAGTGAGGAAGATGGCTTCGACGGCGAGTCGCGGATCGAAGCGCTCTGGGTCACGGAGGTGCCGATGTCGCTGCCAATCGACGCGCGCCTTCCAGAAGAGGAGACGCTCCGCGCCCGCGCCGCTCTAGCCCGCGCGAAGGCCGTCGGTGAGGAGTACGACAACGTGCAGGTTGATACTGCGCGGGCACGCGGCCGCCGCGCCGGCCAAACGATCATCGCCGAGGCGCAGCGGCGCGGGGTTCAGGCAATTGTGCTGGCCGCCGAGGAGCCGTCCCGGATCACCGGTGGCGCGCTGCTCGGTGGGGGCTATTCGACCGACCTAGTTATCGGGGATACCGCCCGGTATGTGCTCGCCAATGCGCACTGTCCCGTGATCGTCACGGCGCCGTCGGCGGGCGATCAGGCTGTGTCCGGAGGCGGTGGCGACGGGCCCGACGCTGCCGCACCGGAACGCTAGGATTCTCAGCGATGTCATTTGTTCTCATTGTCGGTTCCGGCCGAGTTGGCTCATCGGTCGCGCGCAACCTTCTGGCCGGTGGTCATGAGGTCTCTGTGCTCGACGGCGACCCGCTATCGCACGAGCGGCTCGACGCCGGGCAAGAGACGAGCTGGGAGGCCGCGGGCGGTCGCTTCACAATCGGCCAAGCAATTGAGCGCGACGCGCTTGTCGAAGCAGGTATCGAGAAGGCCGACGTTTTCATCGCCGCAACCAACGGCGACAACACAAACCTCACGATCGCGCAAATCGCGCAGAGGATGTTCAATGTTCCACGCGTGTTGGTCCGCGTGATGGACCCGGCCCGCGCCGAGTGGTACAGCTCGCAAGGGATGGAGACGATCTGCCCGACCAGCTACGCCGTCGAGATGTTTGAGAAGGCGCTCGCCGCGCCCGAGGCGGGCAGCTGATGTACGTCGTAGTGATCGGTGGCGGCAAGGTCGGGCTCAACCTGACGCGAGAGCTGCTCGCGAAGGGCACAGAGGTAACGCTGGTCGAATCGCGCCGCGATCGCTATCTGCGAATGGACGCTGAGCTCGGCTTTGTAGTGCAGTACGGCGATGGAACCGAGCTTTGGGTCCTTGAGCGCGCCGGCATTCAGCGTGCCGATCTCGTCGTGGCTGTTACCGGCGACGATGAAGACAACATTCTGATTTGCCAGGTCGCGCGCGACAAATATCAGGTCGAACGTTTCATCTCACGCGTAAACAATCCGCGTAATCGCCAATACTTCGAGCTTCTCGACATCAGGCCCGCGTTCTCAGCAACCGACCTGATTCTGCGCTTGATCGAGCACGAGGTTCCGGACTACGGTCTCGTCCACCTGCTCGATCTGCCCGATGAGCAGCTCGAGGTAATCGAGATTATCGTCTGCGAGGGTTGCCGCGCCGCCGGTCTCGAGGTTCAGCAGCTTGAGCTCCCGGAGGGCAGCATTGTGATCTCGGTGCTCCGTGACGAGGGCGGCTTTGTGCCGAAAGGCGACACCGTCATCAACGCCGGCGACGAAGTGCTCGTCTGCCTCGATCCGGGTCTCGAGCCGCAGGTCACGGCGCTCTTCGAAGCAGCTAAGTAGAGCCTTTAGCGCCTATACTTGGCGACGCATTGCGGGATGGTGTAATGGCAGCACGCCTGGTTCTGGTCCAGGAAATTGGGGTTCGAATCCCTGTCCCGCAGCTTTACGCAGCGAACGTAGCCGGGAAGCCTTCCGCAATGAGCGCTCGTCCCGCCGCCTCTCGCTGGGCAACGGCGTTGTAATGCGCCGCGATGGCCGGGTTCTCAGGCCAGCGGCAGCCGGCGCTTAGGTCGGCGCTCCACCCAGTCAGCGTCGCGAGGAAAGCGTCAGCGACGGTGAACTGCGCGCCGAGTAGGAAAGGGCCATCGCCGATCTGCGCGGCAAGCACCTCGGCGACGCGGGCAAGCTCCGCAACAGAAGCCGCCTGGACGGCCTCTAAGCCGTCTGCGTCAGCGGTGTAGTGCTCTGGGTAGTACCAGCGCAGAAATGACGCCTGAGCGGTGTTTGTGAGCAGCGTGAGCCAGCGCAGTGTCTGCGCCCAATCGTCGCTGCCTGCGGGCGGCATCAAATGGGCGTCGGGGTACTTCTCTGCGATGTAGAGGCAGCACGCAGCGGCCTCCGTCAGCACTAGATCTCCGTCAACGAGCGTTGGCACCGTCGCCATCGGGTTTAGTGCGTCATATCCGGAGGGGGAGATGTTGTTGCCAGCCTCATCCCGCTCTACTTGCACCAGCTCGTAGTCGGCGCCCGCTTCGTCGAGTGCTATCCGTGGCGGGGTAGCGGAGCTGCCTGGGATTGTGTAGAGAGTGATCATCGTCGCCACGCTATCACCGGTCCCGCGCCAAGTACGCTGAAGTAATGAGCGACTCTTCATTACGCGAACTATGGGATCGAGGCCAGCGCGGCTGGCCGAAAGACGCGCCGATCGCGCAGTTCCCGAACGCGCCGCTGCTAACGGCGATCGCGGCCTGGATCGTCGGACACTTCACCACCGGCTCGGTCCACGACGCAGCCTCGGCAGTCTTCTACGTTGCGCTTAGTTGCTTCGCCTGGTGGGAGGTCACCGACGGAGTGAACACCGGCCGGCGTGTGATGGGCGCGGCGGTGCTGCTCTTCGTGGCCGTTAGCCTCGCGGGCAAGCTAGGCGCCTGAACGCGCGCTAGGAAGCGATCGGGGCGAAGCCACCAGCTTGGTAGGTCAGCCCTGGGAGATCTGCGCCCATCTGCTCCGATAGCCAGCGAGAAACGTCAAAGAGAGCTTCGAGGTTCACGCCGGTCTCGATCCCCATTCCTTCGAGCAGGTAAACAAGGTCCTCGGTAGCGATGTTTCCGGTTGCGTTCGGCGTAAACGGGCAGCCTCCAAGCCCGCCCGTTGATGCGTCAATAATCGTCGCACCAGACTCAACTGCGGCGACCGCGTTCGCGTAGCCGGTGTTGCGCGTGTTGTGGAAGTGGACGCCAACGGTCAGCCCGAGGCCAAGCGTTTCGGTCACCAGTTCGCGGACCTGTGTCGGGACGCCAACGCCGATAGTGTCGGCGAGCATGATCTCCTCAACGCCGCCTGCGGCTAGGTGCTCGGCGGCGGTGAGAACGCGGGCGGCGTCAATCTTGCCGTCGTAGGGGCAGCCGAAGGCGACCGAGAGAGTAACGGCGTAGCCAACGCCGTCGTTCTTCGCTCGAGCCGCGAGCTCGATCCCCACCTGCGCCGCGGCCTCCACGGTTGTGCCCTGATTCTTCTCGGCAAACGTTTCGCTCAATGGAACGACGTACTGAACGAGATCAACGCCGCACGCCAGCGCGCGGTCGTAGCCGCGCTCGTTTAGCGCAAGCCCCGCGTAGATAACGCCCGGCTTGCGCTCAACCGCGTCCATTACTTCCTCGGCGCCTGCCATCTGGGGTACACGCTTCGGGTTCACGAAGCTGACAGCTTCGATGCGCGGCAGCCCTGTCGCTGCCAGCCGGTTGACGTATGCCGCGCGCAGCTCAGGACTCAGCGTCGGCTCAGCGTTCTGGAGCCCGTCTCTAGGGCCAACATCGCAGAGGATTAAGCGGTCGTGGGCCATTCGTGCCTTTACGCGGGACCGCGCCCGTTGACTGGTAGTAGCTCACGGTCGCCAAGCCCGCGCAGTACGTGAAGGTCGATCGCGCCGGGAGGGAAAACGTCGATCGAGTACTGGACCGCGTCGCCGTCGTTGATGTGGATCGTCTCCGTGATCTCGAGCGCGCCGGTCGTGCGCCTCACGCCAAGCGCCCCGCCGATCTCCTCGCCGGGTTCGAGCAGCCTGGGACGGATCGCAGTGCGGGCGAAAGCAACCGGGACGCCAGCCTCGATCACGATGTCGAGCATCATCTGTCCGCGCTCGATCGCCGCTGTCAGCCGCTCGAGTGACGGGAGCGGGACTGACGGATGGATCCAGTCACGCATGTGCGCGGCCGGCGCCTTATCGACGAGCAGCGTCCGCTCGACGCATAGCGCGGTCGAGCCTTTGCGTAGGTTCAGCGCCTCCGCAACGAAGCCGGGGGCGCGCTGCTGGGCAATCGCCACGCCTCGGCCCTTAACGCTATGGCCCTGACGCCTGGCTAGCGACGCGTACGATTCGAGCACTTCGAGTCCCTCGCTGAACGCCGCCGGGACAGCAACTCGCCCAACGTAGGTCCCAGAGCCTTGGCGGCGCACGATCTCGCCGTTCGCCGCGAGCCGCTCTAACGCCAGTCGCAGAGTCCCGCGGGAGATCCCCAGCATCGTCGCGATCTCCTGCTCGGGTGGGAGGCGATCGCCTGGCCGATGGTTGCCCGGGCCCAGCCATTCGCGCAAAGAAATCTCAGCGCTGTCGACGACCGAAACGCGTGTAGCGGACGCTGCTGCTGGCTTTCCGGCCACTTAAGCCGCCCTCGCCTTCCCGGCTGCTGCGCTCGCCAGCGCCGAAGCCTCTTCGACGCTCGTTAGTCGCGAGTCGTTTGGCATATCGCGCAGGTTAGCGCGCACGATTAGGACGGCGATAGTTGCAGCACTCTCCGCGAGGATTGCTGCGGCGACGGCGTCGGGCGTAAAGGGCCACCGGCCAGAACACGCCACCTTTGCGGCCCCGTCAGCGACCTGCGCCGCGAGCTGCGCTACTGCCAGAGGCGTGTCGGCCGCGTCTGCGAGGTTGCCGCCCTTCGCCGCCTCGGAGTACGCAGTTCGCTCGTGGTCAAGCGCAACTAGCGCGGCGCTCTGGAGGACTGTTGCCGAGGCCGCGAGGCGGCTCATCGTCTCGTCGCCGCCGAGGCGCTTGGCGGCGAGAGTCGCCGTGAGCTCAACTAGTGCCGCCGCCTGGGCACAGGCGAGAGCGGCGGCTGAGCCAGCCGATGGACCTTCGCTGACCGATGCGAGTTCGTTTAGTAGGTCGCCAACGCTCTGTCTGCTGACGGCGCTCATCGCGCCAGCCTAATTAGAAGAGCCCGACTGTGTTGCCGTCAGCGTCAATGTCAATGTCGAAGGCTGCCGGTGTCTTGCCAAGACCTGGCATCTGCATAATGTCGCCGCAGAGCGGCACGAGCCAACCAGCACCGGTGTAGGCGCGCATGTCGCGCACTGGGAGCGTGAAGCCGGTAGGCGCGCCAAGCTGGGTCGGGTCGTGTGATAGCGAGAGCGGCGTCTTCGCCATGCACATCGGAAGCTTGTCGAGGCCGGCAGCGGTGAACTGCTCAATCTTGCGCTCAGCGTCGAGGTAATAGACGACGTCATCGGCGCCGTAGGCCTTAGTCGCAATCGCGTGGATTTTCTCTCTGATCGTCGCGTCTTCTGGGTAGAGGAACTGGAAGTCAGATGGCTCGTCGGCGGCCGCTACCACTGCTTCAGCAAGCTTGGCCGCTCCGTCGCCACCCTTTTCGAATGCCTCATTGAGCTCGGCAGCGAATGCTCCGCCCTCAAGCGCTAGCGATCGCACCATCTCGACCTCTTCGTCGGTGTCGCCCGGGCGCCGGTTGACAGCGACGACACAGGGGAGGCCGAACTCCTTAACGAGCTTCAGATGGTGGTAGACGTTCGACATGCCGTCCTCGATCGCCTTGCGGTTTACCTCCGGCGAGTCGCTCTCTTCATCCATGCCGCCGTGATGTTTGATCGCGCGGACGGTGCAGACGAGCACGACTGCATCGGGGCGAAGCTCGCCAGCGCGGCAGACGATGTCCATGAACTTCTCCATGCCCATGTCGGAACCGAAGCCCGATTCGGTGAGAACGTAGTCTCCTAGCTTCAGCGCGATGCGGTCAGCTATTACTGAGTTGTTGCCGTGGGCGATGTTGGCGAATGGGCCGGCATGCATCAGCGCGGCCTGGCCTTCGAGGGTCTGGATTAGGTTTGGCTTCAGCGCGTCCTTGAGCAGAACGGTCATCGCGCCGGCGGCCTGGAGGTCTTCGCCCGTAACCGGGGTGACGCCATCGAACTGGTACGCAGCGGTGATCTCGCCGAGCCGCTTGCGCAGGTCCTGAAGGTCACTGGCAACGGCGAGGATTGCCATCACCTCGGACGCGGCCGTGATGTCGAAGCCGGTCTCGCGCGGGTAACCGTTCGCACGGCCGCCAAGCCCAATCGCAACGCCGCGCAGCGCGCGGTCGTTCATGTCGAGGGCGCGCTTCCACGTAACTCGCAGAGCGTCGATGCTGTGCGGGTTGCCGTGGAGAATCGACGCGTCCAGGAGGGCGGCGAGCAGGTTGTTTGCAGCGCCGACGGCGTGAATGTCACCGGTGAAGTGGAGGTTCAGATCCTCCATCGGGACGATCTGCGCGTAACCGCCACCGGCGGCGCCGCCCTTAATCCCGAAGACAGGGCCAAGCGATGGCTCGCGTAGACAGAGAACGGGCGTCTTGCCGATCTTCCCCATTCCTTGAGTCAGCGAGACGGCGGTTGTGGTCTTTCCTTCCCCGGCCTTGGTTGGTGTCATGCCGGCGACGCAGATCAGCTTGCCGTCGGGGCGGTCCTTGAGACGGTTCAGTACTGACAGCTCAACCTTGCCTTTGAAGCGGCCATAAGGCTCGAGTTCGTCCGGTTCAAGGCCGAGCGTGGCGCCAATCTCGTCAATTGGAATGAGCTCTGCTTCTTGGGCGATCTCAAGACTGCTCTTCATGACTGCTCCTGTATTTTGGGTTGGTGGAAGGTCGCTTCAGCAGGCGCCGCTAGTGCGAGACGGCGGCCGCGCCGAGCTCGGAGACGAGCTCATCGGTGTAGAAGCGCTCGACTTCGAATGGCTTAATCAGCTCCGGCGTCTTGCCGGTAGCGATCAGCTCGGCCAAGGTCACGCCAACGATCGGCGCCGCTTTGAAGCCGTAGGTGCCCCAGCCGGTCGAGACGAGGAAGCCCTCAAGTTCGGTCTTACCCAGGATTGGCGAGTAGTCGGGGCTCAGGTCGCAAAGGCCTGCCCAGCTACGAAGCATCCGTGCGCGTTCAAGCTGCGGAAAGAGCTCAAGCGCATGGCGCGTGGACTCCTGCAGGAAGTTGAGAGTCCCATTCATCCGGTACGTCGTCCATGGCTCAATCTCCGAGCCGATCAGGAACTCGCCGCGGTCGGTCTGCGACACGTAGACGTGCATCTGTGAGGAGACGATCACCTTGTCGAGTAGCGGCTTAACCGGTTCGGTCACGAATGCCTGGAGGATGTGGGTCGTAATCGGCAGTTCGAAGCCCGCCATCTCGGAGAGGATCGAAGACCAGCCTGCAGTGGCCGAGAGTACGGTGCCACCGTTGACGCGCTGATTGCCATTGACGGTGACGCCTGTTACACGGTCGCCGTCCTTGTGGATCGCCGTAACTTCGCTGTTGGGGTGGATCTCAGCGCCGCCGCGGTCGGCGCCGCGCGCGTAGCCCCAAACAACGGCGTCGTGGCGGATGATGCCGCCTGGCGGGTGGTAGAGAGCGCCCATGATCGGGTACTCGGCGTCGTCGGTCACCTGCATCGCAGGCACCATCCGCTGAACCTCGTCGGCGTCGACGACCGAAGTGTCGATTCCAACTAGGCGGTTCACCTCTGCGCGCTCGTGCATAACGAACATTGCGCGGTCGGTGTGGCCGAGAGTGAGGTGGCCCTTCTGCGAGAACATCAAGTTGAACTGAAGATCCTTCGAAAGGTTCTCGTAGAGCTTGACCGAGGCGTCGTAGAAGCGTGCGCCTTCAGGTGTCTTGTAGTTGGAGCGCAGAATCGTCGTGTTGCGGCCCGAGGCGCCAGCACCGATGTAGTTCTTTTCAAGGATGCAGATGTCCTTGATGCCGTGGTGCTTGGTCAGGTAGTACGCGGTTGCGAGCCCGTGAGAGCCTCCGCCGATGATGACGACCTCGTAGTTGTCCTTCAGCTTCGAAGGCGTATGCCACATCTTGCTTTGGCGGAAAATGTCACGCATTGGTCGTTGCCTCCACGGCGCCGCCCAGTGGGCCAAGCGCATCGATTCCGACCGGCCGCCCGCCGAGTTCCACGGCAGCGTCGATCACTGACTCCCACATGTATTGGGCGCTCGCGGCGCCAAAGGTGTGAAGGAAGCTGTCCTGGCCTTGGCGCAGCAGCAAGCCGGGGACACGACCGATTGAGCCGGGGAGAAAGCCGCGCAGAGGGAACTCGCGCTCGCGCAGGTCAAGAGCCGTGATCCGCGCGAACGTGTCGCGAGCGAGCGGGCCGCTGTAGCTGAAGGTAGTGAGCGTGCTCGTCAGGTCGGTGACCGAGACCAGCTCGTCGCGCGACGCAGCGACGGCTTCCAGTCGTCCGCGAAGTGCCGCCGTTTCGCCGGCTTCGGTGATCGCTAGTACGCGGTCAGGTTTGACGGTGCACCACCATGCGCCGCCTGCGAAGACAGCCTCGCCAAGCTTGGCGGCGGTCCCGGCAACCTCGCCCGTGATCACTTCGATCGCTGCGGGCGTTCCAAGCAGTTCTGTGATTCCGAGGCTCGAGAGGTCGGCGATTCCAACGCTCTCAGCGCAGGCCTTCTTCTCGGCGATGGTGTCGCCGTAGTTGGCGGCGACGCGCCAGCCATCGCGCTCCTCGATCTCTGCCCCGGCGGCCACTAGTTCGGCCTCAATGTTGCTTTGGAGCAGCGGCGTGAAGGAGCCTTGCTGCTGTGCTTGGTCGGCAGATAGAAATGTCAGGCTCATGAACGCAGGCGCTCCTGGTCGGGATCGTAAAAGGCTCCGTGGACGATCGTCGCAGTTTGATTCTTGGAGCCGTACTTGATGTGCAGCGGGCTGCCATCCTTGCCGTGTTCGGCAGGGACCCACGCCAGTCCGATCGACTGACCAAGCAGCTCCGAGTAGCGCGCCGATGTCACGCGACCGGCCGGCTGCCCGTCAACGACGACGGCTGAACCCTCGATTGGGACGTCGTCGCCGTCGATCTTGAAGCCGACCAGCGTGTTGACCATGCCGCGTTCGTTGGCGCGCTCCAAGGCCCATTTGCCCATGAAGTCCTCCTCCTTATCGAGCTTTACGATCCAGCCCATCTGGCTCTCGTACGCGTTCGATTCGGAGTCGGTGTCCTGACCGACGATGATGTGCGCCTTCTCAAGTCGCAGGATCCGCTGCGGTTCAAGACCAAACGGCTTGATCCCATATTCAGTGCCGGCTTCAAGGATCTGATCCCAGAGGTATTGACCACACGCTGCCGGGTAGTGAATCTCGTAGCCGAGCTCTCCGACGAAGCCGATCCGCATCGCGAGGCACTGAACGCCTGCAATCTGAATCTGGTGCCCATCGAGGTATCCGAAGCCTTCATTGCTGAGGTCGGCGTCGGTCAGCTTGCCGAGCAGGTCGCGAGCCTTCGGGCCGGCAACGTTGATTGCGCAAAGCCCTTGAGTCACGTCGGTCACATGGACCTCCATCTCCCAAGCGGCCAGCCACCATGTGAACCAACGCTCAACGGCGTCGGCGCCGGATGAGGTTGTGGTCACGAGGAAGCTGTCATCGGCGACCCGGCAGACGGTGCCGTCGTCGGTGATTCGGCCGGCGTCGTTGCCTAGAACGCCGTAGCGGATACGCCCGACCTTTAGGTCGCTGAGGCGGTTCGTGTACATGCGGTCGAGGAACTGGCCAGCGTCGGGGCCACTGACGATCATCTTGCCCAGCGTTGAGACGTCGATCATGCCAACGGCTTGATGGACGGCAGCGGCCTCACCCTTGACGTCGCCATAGTCGTAGGCGCGGCGCCAGTCGCCAGCCCACTTGACGTGCGATCCGAGTTCACGCTGGCGTGCGTGGATGGCTGAGCGCTTTGCCGGCGTAAACGGGCGGCCGGCCCAAGCGCCAAGCGGAACCGTTGACCACGGTGGCCGCGCCGTTGTGATGCCGGTTTCATCAATGCTGAGGCCGGTCTGGGCTGCGACTGCTCGAATGCTCGGCAGCTGCGAGACGCGACCCTGCGAGGGGCCCATCGTGACTGTTGTGTAGCGCTTGCTCAGTTCGATCGAGTCGTATCCCTCTTCGATCGCGTATTTCATGTCCTTTGTCGTGACGTCCTCGTCGAGGTCAAGAAACGCTTTGCCGGTTGGCTTGGCCGTCCGCTGGTAGGCCGGCGATGGAGCAGCCGGGGCGGGGGTGGGGAGAGCCTCAAGCGCATTGGCCGCGGCGGTTGCGGCCGAGCCGTCACCAAACTCGCACTCCTGCGCGGCGCGGGCACCGGCGAGCGTTCCGCTCAGCGCTGCCGCTTCCAACTCTTCCTTGCCGGCAACTGCGCCCGCTGGATGGATGCCGGGGGGAGGGTTCTCCGGCAGGAAACAATTGGCCTCAGAGTTGAACTTGGCCTTGGCGCCGGCCTGCAGCATCAGCGATGAGGCCGGCACCGTGCCGCCGGAAACTGCGAGAAGGTCGCAGTCGAAGCGTTCCTCGGTGCCTGGCTTCGCGACGCCGTTTTCGTCAATCTGAGCGAGCGTGCATCCCTTCAGGTGCTTATTGCCTCTGGCTTCAACTACGGTCATGCCGCGCATCAGTTGAATGCCGGCGGCTTCCACTGCAGCAGTTAGTTCGTTTGAGCGATTCGGGAGCAAGTCGGCAACGGCGATCACGTTCACGCCCGCGGCTTGAAGCGCCAGCGCGGCCTCAAGGCCACGTTCGCCGGTCGTCGCGATGACTGCGTTCTCGCCCGGCTTCAGCGCGTATAGCGCCGCCAGTTTCAGCGCGCCGGTCGTCAACATCACGCCAGGAAGGTCGTTGTTAGGGAACACAAGAGGCTGCTCGATCGAGCCGGTTGCCGCCACGTGCCGCTGAGCGCGGATCTGATGGAGCGTGCTGCCTTGCCAGACCGGGACCATTCCGTCGAAGTAGCCGAGAGCAGGGGCGCTGCTCATGATCTCGACGCCGGCTGCCCGCGCCTCTTCAGCCAGCTTGCGTGCCTGCTCGTGCTTACCCTGCCAGAGCAGCTGGCCGCCGGGTTCAACGTCTTCATCGACCAGCACGACATCGGCGCCCTCGCGGGCCGCCGCAATTGCAGCGCTGAGGCCTGCAACTCCGCCGCCAATTACGAGAACGTCGCAGTGACGCCGTCGGTAGTCGGTACGCCACTCACGGTGGGCTTGACTCTTCTTCATCACGCCAAGGCCCGCTGCATGGCGCAGCACCTTCTCGTAGAGCGGCCAAGCGCTGCGCGGCCAGATGAAAGTCTTGTAATAGAAACCGGCTGGCATGAAGGGGCCGCCGAAGATGTCGGAGGCGCGCATCACGTCAAAGTTCAGCGAGGGCCAAGCATTTTGGTGCTTGATCTCCATTCCGTGCTTGGCGCGCTCGGTCGTTGCTCGGACGCCGGGCCACTCGCCGTCTTGGACGAGCGTGTTGGCGGTCCAGCCCGAAGCGCTGACAATGCCACGCGGGCGGTGGTACTTGAACGAGCGAGAGAAGATCCGCTGGCCTTGGGCGTAGAGCGCCGAGGCGATCGTGTCGCCTTCGAAGCCGGTCACCGATTTGCCGTCGAACTTGAACTCGACCTTCTTCGAGCGGTCGATCCGCTCCGCGGGCTGTGGGTCGAGACGGCTCATTTAGCGCAGCTCCTCGCCGCCGGCCGCGCGGGCCTGGGCAACAGGTGAGACCGGCGCCTGCGTGGCGTCGGTGATTTCAGGGACGGCGGTCCAGAGGACCTCGTTCGTAGATGTGTTGCGTTCGGCTTGAAACCAAGTCCTGCAGCCGGCGCGGTGCCACCACCATTCGCGCTGAACGCCATCGGTGTTGGCGCGGAAGTAGTTGTAAGCGTTCAACTCTCGCTCACCTGGGCGGTCCTGGGGCCGCACGACAATCTCTCCGCCGAAACCAAAATCTGTGACTTCGCGGGTACCGCAGATGGGGCAGTTCAACAGGAACGACATTCGACTCGCAATCGGTTGCTGATTTCCTTCTTCTTCGGATACTAGACAAATAGGTTCAGAGAATGCAAATCGAACGGTACTTTTATTTCCGGACGTTGCGCTGAAGCTTGGAGCTTGCGTGCTGTGACGCCGGTCCAGCCCCCATCTCGAAGCGGCTAGTAAGGTTGCCTGCCGTGCTGTTCTTTTTCATTTTCCAGCAAGCGCCGACATTGCTAATCGTGCTCCTAGGAGTGATCGTTTGGCTCGCGGTTGTCGAGGTCCGCGGTCAACAAGAGATGCCGCTGCTGCAGAAGGTCTGGTGGGTTCTGTTCGTCTTGCTGACGAATTTTGTCGGGTTGATCATCCTGCGTATTTACACCTATGCGAAAGCAAAGAAAACCGATTCAGCTCCGTAGCGCAGCGGGCTCGCTGGGGATGCCCCGCTTGAGGCGAACCAGCTTCAGCGCTAGCGCCAGCTCCAGCTGATCCTCGTCAGCCAGTGTTAGGCCGCTTACTGCTTCGATTCGCGCTAGCCGTTGGCGTAACGTGTTGGGGTGGATGAAAAGGACGCGCGCGCTCGCAGTTACCTTTCGTCCTTCGGCCAGATATCGTTCAAGCGTCGATAGAAGCTCGCTGCGCTGATTTCTTGCTTCGTCGTATTGGGCGACTTTCTCGATGCCCTGAAACAGATCACCTTCGTCTGCCGCTCCGAGATCTAGCCCGATAAGCAAGCGATAGGCGCCAAGCTGCACACTAGACAGCGCACCACCGTTCCGATAAAGATAGGAGGCAGTATCTGCTGCCGCTTGAGCCTCCCTGAGTCCTACCGCGCACTCCTCAAAATCTTGGCAGATCGGCCCGATGCCGATTGCGACTCCGAGCGTTATCGCCAGCTTTTCGAGCCGGAGCTGCATGTCCTCGACGTCAGTTCGACCGTCGATCGGCGCAAAGACCGTCAGTCCATCGCCGATCAGGCCACCGGCGCCGTCTGGGAAAAGGATCTCCAGCTCAGTCTTTAGTTCAGCTAGGCCTAACCGATGAAGGTGGGACGGTGAATGCTCGGACGTAGTGGCTGGGAGACGGCTCTCACGCTCAGGCATCTGTGCCACCAGCATCACGTGCGTCGTCGTAAGGTCTATGGGAAGAGCCGCCGCAGTCGTTGACGCTACCGAACGGTCACCGATCTTGATCGCGGCAATCAGCTCGGTAAAGCTTCCGCGAGAAGAGAGTCTCTCGATCAAGGCGATTCGCTCTAGCGCTGCTGAGACGAGATTCGCCAGGGCGCGGAGTAGTTCACGGTCCTCTTCTTCCCAGATTGAGATCGAACGGTCGCTTGTCACGAGCAATCCGACCTGCTCGTCGGCGACGTTAAGCGACGTTGTGAAAGTAGTCGGCGTGCCTTCTAGGGAGGACTTTGCAGCCGCTCGCTTGACTGTTGTTGGTTCGGCAACTTCAGCCGGCTGTTCGTCGCCGGGAGCAATTTCGAACGCAGCCAGCCTTAATTCGCCAGCTCCGTCGCGTTCGCTCTTGCTAGCAAGGTAGATCTGGCAGCTTGCAGATTCGAAAAGCTGTCGGACACCGCTCACAGCGCCGGCGCAGAGCTGCGCCTCGGTGTCGCAGGCTGTAATTGAGGTCGTAACCGTGGCCAGCGCCTTCAGCTTCTGGACATGGCGTTTGATCGCGCTGTGCTTCTGAGCGTTTTCGATCGCGCCTCCAATCAGCGAGCCGCTCGAGACCAAAAAGTCGAGAACTTCCGGCTCAAACTCACGAGGCGCAACAGTGTGCAACGAAATCACGCCGATCGTGGCACGATTCTGACCCACTATTGGCGCTGCGACGAGCGATTGAAAGCGTTCCTCCTCAAGCTCTGGAATCACCTTCATCCGGGGGTCACTCATCGCCGCTTCACGGATCATCTCCGGGGCGCCTGTCCGAGCGACCCAGCCGATCAGTCCCTCGTCGATTCCGATACTCAGCTGATCGACGAGCGCACTGTAAAGCGGAGAGGCGGCTCGAAGAACTAGCCGATCGCCCTCTAGCGAGTAGACAAAACAACCGTGGCAACTGGTCGCGTCACTGAGCAAAGTGACAACGCTGGCGAGCACTCGGTCGAGGTCCAGCGACGCGCTCAGCGTGCGGATTACGGCGCCGAGGGTTGCGTTCTCGGAGATCGTTGGCTCGGACCGACCGTTTGGCTGGGAGTCAGGATCAGCTAGAAGCCCGGCCGGGTCCTCTGCGCTATCGCTTCGCACGCCGCGAATACTGTCAGCATCACCGCAAATGTGCAAATCGCACATATAAATGGCTAGCAATAGTGTCGATTCAGCCCTAGCGCCCGCAGCGCAGATCGGGGAGTCTCGCGCAGCTTGCCTTAAGCGTCTGAATGGAGAGGGTTACTAAATGTTCGAGCTAATTGCTGCAGCAGGTCCGACCGTCGAGGACGTTGTCGTCGGTCAGACGCAAGATTCGCTCGTAATCGGCGAGCAATTCTATTTCTTCACGGTCGTACTGATGTGGCTGATCCACGCTGGCTTCATGAGTTACGAGGCCGGCATCGCCAGGCGCAAGAACGTGATGGCGACGGCAATGAAGAACATTCTCACGATTGCCGTCGTAACTCCAAGCTTCTACTTCTTCGGTTGGTGGATTTACAACTGCAACCAGCCCGGTTTGCCGATCGGCCCGAACTCATCCGACTTCACTTCGCTCGCGTGCCAAGGCGGAATCCCTTGGAGTGATGCCTTTGGAGCGAACATTACGAACAACATCAACCTGATTTTCTTCCTCGCCTTCCTGCTGTTCTCGTGGACTACCGCGTCGATTATGTCTGGCGCTGTCATTGAGCGGGTCAGATTGAGCGCCTACCTGCTGCTGGCCGTGCTGCTTGGCTCTGGCGTTTGGATCCTTGACGCAGCTTGGGGATGGAGCGCGGGAGGCTGGCTACCGGTGCGCTTTGGTTTCCACGACTCGATCGCTTCTGGCGTCGTTCACGGCGTCGCTGGCGCCTTTACGCTCGGCGTGCTTTTCAATATAGGGCCACGAATAGGCCGCTATGTGAAGGGTCAAGCTCGAACTTTCAGACCCCACAACCTTCACATCACGGCGCTTGGCCTGATGCTGATCTTTACCGGCTTTTATGGCTTCTACGCCGCCTGCCTAGTGATCTCGTCGACGGCATTCCCGGGCTGGGCGAACATCTATTTGAGCCCGACCACGCTCGGCGCGATCACGATGACGATAACGGTTGGCTTCGCGGGCGGATTTACCGGCGGATATTTCGCTTCCAAGGGCGATCCGTTTTGGACAATTTCCGGAGGCCTCGCTGGAGTGATTGGGGTTTCCGCAGCAGCCGACGTTTATTCCCCCGTCTTGGCATATCTGCTCTCCGCACTGACGGCAGTTCTCGCCTATTACGCCGCCGGCTTCATTGAGAAGAAGATGCGCGTTGACGACGCCGTTGGCGCAGTATCGGTGCACGGGGTTGCGGGCTTCCTAGGACTGCTTTGGGTTGGCATATTCGCGGCCGGTTATCCAACCGGTATAAACAATGTCGAATCATCGATCGGCGGCCAGCTGATTGGTATGGCAACATTCCTTCCGCTCGGCTTCCTAACCGGCTGGCTGGGCTCCTGGATCCTGAAGAAGATGAACCTGCTGCGCGTACCGCCAGAGGTCGAGATCGAAGGCCTCGATCGTGCTGAGTACGAAGAGGACGTCTTCCCTGAGTTCGGAGCTGTCGACGAGACAATTATTGAGCCGGACGGAACGATTGTTCCTTCAGGGCCGGTCCTTGAAGAAGCCTACCGCCGGATTAAGTCGGGGGTTTGAGCAGATGATGCAACTGGCCCTTAGCGTCGTGGTGATGATTGCCGTCGTCGGCGGACTCAGTCACTGGATCATTCAGAAGGACCGTCGCCAAAAAGTTGGCGATGTAGTCCGCGACCAGGAGGATTAATAATGGCTCTGCTAATCGATAGTGCCCCAAAGTGCGTTCAGAACGTCGCGAATTCGGCCCCGGATGCTGCCGACACTGCAGATTTCATCGTGCAGGCTGCGTATGAGAAGTGCGCCGGCATCATGACTTTCGGCCCTGGCTCGACTTATGGCGCAGAGGGGGCCGGCGCCACGACCGCGTACTACGTGCTGACGGCGTTAGGGGCAGCTTTCATGGTTGTGAGCCTGATCGCGTGGGTCGTGTTCGAGAATCGCCGCCTTGCGTCCCATACCGAACGGCTGATAGCCCGCGGATCTTCATCACAGCCGGCCGCATCCCCAATGTCAACCGAGATCAGCTAAAGGAGATTGAAATGTCAGAACGTGGCAAGCAAATTGAATTCCCGCCCGATGAAACGCACGTCAAAGGTTTCGAGGTCGCGATGATCTCAATCTCAATCATCTGCGTCGGCATTGTGCTCGCGATTGTCCTCGGCACCGACTGGGGCGACACCTTCCGTCCCCAAGTTTAATTAGCGCGCTGTAGTCGCGAGATCCTTGTGGCGCAACCGACGGAGTCTAAGTATCGCCATGCCGTCTATCCGGGCAAGCTTCCGCGACGGATTACGTGGAAGCCGGTCCTCGCAATCATCGTTCTGGTTGCCGTCACCTACGCTGTCTCGCAGGGCTGCCAAGCAGCTCAAATTAGAGTCAGTCAGACGCAAGCGATTGCGACGGCTCGTGAGCAAATCAAGTTTGATGCGACGCGCACGCAGATCCGCTTTGTTCGCTCTGGCTTCGGAGCTTCTTCGTATTGGGCCGTCTCGCTTTCTGAGCCTGCGCCAGGGGGCTTGGTCTACAAAAACCTCGTGATCGTGAAGGTCAATGCAAATAGCGGCCAGGTTGCAGAGGTGATCCGCGAGAAGAATGTGAAGGAAGAGGGGCTCGCTCCGAGCCCGGCGGAGAGTGGGCCGCAGTCCAGCCCGTGAGTGCCGGTCGACAACTTTTGAGAGCGCGTCGGTGGTCTGTCGAAGAGTGTTTGTCCAAAGATGTCCATAACCTTTGCACTGCCGCGAGCAACACGAGCCAACGCCAAATGCAAGCGTTCTGAAAGGAAGACTGAATGTCAAACAAAGCGCCCCTAGACGAAGACGCGGTACGCAAGATCGTCGCCGACGAGGGGATCGAGTTTCTCTTTGCTCAGTTCGTTGACATGCACGGCAAGCCGAGCGCAAAGCTCGTGCCGGCGCACCACCTCGACGACCTTCTTTCCGGCGGCGCCGGCTTCGCCGGCTTCGCTGCCGGCGACATCGGACAGACGCCTGACAGCCCGGACATGATCGCGATGCCTGATGTATCGACCTTCACGCGACTCCCGTGGCTGCCGAATATCGGCCGCTTCGCTTGCAACTTGACGGTGGAAGGCGAGCCTTGGCCTTTCTGCCCGCGTACGATTCTGCAGAACCAGATCGCCCGTGCCGCGGAGCTCGGCTATGAGCTACGGATCGGCGCTGAGCTGGAGTACTTCCTGCTGCGCCGCTCGGCAGACGGCGGAATCGAACTCGCTGACCCGCTCGACGATCTCGAACAGCCGTGTTACGACATGCGCGCTCTGACGCGCAACCTGCCTTTCGTGACCGAGGTCGCCAACAACATCACGGCGCTTGGTTGGGACAATTACGCAACCGATCACGAAGACGCCAACGGCCAGTTCGAACAGAACTGGGACTACGCTGACGCGCTTACGACCTGCGACCGCTCGATCTTCTTCCGTTACATGGTCGAAGCGATGGCACAGGAGCGCGGTTTGATCGCGACCTTCATGCCGAAGCCGTTCGGCCATCTGACCGGCAATGGCTGCCACTTCCACATGAGCCTTTGGAAGGGCGACGAGAACGTCTTTCATAGCGACCCTGCCGACGATCCGCGCGGGCTCGGCCTCTCGGAAATTGGCTACAACTTCCTCGGTGGGCTGACGGCCAACGCGACCGCCTACATCGGGATCACGGCGCCGACTGTTAACTCATATAAGCGGCTCGTCGTTGGAGAGCCAACGAGCGGCTCGACCTGGGCACCGGCCTACGTGACATATGGTTACAACAACCGGTCAATGATGCTGCGGATCCCTGACGAGGGGCGAATCGAGGATCGCACCGTTGACGGCTCCTGCAACCCGTATCTCGCTGCGACGGCGGTGTTGGCAGCCGGACTCGACGGGATCGAGCGTGGACTCGACCCGGGCGACCCAACGAGCGAGAACATGTTCAAGACGACAGCTGCCGAGCGCGAGGAGATGGGGATCATGACGCTCCCCGCCAACCTGCTCGACGCCACGCGCGAGCTGGAAAAGAGCGATGTGATGCGCAAGGCGTTCGGCTCGCACGACGGGCGTGATTACATCGATTACTTCATCGAGCGCAAGCGAGTCGAATGGACAACATTTCACGAGCAGATCTCAAAGTATGAGCTGGACCGTTACCTTCAGCTCTTCTAGGCGTATTGCAGCAAGTGTTCGAACCGCACACTCAAAAGGCCTAAATGTGGCTAGATTCACCCCGATTTATGTCGTGAACGACCAGTAGAATCAACCTATGTGCGGAATTGCAGGACTCTTCAGTAAATCCTCTTCGTTCGAGCAGCGGCTCGGCGATCACCTTGCTGACATGCTGATTCAGATGGCCGACCGCGGCCCGGATAGCGCTGGTGTCGCCTTCTACCGCAACCCTGCGCCGGCAGGATCGAGCAAGTTGACGCTCTTCTCTCCTGACGAGGGTTATGACTGGGACCTCGTCGCCGGCGAGCTATCGGGGGCATTCGGCGGCAGCAACGGGCCAGAGATTCGCGCCAGCCATGCTGTGATTGTCGTCCAGACCGACGCCGACGACGCTGGGCGTTGGGTGCTCGATAACCACCCCGAGCTGCGCCTGATGAGCGCCGGGCAGGCGATTGAGATCTACAAAGAGAAGGGTGATCCTCGGGAATTCGTGGAGCGCTTCGGGCTCCGTGAGCTGAGCGCGACGCACGCGCTTGGTCACACGCGGATGGCGACCGAAAGCATCGTCACGACCGAGCACTCGCACCCGTTCTCGACCGGGCTCGATCTCTGCCTCGTGCACAACGGTTCGCTCTGCAATCACAACCGTCTGCGCGAAGAGCTCCGCCGCGAGGGGATCACGATCCAGACTGACAACGACTCCGAGGTTGCCGCCGCCTATCTAACTTGGAAGATGCGCGAAGGCGCGTCGCTGACTGAGGCGCTTGAGTCGGCGCTCGATGACCTCGACGGCTTCTTTACCTTCGCCGTTGGCACTGCCGATGGTTTCGCCGTGCTGCGCGATCCGATTGCCTGTAAGCCGGCCGTGATGAGCGAGAGCGATGACTGGGTCGCAATGGCCTCCGAGTACCGCGCAATCGCTGTGTTGCCAGGGGCTGAGGAAGCACGCGTCTGGGAGCCAGATCCAGGCCAGGTTTACATCTGGGAGAAGGAGAAAGTCTGATGGGAACTGCCGAGCAGACAGTCGAAGTTGTCGACCTGACCGAAACAACAATCCGTGAGCTCAACCAGCGGCTCCACGACGCGGCCGACGGTGGCCCGCAGAACTGGCGGATCACGCACCCGAACGGGGTGCACGCGATCGGCGCCGGCATCAACGCGCCTCTAGAGATCGACATTGATGGCCACGTTGGCTACTACTGCGCCGGCATGAACAAAGAGGCGAACATTCGAATTCACGGCAGCGCCGGGGTTGGGCTCGCCGAGAACATCATGTCGGGGACAGTAATCGTGGACGGCGACACGAGCCAGTCGGCGGCCGCGACGGGCCGAGGCGGCTTGCTCGTCGTGCGCGGCAACGCAGCAGCTCGCTGCGGCATTTCGATGAAAGGCGTCAACATCGTCGTAGAGGGCAACGTTGGACACCTCAGCGCTTTCATGGCGCAGAAGGGCGCGCTCGTCGTCTGTGGCGACGCTGGCGAGGCGCTCGGCGATTCGATCTACGAGACGCACATTTACGTGCGCGGTTCGGTTGCTGAATTGGGCGCTGACTGCATCGAGAAGGACTTCAAGGAGTTTCATACCGCCGAGCTGACCGGCCTGCTCGCCGAAGCCGGCGTGGATGCCGACCCTGCTGATTTCAAGCGCTACGGCACGGCGCGCAAGCTTTACAACTTCAACATCGACAACGCGGACGCTTATTAATGACTCACGAGCCAATGCCCAGCCCAGGAATGCGCGAATCGGCGCTCTTCGACCGCAACGTAATCCATGAGATCCAGCGCAAGGCGCGCGAAGGAATCTACGACATCCGCGGCTTCGGCGCGAAGCGCAAGGTGCCGCATTTTGACGACCTGCTGCTGCTCGGAGCCAGCGTCTCGCGCTACCCGCTAGAGGGTTACCGCGAGCGCTGCAACACGGCCGTGACGCTCGGCACGCGCTACGCGAAGAACCCGATCGAGCTCGACATTCCGATCACGATCGCCGGTATGAGCTTCGGCGCTCTTTCTGCGCAGGCGAAAGAGGCGCTCGGCCGCGGCGCGAGCGTAGTCGGAACGAGCACGACGACCGGTGACGGCGGAATGACAGAGGAGGAGCGGGGTCACTCGGAGAAGCTGGTCTACCAGCTGCTCCCTTCGCGTTACGGAATGAACCCGGACGACCTCCGCCGCGCCGATGCGATCGAGGTCGTTATCGGTCAGGGAGCGAAGCCTGGAGGCGGCGGAATGCTGCTCGGCCAGAAGATCTCGGATCGCGTTGCAGAGATGCGGGACCTGCCAAAAGGGATAGATCAACGCAGCTCATGCCGCCACCCTGATTGGACCGGCCCGGACGACCTTGAGATCAAGATCGGCGAGCTTCGCGAGATCACCGACTGGCGGATTCCGATCTACGTCAAGATCGCCGCCTCACGGCCCTATTTCGATGTAGCGCTAGCCGTCAAGTCGGGCGCCGACGTTGTCGTACTCGACGGAATGGAGGGCGGCACTGCTGCAACACAGGACGTCTTCATCGAACACGTCGGCATTCCAATCCTCTCGGCGATCTCGGAGGCCGTTGATTCGCTCAAGGACCTCGGAATGCATCGCAAGGTCCAGCTCGTTGTCTCCGGCGGGATTCGCACAGGCGCCGACGTGGCTAAAGCGCTGGCGCTAGGCGCCGACGCCGTCTCGATCGGCGTTGCGGCGATGATCGCGCTCGGCGACAACGCTCCCGAACATCAAGAGGAGTACGAGAAGCTTGGTAGCGGCGCTGGTTATTACGACGACTGGCACGAGGGCCGCGACCCTGCCGGTATCTCAACTCAGGATGAGGAGCTTGGTAAGCGATTCAACGCCGAGCTCGGCGGCCGGCGGCTCGCCAACTACCTACGGGCGATGGTGCTCGAGACGCAAACCCTTGCGCGCGCCTGCGGCAAGTCGGACGTCCGCAACCTCGAGCCGGAAGACCTCGTCGCGCTGACGATTGAGGCGGCAGCAATGGCGCGTGTCCCTCTCGCTGGCACGAAGTGGATCCCAGGCCTAAACGGCAACACCGAGTAGCCGGCGATGAAGCTCGTAGTAGTCCAGCACCTGTTCTGCGAATCTCCGGGTGCGTACGACATCGAGCTTGATCGGCGGGGTGTCCAACGTGAGGTTGTCGAGATTGACACTGGCGACAAGCTCCCCGACTGGAATCAGTTCGACGGCATCATCGCGATGGGTGGGCCGATGAGTGTCAACGACGAGGCAGAGCACCCGTGGCTTGTCGATGAAAAGCGGTGGGTGGCTGAAGCTGTCCGCGCAGGGAAGCCGTTCTTTGGCGCCTGCCTCGGCGTTCAGTTGCTCGCAAGTGCGCTCGGCGCGCCTGTCTATCCGCTGGCGCAGGCTGAAGTCGGCTTGCTGCCGGTGATCCGGACGCAGGAGGGTGTGGTTGACGCAGTCGTCGGAGGACTCGCCGAACCGTTGGTCACGCTTCAGTGGCACGGCGATACGTTCGACCTGCCCGAAGGCGGTGTCCTACTAGCCAGCTCACCGGCGGCGCCGAATCAAGCCTTCCGCTACGGCGACGCCGCCTACGGGATCCAGTTTCATCTGGAAGTCACTCCCGAGATGGCCGAGCAGTGGTCGGCAGTACCCGAGTACAGCGCCGCCTTGACAGCAACGCTCGGAGAAGAGGGCGGCAAGGCGTTTCTCGCCGACGCAGTCGCCCGTCACGAAGAGCTTGGCGGGCAGGCGCAACAATTGATCGGCTCTTGGCTTGATCTTATTGACGCGCGCAGCGGCCAGTAGCCTCCGCCGTATGGACATCACAGCTTCGCTCTCGGTACTCGCCGGTACGCTCGGCATCTTCATGGGCGCCAGTCCGCTGCTACAAGCGGTGCGCTCTCATCAGCGCCGCAGTTCAGACGACATCAGCATGCCGTTTCTAGCGCTGCTCTGGATTGGCGGCGCAGCTTGGCTGGCCTACGGAGTCGCGCTCGGCAACATCGCGATGATGATCGCCAACACAGTCGGCGTCCTCGCCTGCACTACCGCGATAGGAGTTAGTCACTATTGGCGAAACGGCGAGCCGGTCGAAGGCGACTGAAGTGGTGGCCGCATTGGCAGCATTCGCGCGACGGCTTGCCCGGATAGGTCACGCATCCACCAAGGGCCAGCTCGCCGCGCTGCGCGGCTTCGAAGGCCTTCTCAGTCGGCATCCCGTAGACGATCCGCCGCGACTCTCGTGAGCCGCAACTGGGACAAGCTGTCTGAACGGGAATTCGCATCGCTAGGGCCATCGGTCGTGGCCGGCGACGGGAATCTGACATCAGCGGTTAGTTCAGCGGTTCGCGCGGGCCGCTAAGAGATGCCACAGCCTCAACTTCGATCAGCATCTCGGGGAAGACGGGAGTGCCAAGCAGCAACGTCGAAGCCGGGTACGGCTCGTCAAAGAGTTCTTCGCGCAGCTCCTTGAACTTGCCGTAATCGTCGGCGCTGACGAGAAAGACGGTCAGCTTGACTGCACTCTGCAGGTCGGCTCCAAAGACCGCGAGCGCCGCTTCAACATTGGCGAGCGCTTGGCGCGCCTGCGCTTCGAAGTCGGCGTCGAGTGAGCCGTCGGCTTTGAAGCCGCCTTGGCCCGCCGTGAAGACGAGGTCTCCAGTCTTGACAGCTTGGTTATAGGTCAGGCCCTCTGTCCATGGGAAGTCGGGACTGGCGGCGATTGGAGTGTTGTTTGACATAAAGCGGATCCTACGCGCTCAGCGAACGGTGTCGCCGACCGAGATAAGGCCGCCTTCGAGAATCTGGCAGCGCAGGCCGCCGCGGCCAACCATCGCCTTCAACACTCCAGGCAACGTGCGCCCCTGGATGTAGTTGCACGGGTCGGCCAGTTCGGTGCCAAGGCAGCGCACCTCTCCGACCATGAACTCCTTGCCCAGCAGCCGGTTCAGCTCAATGCCACTGGTCAGCAGGTTGCGGCGCAGGGCGTTGGTCGGCAGCTCGATGTCAATCGTCGCAAGGTGGTCGTAGGCCTCCTGCTCGATCAGCGTCAGGTTTTCGAAGCTCTTCTCGCCCGGCTCATCGATGCAGTACCGGTCGCCTTCGAGGCCGCAGCCGGTGATCGCCTTTACGTTCTCGAGCGAAACCATCGGAGCTTCTGAGACGGAAGTGATGTAGATCGCTTCTATTCGCCCCGCAGGCTGATCTGGCATCGCCGCAGACTAACTGGCGCTAGTCGTTTCTTACAACACGCATGCCGAGGTTTCCGGCGCAGCTTTCTGGCGTGTTGTGGCTGCGCGCATCAACGCGGTAGCGCTTGCAGTATGAGGCGTGGCAGAGGTATGAGCCGCCGCGTTGGACGCGCGGAGCGTCGTCAGGCAAGTCCGGGCCGCGCGGGTCGACCTCGTCGCTTAGCTCGTAGGAACTCGCGCTGTAGGAGTCCGAACACATCTCCCAGACGTTGCCGGTCATTTCGTAGAGGCCGTATCCGTTGGCCGGAAATGCTTTCACGGG